>NZ_JAVRFJ010000004.1:0-348932 GCF_031845845.1 Streptomyces gottesmaniae
CAGACAGCCACCGCCGCACCCAACCCCACACACCGAGGACCCGACCCACCAGGAGGACCCCACCCACAAAACTGAGAAACCCCAGCTCATAGCCACAACAGCCACTCAGAACCACTAGGCGACGACAGTCGCGGGCCGGCTATGGGGTGGGCGGGCTGAGCCGGGAGCGGCGCCGGGCGCTGGAGGAGATCGATCCCGCGTGGTGTCCGGCGTGGCCGGTGGCGTGGCAGCGGTGCTTTCACCTCGCCCGCATGCACCGGCAGGGCGGAGGTTCACTGCCGGAGCGGGAGGGTGTGTTGTTGGTGCAGGGCGAGGACATCGGGCGCTGGGTGCAGGTGCAGCGGCAGGAGTGGAGTGCGCTGAGTGGCGTGCAGCAGTGGCTGCTCCGCGAGGTGTTGCGCATCGAACCCCGTGCGGAGAAGCTGGCTGCGTCTGCGGTCGTCCCTCGGCGCAGCCGGGCCCAGAAGTGGGAAGCGAATCTGGCGGCGGCCCGCCAGTACCGCACCCGAGAAGGGCATCTGAACGTACCCCGATCGCACATCGAAACCGTTGACGGGGCCGAGCTGATGCTTGGTGTGTTCGTCGCCAACTCCCGTGCGCGTAAAGGCATGCTCGCGGTGGAACGCGTCGAGGAGTTGTCGGCTCTCGGTATGCGCTGGGACTGAATGAGCGGATCCGCGTGCCTTCAAGGGATCAGACGGCGCCTGGGGTAGCGAGCCGGTCGACCGACTCGTCAAAGGACCTTCATCAGCTGCCAGGGCGCCGGCCAGGAGACCGGCGCCCCTTCCGGAAGGGGAAGCTTCAGGAAAAGTGGTTGGTCTGGGTATTGCGGTCGCCGACCTGAATACCCTTCGAATCTCTCGCGTCGACGTAGCGGTCGCTGCGGATACCCGGCGGCTCAAGGAGCTCGAGTAGCCGATCCGCGTCAGCGAGCACGGCTTCGTCCTGATCCGCACCGGAGCCGACGAGCGCGGCACTGAGCCGGACCCGCCACAGTTCCGTATCCGCGCTGGTGTCGGGAGCGGGACCGTCCAAGTCTGGCGCGGCGCGTTCCTCCCGTGCGGCAATCCGGTCCCGCAGGCCGTCGCGAAGCCCTCTGTACGCGTCGCCGATGGCACCGCTGGTGGTCTCCGTGATCCCCGCGCTCGCACCGGCCGCGAGTGCGGCCAGGATCAGCTCCACACCTGTCACAAACCCCTCCTACTGCCACATCTTTTGCCGCTTCAGGAAGGTATCCACTTTCCCATAGAACTGAGTGGGTTTCGCCCCCTATTTCGACCCTGTATACCGTGTATGGGGAGCCTGCAGCGTTCCCTAACTCGCATCCAGGGAGGCCGTGTTGCGCAAAATAGGCCTTGTGATTGCTGTGATTCTTGCTATCCGCATCGCCACGTGGGCGGGGCCAGCCTTCGGATCCGGAGTACATCAGACACGAAATTTCATGAGCTCTGTTGCGGTCCACACGGTCAATGGTCTGATCATGTGTGGCGTGTTCCTCGGCATCCTGCTTGGGCTGCTGATCGCAGGGGGCATCGTGCTCTGGATCGCGGTCGTCATCTCCGACACATGGAGCCAACGGCATGCGCCGCATGCGGGGTCCGTCCCGGCTCAGGCCATGGCCGCCACGAACAGGCCCGCTCCAGTCTCGGTGAGGACGCAAGCCGCGCAGAACGGCGGCAGGAAGGTTGCAGAACCCCTACCGCTGAGCCCGCCTCCGCTGCAGTACATCTCCCAGCGGCACGATCCAGTGAGCGACGAGACGATTGTGACTGTCCTTGCCCAGTCGCCGCAACACGCTTCGTCTGGACCTCCTACGATCGAACCACTGCTGGCCTGGGCCCCCACACCACCCAGGCCCAGCACCACCGACACAGACTCCGACCAGCCCGACGTCGAACCACTGCTGACCTGGATCCCCACACCACCCAGGCCCAGCACCACCGACACAGACTCCGACCAGCCCGACGTCGAACCACTGCTGACCTGGATCCCCACACCACCCAGGCCCAGCACCACCGACATCCCAGAGATGGCATCGTCTGCTCCGGCTGAGCCGGCTCTCGAAATAGCTCTGCCGCAGAAGACCGTCCTGATCATTGGTTGCCGCGGGGTGCAGGTGGGAGATGACAACCAGCAGTACAACCGCTACGTCTACCATCTGCGCATCAAAGAACCGGACTTCGCGGCTGTACTCAGCCGCAACGGGGTACGGGAGGCACTGGCCGAGTTGGCACTGGATCCTGCAAATAAAACGCTCCGCGACCGGGCAATGAAGGAACTGTGCGCGACCCAATTCTCTCTGCTGCACAAAGACACGCTGGATCTGGGAAAACTCGAGCGTCAGGCGGCTCGGCCAGCTGGCTCGAGGACTTCCCCGGACAGCGAGGCCCTGCGGCTAGTGCACGGGGAGGACGCAACGATTTTGATCCGACACTGCCAGGGTGTGCAGATCGGGGACCACAATGTGCAGACCAACGAATTCGCCTACACCTGCAAGCGGCCCCAGGTGAACGAACGGGCGCTGCTTCGAGAGCATCCTGCGCTGGCCGAAGCTCTCATCGACGCGGTCGTCGGCCTTGAGGCCCCCAACCGGGACAAGCTGCGCAGCCTAGTCGACAGCGCACTGCAGACAACTGCGTTCAAGCGCCCGAGTGCCGGGCGTATCGAGTATGCGAACGGCGTGAAGACGGTCACGGCCGCCGACGGGGTCACCCATGGCCGCCGCAACAGGGTGGAGGCCACCCATGAGGTCTCTCCCGCGCTGAACGGCAGAAGGCTGACCAACGAGGTCAAGGACCAGGCGCGTCGCGTTAGTGCCGCCCGGCGACGACAGGCCGCGGAGCGTGAGCAAATGGCTGCACCGTATGTCGACGCCCCATACCGGTCTAGCGCGTCAACCTATTCACCTCAGGCAGAGACGCCGCAAGCTGACATGCCAGACCCCTCCGACCGCGGCATCGGGGGGATCAGCTTTCCCTGAAGCACCCAGGCAGGGCGTGCGGGTCCGATGCCTGCTGCCCGCAGGAGCGGCAGAGTCAGTGCACCGAACCAGCCAATCCTTGAGTCGGGGAGTCAGGCTGTGGAACCCAGACGGCCGGAACGAGATCCACCGCATTGAGGTTCCCCCGTCCACAACAGCTTGCCCTCGCACAGGACAGCGGCTCGGCACTGCTGGCCGCCGGGACCGCCAGCGGCCTGAGCCTGTGGGGCTCCCGGACGGGACGGCTGGTCCGCTCCCTGATCACAGCAGCACCCGTTACCAGCATCGTGCACGCCACCTCGGCCGGTCACCGGCTGCACATCGGCGGCCCCGCCGGCGAGGCTGTCGCGTCCAGGGACAGCTCGCCGGTGTCATCGCCATGATCGAGGCCGGCCGCGACTGCAAGGACGTCGTCACTCAGCTCGCCGCCGTTTCCCGCGCCCTGGACCGCGCCGGCTTCAAAATCGTCGCCAGTGGCATGCGCCAGTGAGGACACACCCCCGATGAGCGAAGCCGAACTCGAAAAACTCTTCCTCGCCCTCGCCTGACACACCTCGACCGCACCACGACCATCAGTTCGTCCGCCGTGCAGAGCCGACCGCCGGCGGCGCTGTGGCGTGATGCGCCCGGCGCCCGGGTGAACCGTTCGCCGTGCCGCCCGATACCGGCGGCGGGATACCCATGCGGCAGCTGAGCTGCCCTGCCCGGCAGCCGCTCCCGGCGTTACCCGTCATACCGGGGCGGCTGCCCTCCTCGTCCTGCGGGCTGCGCCGGCCGGGCACCGTCGGCCGGACGGGCAGGTGCGGTTCTTGGCCTGGAGTTCGTGCAGAGGCGGGGCGGGAAGTACAGGGCTGCGAAACGGGCCGGGGGTGTGGCCGCTCAGAGTGCAGGAACCGGTGAGAGCACGGACACCTGCGCGCCCGCTCGGCCAGCCGGCGAGGAGCCCATGGCCCGCGTTGTCGGGCGGGTCCGGCCGTCGGCGAAGACGAACAGGCGCAGCACCAGGAAACGGCCGATACCGGCGAGCCCGGCGGCGCCGAGGTAGACGGCTTGCTCGTAGAGAGTTGCGGCCGACGGTTGCACCAGGTGCAGGACGAACACCGCGGCGGAGGTCACCGCGTAGGCGGCCGTGGCCGACCCCGCCGACTGCCAGTGCTGGCGCCATCCGGCACGCCCTGTCCCGAAGGTGAAGCGTGCGTGGAGCTCCGTGCCGAGCGCAGTGGAGGCGACGGTGATCAGCGCGTTCGCCACAGCCCAAGGCATCAGTCCTGCGAGCACCGCCACGGCGGCGCTGGACGCGACCCCGACACCGCCGCCGAACAGAACGAACCGGGCAAAAGAGGCGAGTGGACCGGAGGCACCCAGGCCATGTCGCGCCGCAGCCGCATCGACCTTCGCCTGCCCCGCCTCCCGCGATTCACCCGCCGTTGCCGGCGTCGGCTTCGATGCGACCAGCGACTTCGCAGGAAGTCCCTTTCGGATGGGGAGGGTGAACCTCCTGGACCGGCGGGGCTCGCACAACTCTGCCGCCCGACCGCTTCCGCTTCTTTGCCTTACGACCATACGACTACAGTTGCCGACCCCTCGGCAAGGGTTTGGCCGATTTTGAATTATGACCGTACTCACACGGGGGACGGGCGGGTAGAACACGGCTCGTCGACCACCGCCTCCATCAGTTGGTGGCGGAAGCAGACGCGGTCGTCCGCTCGTGTGGTGAGCAGGCCCGAGTGCATCGCCTCGTCCCACGCGATTGCGTCGAGGCCGAGCACAAGTGCGGCCTGGCGCATGGTGCTGCGATCGCTGCGGTCATCGGCGGCGGCGAGAAGGAGCGCGGTGCGGGCGGACGCGGACAGCTTCTCGATCCGGGCCCGGAAAGCCGGGCGCAGGCGTGGCCCGACGGCGATCCGAACGTCGGAAGTCTCCGTGACCGATCCGATGACCGATCCGATGACCGATCCGCTTGCGGCTCACTGTCCGTAGCGTCGGGCTGGTCAGCGCACTCGCGCGTACGCGGAAGACGACATGGCGACCGCGATCATCGAAACCGGAAGCGAGGACAGGACGTTGGCGGATCTGGTGGTGCGGGGGTCAAAAGCACCGCTCTTCAGCATTACGTATCTCCGCGACCGGTCCAGGGCCTCGTCCCATCGCCATCCAGCCGGCGAAGCGTCTCGGTGCGAGCGTGGCCACGACCGCGAGCGCGACGAAGACCGCCCTGGTGAAGAGCCTCGGCGCGGATGTCGTCATCGACTGCCGGAAGCAGGCGTTCGGGTCGGGGCGGTACGACTACGACGTCGTCATCGGCACGGTCGGGGACGAAACCCTCGGCACGTCATGGCGGGTGCCGAAGCCGGGCGGGACCGTCATCGGTATCACCGGGCCACCCGACCGCACCTTCGCCCGGGAGATCGGCGCCGATCCCGCCGTCGGGCCGGCCATGGCCGCCCCGAGCCACCGGATGTGCCGACGTGCCCGCCGACACCAGGTGACGTACGGTGCATGAAGGCCAGCGGCGACCAGCTCCGCGAACGAGCCGCCCTCGTCGACGCCGAGGTCATCCGGCCGGTCGTGGACTTCCCGTTTTCGACTTCGGCCAGACCCATGAAGCCATGGCCCGCCCCGAGCAAGGACGCACCAAGCCGGCAACGTCGTCATCCGCGTGACATGACCGCGCCCGACCTGCCGCCCCCGTCACCGGGCCAGCACGCCCCGCCCCCTGCGCACAGAATGCGTCTCCATCTGGTGGGCACGCCCGCGGGCGAACGGCCGGCACTGGTGCGGATCGCACCGTCCGGGCACCGCACGGTGCTGGTCACCGGGCAGAAGGGCGACGGAATCACCGGCAACACTCGCGGCCACGACGGCACCGTCTACTACAACGTGTGGTCCTCCGACGCCTCCCGGAACGGGGTGTGGAAGCTGCCGCCCGGCGGCACTCCTCACCGCATCGCGGCATTGCCCGCGGGCGGAGTCCCCAACGGTCTGGCCATCGATCCGGCCGGACGCACCTTGTACGTCGCCGACAGCCAGAAGGGCGCTGTCTGGGCCGTACCGGTCGCAGGCGGCCCCGCGACCGCGTGGCTGGTCGACCCCGCCCTCGCGATCGAGGAGTCCGCGCCCGTGCCGTACGGCGCGAACGGACTCCGCTTCCACAACGGCGCCGTATGGGTCTCCAACCTCAGCAAGGGCACCCTGCTGCGGGTCCCCGTCACCGCCACCGGAACTCCGGGCCGGATCCACACGGTCGCCGACGGCCTCACTGGCATCGATGACTTCAACTTCCTCAGCGACCACTCCAACGTCGTGTTCGCCGCGCTGAACACACAGAACAAGATCGCGGTCGTCTACCCGAACGGGTCCACCAGGACCGTGCTGACCGCCTCGGACGGCCTCGCCTCGCCCACCGCCACCGCAGTGCGCGGGAAGCGGCTGTACATCACCGACGGCGGACTCAACGAGCCCCACGACGCGCAAGTGCAGAGCGGGAAGATCGACCTCGGCGCGCTGCTCTCACACTGAGCGTCCAGCAGTTCCCAGTGGTGCAAAGGGCGTGGCCTGCGGGGATGCCAGCTGGGGGTCCCTGCAGGTACCCCTCACAACCGAGACTCCCACGTCATCACCATTGCCGGTTGCATGGTCAGTGCCCCACTTCCTCGGGGGATGGGACACCACGGCAAGGGCCCAGTGATCACGCTGGACAGCGCCGCCGAGACGTCCACCCCGAGCCTCGACGCCCGCCACAGCGCGCCCGCCCAGACCAACACCGTGACGACTCCGTGAGGAGAACAACAGCGTGACCACAGCTATGCGCGACGTGCCCCGTACCGGGAACCGGGACGAGCGCCAGGGCGCCGCCATCGTCGTCGGTGCATCTCTCGCGGGTCTGATGAGCGCATTGGCCCTGTCGCACGCCGGAGTCGACGTGACGATGCTGGAGCGATCGGGGGCCGCCCCTCGGGCCCGGAAGGCCCGCCCGGTTCCGGAGCCGATCTCCACGGCGGGTGTGGCGCCCGCCAGCTGGGCCAGTAATCGGATCTGCGCGGCTGGCGGCACGAAGTCGCTGTAGAGGGCGTCGTACTCGTCGGCGGTGCGGTCGCCGTAGGTGTCGCTGCGGTACGTCATGGCATTCCCTTCGTCGGACGGTGGGGAGATGGCGGTCTTCGAGGCCCGTTAGACAGCGCCCCGGCGGCTACTGGGGAAACGCCGCCACGCGCCGGTCACGGTGCACTCTCCTGCGGTGTCTCGCTTCGTGCTTGACGACGGCGGCGCCGCTGAACGGCGTGTGCGCTGCCCTCGCCGTCTTCGACCCGAGCCCGGTAGTCCGCCCAGTCGCGGGCGGTCCAGTCGTCCAGCCCGGCCGGGAAGTCGTCGGTGCCGGCGCGGGTCACTGGTTCGCCTCCATGGCCGGGACTCCGTACATGGACGCGCAGGGGGTGCAGGCGTACAGGGCGTCACCGCGCAGTATCGGCACCGGAAACCTGGGGTCCGGAGTTCCGCTGCACCAGCAGCACGAGCGGCCTGAGATCTGCTGTGTGCTCAGCCGTTCGCGGTGAATCGCCGGGGCGTCCACGTAGGCCCCGGCAACTGGCTTGGGCGGCGTGCTGCGCGTCGTCATGTTGGGGTGCCTCGCGCTCGCGGTCGGGAAGCTTGTGGCGGCCATCTCCCACGGGGGAACGAGAGACGGCCGCCGGCGCCTGTGGCGTTCACCGGGGCGCATGTCCAGTCCAACGCCGGAGCGAGGTCAACGGTTAGGAAAAGTGCGCCCGTTGCTACTCGCGGTGACCGGAAATTTCTGAGGGGCGGGAATCTCCCAACCCCTCCACGCTGCATGATCACGCGGCTACGGTGAGTGTGTGGAAGGAAATTTCCGGTTGCAGGCCCACATGACCGAACACGCCTTCAACCAGGGGGCGTTGGCCGACAGGGTGAACGAGGAGCTGAAGGCGGCCGGTCACAAGGGGACGGTCGGTGACCGCACGGTCCGCAACTGGGTAACCGGAAAATCTCGCTGGCCGCACCAGCGCCAGCGAGACGCCCTGACGGCAGTATTCGGATGCACACCCGTCTGCCTTGGCTTCTATCCCCCCGGCACGCCCGCACCGCCCTACGAGGACCCCTCAGCCATGCTCCGCCGCCGCTTTTGCACCGCCGCCACGTCCGCGCTCGCAGTCACCGCCCTGCCGGCCGCCAGCACCCGTTCCACCACGGTGGGCACCTCCGATGTGATCCGCCTGCGGGACGGCCTGGACCGGCTCACCCTGCTCGATCAGAAACGCGGCGGACACGCCGCTCTCGAACGCGCCGCGCTTGCCGGCGCAGCCGAGGCTGTCGGCCTCCAGGACCACTCCGCCTCGCAGACGATCCGGCAACGGTTATTCGGTGTCGCCGCCGACTACACCACGGCCGCCGCCTGGTCGTGCATCGACGCCCGCCAGCTCGATCGCGCCCGCAGCCACGTGAACGAGGCGCTGAGGCTGGCCGGGCTGTCGCAGGACCCTGTGGCACAGATGCGGGTGTGGAACTCCACCTCGATCCTTGCGCACCAGCTCGGTCACCACGCCGAAGGTGTCGCAGCGGCACAGGCGGCTCAGTCCTGCGCGATCACGCGCCGCGATCCGCTGTTCGGATCCCTCGCGCACGCCCGGGCCGCAATCGGGCACGCCTACCAGGGCGACCGGCAGGCCACCATCCGCTCGATCGGATACGCCGAAGAGGCCCTCGTGCGAGCCGAGGCCCGCCCCCGGCCGTCCTGGATCGCCTTCTACGGGCCCGCAGAGCTCCACGCTCTGACCGGGATCGTCCGCAGCCGTCTCGGTCAGCCCGTGGAGGCGGAAGCGGCCTCGCACCGCGCCCTGTCCGCGCTGCCGGCCTCCTTCCGGCGCAACCGCGCCATGACCACCGTGGACCTCGCCATCGCCCAGCTCCGCCAGGGCGACGCCGAACAAGCCTGCGCCACGACCGAGGACGCCTTCACCCTGATGTCCGGAAGCCCGTTGCCCGGCCGACTGCGCGTCCTGCTGGGCGACTTCTACCGTGATCTCCTCACGCTCGCGCCCTCCACCACCGTGGCGCGCGAGTGGGCCGACCGTTACCGATCCGAATGGAGCCCCGCGTGACCACGGCACCCGCCATCGACCTGCGCCGCTACGGACACGACGACCTGCCCGACATCCGGCCCACCCTGCTCGATGTCCACGCAGACGCCTACTTCGAGCGGCGGCACGAAGAGTTCGTACAGCGCTTCCCCTGGTTCGTGGACCACTGGGGCGGGCGTGAAGGATTCGCGTGCGTGGTCGCCTACGCGGGCGGTGAACCCATCGGGTTCACCTACGGGGCGCCGGGCGAGCCGGGCCGCGAATGGTGGCGTGAGTACCTGGCCGAAGAGCCGGCGGACCCGTCGACGTTCTCCGTCTCGGAGCTGATGCTCAGGCAGAAATGGCGCAAGCAGGGTCTTGGGGAGCGGCTGCACGCCGCGCTGCTCGCCGACCGGCCCGAAGCCCTGGCCGTGCTCACGGTGGACACCAAGCGGCCCCGGCTCCAGGCGATGTACGAGGGCTGGGGATACAAGAAGGTCGGCGAGCGCCAGCCATTCCCAGACTCCCCGCTGTATGCCGTGATGCTGCTCGACCGCACGCACACGGCCTGACCGGGACCACCAGCTTACGGCCCGCTCCCACCCGGAGCGGGCCGTCGTCGTGTACGAGGCGATCCCCGCAAAGCACGACCGGGAGCGTGCCGTACGGGAACTACGCGACGTCCTGGTCGGCTGAGAACGACGGCTTCCACAGCGGGCGGGCCAGGCCCCTCCCGCCGCAGTGAGAGCAGTTCCCCTCTCCGGGGCCGCTGCCCGCGCCGATGGTGCCGATGGCGTCCCGCAGGAGCCGGGTGAGGCCTTCGACGTGGGCGTTGTGCAGCGGCAGTTCCTGCCGCACGCCGATCATGAGCTCCAGCGCGACGTCGGGCACGAGCGCGTACTCGCCGAGCCCGCCGTCCCCGGCGAGGCGGCGCGACACCGATTCGATCACGTCGTGAAGACGGCTTACCGGCTCATCCTCGAACAGTTCCACCCGCGCCGAGCGGAGGGGCGCTGCCTTGAGGCGGGGTGCAGGCACCGGGCCCGGTTCTCGCCTGGCGTGTTCCGCTGCTTCGAGGTGTGGAAGGACGCTATCGATCTGACCGCGTTCGTACGCGCGCTACTCGCGGTTGAGCTGGGTGACACCGGGCTCAGGAACTGCTGAAACTCGACCTCTGCTGAGTGGGAATCCCGCGCTGGAGTACGGAAATCCTCAACGGACCTCCCCTGTTGATCGTGCTCGGCGACTCGTCGACGCCCGGCCACGAGTGGCTCGGCGGGCTCCCCGGGGCGCGGTCCGCGTGCGACTCCTCTACGACGGCACCGACGCGTGCATCGTGATGCAGGACATCGAGGGCAACGAGTTCTGTCTCGACTGAGTCGTTCTCGCCTACCCGGCAGCCCCTTCCGCGAGGGGAACCTCCCAGGGGCGGGGGCCGGTGCCGTCCGTCCATGCGCGCAGGGCCTCCCCGCCCATGCAGACGATCCCGCACTGTTCGGCGTACTCCAGAGCCGGCGCGGTGAAGTCGCTGGTGGTGACCAGTACGGCCACATCGGCCTCGTGGACGGTGAAGCAGGTCCCGCCGAAGCGCTGCAGATCCTGCGAACCGACCCGGTGCGATGCGCCGTACTGCTTGCACTGGACGACGATCCGGCTCCCGTCGGGTGCCGCGGCGACCACGTCGGCGCCGAGGTCTCCTGCCCCGCCGACGACCTCGACGGCGGTGCAGCCGTCACGTTCGCAGAGGGCGGCGACCGCCTCCTCGAACTCCTCGGGTGTCAGGGCGTCGTAGTCGGCATCGACGGTCTCGACGGTGTGGTCGGCGGCCGGACGCGGACGGGGAACCGTCGGCGCCTCGGTCCCGGTTTCGGCCCGGGCTTCGACCTCGGCCTCCAGGCAGTCGGCCGCTTCCCTCGCCGCCCGGTCGAGTGCCGCCGCCGCTCGGCGTGCCGCGCTCGCCACGTGCCACCGGCGCCGCAGGCGCAGGGAACCCGCGAGACCCGCGACAGCCACCACGATTAGGACGAACACCCAGGCGGGGCGCCGCTCCAGAGCGCCGGCCACGGTGTGGACCGCGAAGCCCACCATGCTGACGACCATGGCGAGAAGGACGAAGAATAGGGCGGTGGAGCGGAGGTCGAACCCTCGTCGGCGGTTCGCAGGCGCTGTACGTCGCGCGGGTGTGGTCACGGCATGCCCCCTCGTAGGACCGATGGGAAGATCAACTCACCGTGTGCCCAAGATCGAGAAGTTCACCGTTCCGCCGCCGCACCGGGCGACGGCGGGTGCTCCTCCGGCCTCGTCTCCGAGTCAACTCAGCGCCCATATACGGACGGTGTCGCCGGTGTCGGAGGTAACCGGACGCCGGCCCGCAGGACTGAGCAACCACACTGAGCCGCCGACTGGACTTTTACAAGAACAACGACTTCGGTGACCAGTTCGGCAAGCAGCAAGCCCAGCGCATCCTGCAGGACCTGAGCAGCGCAGGACTGTTGGAGCGGGACGTCATCCTGGGAGCGCTCTGGCAGCCAAGGGCGCCTCCGATCGTGCGGTGCGGAACCGAGCTTGGCTGCATCGTGGCATCGAGCGCCTGCCTGGCTCTGCGGGCCTCCGAGAAGCCCATCAGCTACTGCGAAACGCCCGCCCGGGGACGGCACACACGAGACCGTGGTGGAGGGACCCATCATCCCGGCCTACTGCGAACCGCTCTTCTGCAAGGGGAGACAACCTCGTCACTGATCTGCCGCGTCGCACCAGTTCAGGTGGGCTTCGGAGTGCTGAGGAAGCCGTTCGCTCAGCGCGACCTTTCTGGCCTGGGCCGGATCGGCGCGGTGAAGGCGCCGCGCTTGACCCGAGCGTGACGGGACGGGCCGGGCCGGTCTCCGGGCCCGGGGGCGCGATGCCCCCGACCGGGACGGTGGTCACCGTCCGGGCCGGGGGCGGGCGGTCAGTCGCCCAGGCTGGGCAGGAAGGAGACCATCCTGCTGCCGCTCCGGGCGATCAGTACGTCCCCGTGGAGCAGGGCCTGGGGCATGGCTCCGTGCTTGCCGGCGTCGACGTGACCGCGCCAGATCTGCTCACCCGTGTTCGCGTCGAGGCCGGACAGATCGCCGTCCGGGCCGAAGAAGTACACGACGTTCCGGTGCGGTGACACCACCGGTTTCGCCAGCTCGGGCCAGTTCGCCTCGCTGTCGGGCACCTTGATGCCGACCGGGGCGGTCCACAGGGTCTTTCCTGTCGTGAGCGAGTAGGAGGACGCCTGGCCCGCACGGGACACGGAGATCAGACGGTCGCCGACGAGGGCCTTGGCGGCCGGGGTTCCCCGGACCGGGTAGGACAGCGGGGTCTGCCTGCCCGAGCTGTCGATGACGGTCAGCCTCTCGGTCCTCGCTTTCTGCTCCTCCTTCTCGAAGACCACGCTCGTCCGCTCCGGCGTCCTGGTCAGGACGATCCGGTCCCCCCAGGTCCCGACGATCTGCTGCCTGCCGGGGAGCGCCGTGATCTTGGTGGTCCGTCCGGTGGTGGGGTCGAGACGGAGGACGTCGGTCAAGCCGGGCTTTTTGGTCTCCGGCGCGCACAGCAGGTAGGGGACACCGCTCAGCACCACCCGGTCGCACCAGATGCCCTTGCCCCAGGTGTGGCGCCACTTCACCTTGCCGGTGCCCGGATCGACGGCCGACAGCGTCCGGTCCTTCGGAGCGTTGGCCAGCACCGCGCCGTCGATGAGCAGGACGGCCTGGTCGTCACGGTTGTCGCTCGCCAGCGTCACCGTCCACAGCACTTTGCCGCTGTCGGTGTCCACCGCCATCAGGTCGGTGCCGGGGGCGTAGTTCCCGTTCGGCCCCTTCTCGGCGGTGTGGTTGCGGTAGCCGTAGAACACGCCGTCGCGCACGGCGACCGGATGGTCGGACCCGAAGCCGCCGTCGCCGTTGACCTTGACCGTCCACAGCCGTTCGCCGGTGTTCGCGTCGAACTTCGCGGCGTCGTACTTGGACCCGGCGCAGTACAGCGCCGAGCCGTCCACCAGGCAGCCCCGTTCGACGGCGCCCCGCGCGTCGGTACGCCACGGCTGCCAGCCCTCCGGCGACTGCGCCGGCCGCGCCGGCCGGTCCTGGTCGCCCACCCCGCCGCCCCCGAAACCGAACACCACCCCCACGGTGATCGCGGCCACGGCCGCCGCCGTCCCCGCCACCTGCGAGAAGCGGCGCCGGGCGTGCCGCCGCACCACCTTCTCGACCAGGTCCCCGGGTGCCCGTACGCGATCCAGGTCAACGGCGTGCAGCGTCTCCCGGACCTTCTGCTCCACCTGTTCCGTCGTCATCCCTGAACCCCCTTCGGCGTAAGGCTGAGCTGCTGTGCCTGTCCGTCCGCAGGCCCGGCGGGCCCCAGTTCCGGGACGAGGGCCCGCAGTTTGGCGAGCGATCTGTGTGCCGTGCTGCGCACGGTGCCGACCGGGCATCTCAGCAGCGCGGCGACCTCGGCCTCCGGTAGGTCCTCGAAGTAGCGCAGGACGACCACGGCCCGCTGGCGCTTGGTCAGTCGCGCGAGAGCCGCCCACAGCGCGATCCGCAGCTCGGACTCGGCCCCGGCGTCGGCGTCGGTGCCCGATTCCGGCAGTACGGGCACTGTCGTCTCCGCACGGTGTCCGCGCAGCCGCCAGCGGTTGACCTGCTGGCGGTACATGACCTGGCGCACATACGCCTCGGGCTGCTCGATGCTCGACCAGCGTCCGTAGACCTTCATCAGCGCGATCTGCAGCAGATCCTCGGCTCCATGCCGGTCCCCGCCCGTGAGCAGCACCGCGAGCCGCAGCAGCGCGGTGGAGCGCATCGCTACGAACTCCCGGAACTCGTCGTGACTCGACGCCTTCATCAACCCTCCCCCTTCTCGGCACCCCTCACGACGTGCTGAGCCACGCACTGCTATCCCTCGTCGAGGAAGATTGTGCGTCCACCGCGGGGGAGAGAGGTACGCGGCCGCGACGTACGGGGCGCCGCCGTCGTCAGCATCCGCTCCCAGCGCTGTCGCACCGGCCCGATCAGGCCGCCGCCGACACCGACGACGAGGATGCCGGCGGCCGTGGCGACCGTTGCGTAGAGGACGGGCCGGGCCACTGTTTCCTGTTGCATGAAGGCGTTTCAGGCCACCATGGCGTGACTTCCTGCTCGCCGCTGAGCGGGGCGTTCCGCAATCGGCAGCTATACGACAAGCGGTGGGTCCCGTGAAAACGGGACCCACCGAGCGTGTCCAGCTAGTCAGCGCCGGAAGGCGTCCTTGATCTTCTCCTTCGCCTGACGCATGTCACCCTTCGACTTCTTGGTCTGACCCTCGGCCGCAAGACCTTCGTCGCCAGTCCCCCGGCCCACGGCTCCCTTGGCCTTGCCCTTGGCCTGCTCCACCTTGGCCTTTGCCTTCTGCTCTCGAGCCACCGCTAATCACTCCCAGTCGCATTCGACGTTGGGGCTACTACGTCGAGTAACCTCCTGCGGTTGGTGCAAACAGCGAGGCGTCTGAGCATCTCGCCCCAGTCGGGTACAAGCGCCCAAGCTGCTGGACCACCGAATAGCGCACGCCCGAAATACTGCGCTTCCACCAGTTGGACGGCGGAGTGGAGGCGGCGGAGTACCGGGTGTGGGTCCGCGCACCCGACCACGTACGGCCGTCGACGGCGTCGACTACGACCAGGTCCTCACCGAGAAACTGGAACGGTCACCACGGGCGGTGGTCCGGGAGATCCTCGGGGAGCACCGGCCTTCGGGCTGGGTGCTGGGTGCTGGCGAAGGTGCGCGACGGGCGGGGCCCGGCCCGCTCCGTCCTGCACGCACCGGACTGCGAGGAAGCACCGGCGGGTGCGCCGCTACTCGATGTGGACCGCGCCCTGGACGCGGCAGAGCATCCGGGCACCCGGCTGTGCACGCTGTGCGGAGCTGGCCAGGAGCTGACGCCTCTGCTCCGTGGCTTCGACCACATCACGGACTCCGCCGCCGACGAATCCTGACCCCTGGCCGCCGCACCGTCGGCTGCCCTGGCGCGTCGGCCCTGCCCGGCGCGCAACACCGGGTGAGGGCGCCCCGGTCCCCGGCAGCGTCCGCGCCGCCCATTCCTGCCCTCCCTCTCTTCTGCTCCAGCCAGGGCAATGGGCAAAAGCGGTCGCAACGGGGATGTCAGAGACCAGACCACGCCCGTACGGTGCGGGTGACCTGCACGAATGCGGCAGCGTTGGTGAGGCTCGCCCAAGAGAAGGCGCAAGAGATGCCGCAGGAGAAGGAGCAAGAGTTAGCGCAGGAGATGTCGCCGTGCGGCGAGCCGGAGCACGGTTCGAACAGCAGTACCTTTACTCCGTGGCAGCCTCGTACGACTTCCCCCAGGACCTGACCGACGCGCAGGACGAACTCCGTCAGGTCCGCGCTGAACTGCAGACCCTCTACCAGCGGGTGCCGTGGTCGGTCGAACCGCTGGACGCCTGGGAGACCCACGAGAACGCCTGGCGGCAAGCGTCCCGCCCCGCCTCCCCCGGCTGGGACCCCCAGGACGCGGCGGAGATCGCCCGGCTACGGAAGCGGGAGCTCGGACTTGCCGGATCGATCGTCACGCACACGTACTGGAGCGAGTTGGCACCGGCCGATGTCCTCGCGGCCCGTACCGCGCTCAAACACCACCACGAGCAGCAGATGGCCGACGCCTCCAGCTAGCCGCCGACCGTCTCCCCGGCCGCCGCACCGTCGACGACCCTGGCGCGGCGGCCCCGCCCGGCGCGCAACACCGGCGAGCGCGTTCTGATCCCCGGCAGCGTCCACGCCGCCCATCCCGCCCTCCCGCTCCTCAACTCCAGCCAGGCATGGGCGAAGGGGGTCGCAACGGGGATGTCAGCAGCCCGACGACGCCGTACGACTGTCGTGAGCTGGGCGGACTCCTGGACGCTGTGAGAGGGCGATACGCAAGTTGATGTCCGGTTCGTGATTGCGGGTTGAGCGAGGTTGGCGGGTCGGGTGTCCGCGTCCGGGGTCGGCGGCCGGGCTGGGTGAACGTGTCCGCCGATCCGGAGTGAGTCTGGGCAATGTGAGCCTGTCGATGGCACCATCCCCGTTGTGGATGACCGTACGCATGACGTGGATTGGTCCGGCCTCTTCCATGCCTCGGGGCCCCGCCGACGACACGCCGCGGCATCTGGCTGCTCTCCTCGGCGACGATGCTGAGGCTTTCGTCGACGGGTACTCGCACCTGTGGTCGGCGACGCTTCGTCGCGAGGGCAAGGCCTGGCCTGCGACGGCGCCCACCGCGCTGCTTGTCGCCGAGCTCCTGGACAATCCGCTGCTGGGGCCGGATGATCCCTCGTTGCCCGATGCCATGCTCGCCTATCTGTACGAGGTCGGCGTCGCCGCCGACCTCGGAGACCGGGCTGCAGAGATCCGTGCTCGGGTCAAGGACCGCGCACCGGAGCTGCGGGCCTGGACTGCCGAGTACGTGTCGACCGATGCGGACGGCAGGGCCCGGATGTGGCGGGACGGCACGGGTCTGGGTGAACTTGTTCTCGATCAGGCGGCGCTTGCCTGCTTCGACCTGGTTCCCGCGCTCCTGCGGCGAACACTGCCGTACCTCGCCTCGGAACGCGCCAGGCGCAGGACATGCGCCGCAGCAGCTGTCGGGTCACTGGCGCGGCATCCCGTAGCCTCCGCGCAACGTTCGGAGCTGCTGAACCAGTTGACGTCGATGGCCCGGGCTGCCGATTCCTCGTACGACCTGGCGACGATTGTGATTGCCATTGGCCACCTCGGCGGCGACACGCGCCCCTGGCTGGCTGACCCGCATGCAGGCGTTCGGGCCTGCGCGGCCCTGGCGCCTGACCTTGCCGGCGACGACGCAGCGGACAAGGTGCTGATGGAACTGGCGCGGTCGCCGCAAGCCTTCGGCAAGTCCTTTGGCGACATGGCTCCACCCCTGCAGCTCCAGTCCAAGTCGTACCAGGACCTGCTCACAGGGCGACGCGCGAGCTGATGCCCGGTGCCCGGGACGGGGGTTACGGTCGCGGCAGGGTGAACAGCCCCTGCTCGTTCTCGGTCAGGATTCCCCGCTCGGTGAGCCGCTTGAGTTTCAGGCGGGTGTTGTTGATGTTGTTGGGCGCGATCTCCATGTCCATCGCCTCGCACACCTGCCGTGCCCGCAGCGGGGCGTCGGCCGCGGCGAACACCGCCATGATCTGCTGGTAGGCCGGATGTTCCGGCAGCTTGGGGGCCGGCGGCGAGGGCGGTGCCGGATCGGGCAGCTCCAGGAGCGTCTTGCGGGTGATCCGGATCTCCTCGGCAGCACGACCGAGTTCGTCCAACTGCGCGGTCAGCTGCGCGATCTGCTCCCTCGCCTCCTCGACCTGCGTGGCGATCTCCCGCTCCCGCTCCTCCAGGCGCACCAGCACAGCCCCCAAGGTCAGCTCGCCGCCGGTCATGCGCCGCGCCAGGAGGTGGAGCTGCCGGTCAGCCGGCGGGCCATCACATCGCTTATCGCCCAATACACCCGTGATTCGGCGGTGGCGGGGCGGTGCTCGTAGTCGCGGACCAGCCTGCGGTGCAGCATCAAGATCCCGTTCGTCTGCTCCACGACCCACCGCTTGGGCTGGGGCGTGAACCCGGTGTCCGCCGGGTTGCGCTCGACCACTTCGACCGCGATGCCCACCTGCTCGCCGTGGGCCACGACGGTGTTCTTGAACCCCTGGTCCACCAGGGCTTTTTGGACCGTGTCGGTCTCGGCGGCGACCTTGTCCAGCAGGGCGGCGCCAGCGGCGTTGTCGTGCGCGGAGGCGGCCAACACCACCACCGCGATTACCAAGCCCAACACGTCAACAGCCAGGCCGCGCTTGCGGCCTGGCACTTTTTTTGCCGCGTCCCGTCCGGTCGTCTTCGCGGGCACCCCGGCGGCCGCGTGCAGGCTCTGGGTGTCGAGCGCCACCAGGCTGGGGTCAGCCGGCCGGCCCTTCTTCTCGCGGACCTGCCAGCGCAGCAGGTCGTGGATGACCTGGTCGGTGCCGTCGTCGCGCCACTTGTAGAAGTAGTACTTCACCGCGCCGCTCGGCGGCAGGTCGTGCGGCAGGTAGTCCCACTGGCAGCCGGTGCGGGACTGGTACAGCAGCGCGTTGACGATCTCCCGCATCTCGTAGCGGCCCTCGTGGCCGCTGACGGAGGGGTGCCGGGCCTTCCACGCCGTGATCACCGGTTCGATCAGCGCCCACCGTTCGTCGGATAAGTCGCTCTTGTAGGGCTTGCGGCCGCTCACGCAGCCACTTCAGCACGGCCCCGGTCCAGCGACCGGCCACGGTCCCGCGACACCACACGTTCAGGCGATGGCAAAACGGATATCAGCTCGCATACCGCCCTCTTACAACACGCAAGTTACCCTCCTCATTCGTGGTGGGTGGTGCGTTGCACTGCAACAGTAAATAGAACGCATGTTTCTCACGAGAGTGACAATTAGCCAACCTGTGTCGACCCAATCGCGCCTCCGGCGTTCGCCACGCCCCGAGGTCTCACGGTCGTACCGCAGCGGCCACACGCCGTCCGGGCCGCCTGCTGGCCGTGCAGGAGTACGCCAGCAGGCGGCCGGGGTCCGAAGGCGCAGGCTGATGGTGTGGAGTGGCCCGTGGACGTCGCCCTCGCGCGGCCCGTGACGCAGCTGCCGACAGGCCCGTCGTGGGCGTACGAAATCAAGGTCGACGGCCACCGGACCGTGCTGTGGCGCACCGAGGACGGCGTCCGGCTGCAGTCGCGGACCGGCCGCGACGTCACCGCGCTGTGGATGGACCTGGCCGTGGCCGCCATGCGCCTGCCGCCCGGCGTGATCCTGGACGGCGAGGCCGTGGTGTACCTCGCCGGCGACGACGGCACCGCGCGGATCAGCTTCGCCGCGGCGCAGTCCCGCGCGCTGTCCCGCCCCCGCCGCGCGCGGGAGCTCGCCGACCAGCACCCGGCGACGTACGTGGCGTTCGACATCCTGGCCCACCCCGCGGCGGGCTTCCCCGACCTTCGGCCGCGTCCCTACACGGAGCGCCGCCAGGTCCTCCTGGACGTGCTCGCCGACGTCGGCCAGCCGATCGTGCCGGTGTGGTCGACCACGGACCTCGAGGAGGCCCTGCTCTGGTTCGAGACGCTCGAAGGCACCGGTGTCGAGGGGATCGTGGCCAAGCCACTCCGATCGGCCTACAAAGCCGGCCGTGTGTGGTGTGTTAACTGCACCAGTCGCTCCGATCCGGGGCGGCTGATCGCCGTCTGAAGGAAACTCCTGTTGTTAGACCTGCGTCACGAGTTGATCGAAGGCCGGGCAGATGTGCCCCGTGTCGGTTCGGTCATCGAGCTGGAGACGATTCCCTGGTACACGGTTGTCGACGGTGAGGGCACTGCCGTTGCTCCCGTCGTTCCGTACCTCCGCGGCTTGATCCTGGACGACAACCGTCCGGCAACCGCCAAGAGCTATGCCCATGACCTCCTTCGCTGGCACCGGCTGCTGTGGTTCCTGGGCATCGACTGGGACCGGGCGACCGAGGCCGAAGCCTCCGCCCTCGTAGGCTGGCTCCGCGTCGCCCCGAACCCCCAGCGTCACCGCCGAAGCGCCAATGCGCCGCAGCCGGGCTCGGTCAACCCGCGCACCGGCAAGCCCTACCTCAAGGCCGGCTACGCCCCTTCCACGATCAACCACTGCCTGACCGTGATCAGCGGCTTCTACGCCTACCACCGGCATCACAACCGCGGTCCGCTTCTCAACCCGGTACCGGAGTCCCGGGCACAGCGCCGGGCCCTGGCCCACCGGGCTCTGGACGAAGAGATCCCTCAGTTCCGGCGAGCCCGGCTCCGACAGCGGGTCCGCAGATCCGACCCCCGCTCGATTCCTGACGGGATGTGGGACGAGTTCTTCGCGGCTCTGACCTGCGACCGAGACCGGGCGGCTGTTCTGCTCTACGTCTCCAGTGGATCGCGGGCGAGCGAGCTCCTCGGCGTCACGCCCGGGGACATCAACTGGGCCAAGCAATTGATCCGGGTCGTCACCAAGGGCACGGATGACCGCGAACCCGTCCCGGTCAGCCCGCAGGCCCTAACGGTCCTGGCGGCCTACCTCGACCACATAGGGCTTCCGCAGGCCGGCGAGCCGGTCTTTCGCACCCGCCGGGCCCCGGACCGGCCGCTGACCTACTGGGCGATGCGCCGGGTGATCCAGCGGGTCAACGACAGGCTCGGCACGAACTGGACGCTGCACGATCTGCGGCACACCGCCGCGACCCGGATGGCGAACGATCCGAACCTGACACTCTCCCAAGTCCGGGCGATTCTGCGGCACACCGATCTGGCGACCACAGGCCGCTACCTGAACGCCCGGGTCGAGGACCTCTTCGACGCCCTGCAGCAGCACTACAGCCGGCCGCGCGCCGAGCGGATCATCGCACCCGGCTACGACCCCGACGACTTCAAGGCGGTCTTCGGTGGTTAACCGCACCACGGTCGAGACCTACACGGCCCGCAACCGGCGGCCGCGGCCCCGCGACAGCAGCCGCGAGGCGGGGCGGCCCGGGTTCCAAGGGGCCACCCTTGAGGCGGCACCTGCTCCGCGGCCCAAGCATCCGCCGGCCCCATTCGGGGATCTGACCACGACATCAGTCGAGGATCTCTGCGACCTGGCCGCACAGATCCTGCGAGGGAAGACGAACTCGGTCGCAGAGAAACGCAGCCGCGGGATCCGGAGGCTCTTCGGCCACCTCGCGACGCTGCCCGGCGAGACTTGGCAGGAGCGTTGGGAGGGCAGCGGCTTCAACGACGAGAACGCTCTCTCGGTGACCATCCTGGCCAGGCCGGAGGTCCGCTATGACAGATCCAACCTGATCTCCGCACTGAAGATGGCGTTCGGCATGAGGGTCATCCAGCCGTCGCTGTCCGGGTTCAGAGCGAACAAGTTCCCGGACTACCCGGAGCCGTTCCGCAAGCTCCAGCGCGACCCTCAACTCGATGAGATCTTCCGCGCGATCGACTCCCACCCGGAGTGGAATCCCACGAACCGGCTGCGGGCGAAGTTCGACATCGCCTGCGCACTGACCACCCAGGGCATCACCCTGGCCGACCTCACACCGGCCGCGCTCCTGCACTACGCGATGGAGGTCAAGAGACTGGGGGTCATTCATGGCGGCAGCAGCAGCAACTCCGGACCCGGCGGATACGCCGCCTGGGAGGTGCTGTACAGCACCGGTCACTTCCCGCAGAGCACCCCGCCAACCCTGCGCATGATCGTCTACAACGGGCAAAAGACCGTCGAGGAACTCGTCGACAGCTACCCCGTCAAAAACGCCGGTGTCCGCCAGCTCCTGATCGACTACCTCACCCGGCGCAGGGCGGACACCGACTACATCACCCTCCAGGCCCTGGCCCGCAATCTCGCCAACCTGTTCTGGGTGAGCATCGAGAAGATCAATCCCGGCCAGAAGAACCTCGTGCTCAGTCCAGAGGTCTACGACCAGTGGCGCGCGGACCTTCGGTACTGGACGAACAATAAGACGAAGGTCCGCAAGCACTTCGAGACGATCCTGCTGGCCGTCCGTGCCTTCTACGTCGACCTCCACAGCTGGGCCATCGCAGAGCCCGAGAAGTGGGCCCACTGGGTCGCTCCCTGCCCGGTCCTGCCGCGCGACCTCAAGGGCTTCGGCAAGCGCCAGCGCGAGAACAACCGGAACATGGCCGACCGCACGCGAATCCGTCAGCCCCTGCTGCCCACACTCGTCCAGCATGTCGAGTCACGGCACGAGCACCTCGCCGCCCTCCTCGAAGCCGGCCGCAAGGTTCCGCTGGGCGAAGCGTTCACCCTGGGCGGGCGCCGCTACAACCGCACCGACTCCCTCGCGGACCGGCGCCGGGCCCGGCTCCTGGACGACCCGGCCGTCAGGGTCGTCGAGCACGCCACGGGCAAGACGACCGACGTGACCGTGGCCGAGGACATCGCCTTCTGGGAGTGGGCGATCGTCGAGCTCCTGCGGCACAGCGGCATCCGGGTGGAAGAGCTGACCGAGCTGACCCACCTCAGCGTCCGCCAATACCAGCGGCCGAACGGCGAGGTCATCGCCCTGCTGGTGGTCGCACCCTCCAAGAACGACCGCGAACGCGTGATCCCGATGTCCGCCGAGCTCTTCCACGTCATCGCGCGGATCGTCCGCCGCCAGACCCCAGGCGGGAAGCCGATTCCGCTGGTCAGCCGGTACGACCCACACGAGAAGACGTGGTCCGAGCCCATGCCGTTCCTGCTTCAGCGCAAGATCGGCACCATCCGGGGCGTCATGGCCGCCGGCACGGCCCTCAAGATGCTCCGCCGCACCTGCGAGAGGATCGCCGAGACGAACGAGGCATTCGCCGGGATGACGTTCACCCCGCACGACTTCCGCCGACTCTTCGCCACGGAGATCGTCAACGGCGGACTGCCCATCCACATCGGCGCCGCCCTGCTCGGACACCTGAACCTCCAGACGACCCAGGGCTACGTCGCCGTCTTCGCCGAAGACGTCGTCACCTCCTACCAGGAGTTCCTCAACCACCGCCGGACACAGAGGCCCGACGGCGAATACACCGACGTCACCCCCAAGGAGTGGGAGGAGTTCGAGGAGCACTTCGACAAGCGCAAGGTCGAACTCGGCAACTGCGCCCGGCCCTACGGATCTTCCTGCCAGCATGAGCATGCCTGCATCCGCTGCCCGATGCTCCAGGTCAATCCGAAGATGCTGCCCAGGCTCGCGGAGATCGAGAAGGACCTGGTCCTCCGCCGCAAGCGGGCCGAGGAAGAACAGTGGCTCGGTGAGATCGAAGGCATCGACATGACCTTGACATTCGTCCGCACCAAGCAAGCAGACGCCGCGCGACTCGCCCACCGCACCCCCGTTGCCCTCGGCATCCCGGCCCTCCCTCCACGGCCCGACTGAGCCCCTGACACTCGGAGATCCGGAGGAATCCCCGGCGGCCACCCGGAGCCGGTTTCTGCCCTGGCGGGCAGGAACCGGCTCCGGCGAGGGTGCCCGGCATGGCCCCCGGCCAGGACCACAACCTCGCTCCACTGTGCCGGAGCGCGTTACTTGCCGTGCCACACGCCGCCCCGACCTGCGAGTTCCCTCCAGCGGTACACGACATCTGTCGGGAGACTCGAGAGTTTCTCGCAGGTCAGTCTCTACGGGCGGCGGGCCAGCAAGTGTGTGTCGAGGAAGCCGCGCTCGGTTGCTGGGTCGTGGAGCAACCGAGCCACCGTGACGAGCCCAGCCTCGGCCAGCAACTCGGCAAACTGCTCCGCCGGCCAGCTGTAGGCGGGCGCCACCTTGTGATCGAAGCGGACCGGCTCCGGCCCTTCGGTGCCGAAGAAGGACACCAGGAGCAGACCCCCTGGCGCCAGAACACGCACCTGCTCAGCGAGTAGCGCGGGCAGTTCTTCAGGTGGGGTATGGATCATCGAGTAGTGGGCCAGCACTCCACCGAGCGTGCCGTCCTCGATCGGCAGGGCCTCCATTCGTGCTTCGTCGAACCGCAGCGTCGGCTCGGCCCGCCGAGCGTGGTCGACCATGGCCGGGGAGAGGTCGATCCCGAAGGCATCCAGCCCCAAGTCGTGCAGCATGGCCGTGAGATGACCGGGTCCGCACCCGACGTCGGCTACCCGCAAGTTCCCCGTATCACGCACGAGCTCGGCGAAGGTGCCGATCATGTTCCGAGCGAACGGCCGCGTCTCCAACCGACTAGTGAACATCGACGCATAGAGCTCGACGACCCCGTCGTAGGCCGTCCTGGTCTCATCCTGGTGTTCTAACACGGGCAGGAAGCTACACCCCGCCGTTCACCGGCCCGGGCCGCGAGGCAGGAAAGGTCAGGACTGCGTGGTCCGGAACGCGAGATACCGGCTGAAGGCTTCGTGGCTGTCGGGGGTGAAGCGCCACTCGATCAGGGCCGACCGCAGCTCCGGCTCGGTCAGCCAGCCATGCCAGGCGACCTCATCAGGATCGGCGGCCACGGTGTCAGACACCAGGGCTTCATGCACGCCGAGCCAGTGAGGGCTCAAACCGCTGCGATTGATGAACGTGAACAGCAAGCGCGGCAGTACACGAATCCCCAGCTCTTCGGTCAGCTCCCGCGCAGCAGCCTGTTCGTAGGACTCACCGACATCCACGGCGCCACCGACCACGACTTCGTGGAACCCAGGGAAGCGCAACAGCTGCTCCGACCGCCGGTGAACGAGGACCCGACCACGCTCATCACGACACACTGTCACGGCGACCCGGTGCAGCCACCCCTCCCGGATGGCCTGACGGCGGCTGACCACCACCCCCAGCACACGATCTTGATCGTCGACACGCTCCACCAGTTCGTCCACGACGCACACCCTGGCAGAGCCCACCGACAACGCCGCTTCCCGGCGACCCGCGGAACCAGACCAAGAGCACCTGCGTAAGGAAGCCGGACGAGAATGACGACAGTTGTCCTGCGAATAGGACACCTCAGGCTATCCACACCGTCCCACGCACTCTGCGCCCGTCGTCTTCGGTGCCGGCGCCGAAGATCGGAGTGCTGGGCGGGGTGATCGGCCCCCAACTGAACTTGACTTGGTGCAGAGAAGGGCCAAGGTCAGGCACGCGGACACCGTCGACGCCACCGTGGTCGGCTTCACCGGCACGGCCCGCCATCCGAAAGCCCTCGCCGTACGGCTCCCTGACGGACGAGTGACGCTGTCCCAGCGGCTGACCACGGCACTCGCGTCCGTCGTCGGCCCGCGCCTGGTCCCCGAGACCGGGCGGGCGTTCACGGAGGCCGGCGACTCCTACACGCCCGCCGTCGGCGACGTGGTGGTGGAGGTCGTGGCGGGCACGACCCGGCACGCGGTGGTCACGGTGATGCGGCTGCGCTGACCGGTGTCAGGGCTTCGTCCGGCGCGGCCGGGCTGATCGGCTGGCGCAGGTCCAGGTAGCAGCGCAGCCGTACGCCGGGCTCCCCTGCATCCCGCGTCGTCCGCTCGGCTGTCGCCGTTGCCCACCGTTCGGCGAGCAGCTGCTGGAAGGCGAGCGCGGTGTCGTCGTCGGCGACCGCGACGTCGACGACCAGGAGGCCGGGCGCGCTCACGTGCGCCTCGTTCCGCACGGGCCGTGTTCGCGCAGCAGCTCCAGCGTGGTCGCCACGATCGGCATCTTCCCCTTGTAGAGGTGGAAGCCGTCGGCCCCCTGGCCCTGCCAGTGCTCGCGGGTGAGGGCGGCGAGCTTCTTCATCTGGTTCAGCGCGGGCCGCTTGCCGACCTGGTTGAAGACGAGCAGGACCGGCGGGTGCGTCGCGTCGCCCCACTGGGGATCGGGAGCGGACCAGCGGGTGCGCCACATCGGTTTGTCCTGGCCGTCGGTGTCCTTCACCGTGCGGTGGAAGTGGCGCATGTACTTGTCGAACTTCGCGGCTATCTTCGCGGCGTCCTCGGTGCAGTTGTCGGCCTCGATGAACAACAGCGGCAGCCCCACCTCCGGGGCGATGAGGACGAGGTCGGCCCACGCACATCCCACGCCGGGGTTCTTCCACGTGCCCGTCGCCGGGAGAGCGACCTCGGTGGCGTAGGAGGTGATGCTGCCGGTCCCGTCGGGCGCGTCGATCCAGGCTTGGGCGGCCTCGATGGCTTCGGCCGGCTCACCGGCCACCAGGTGGAGGTCTGGCTTCGGTCGTATCAGGGCGATGACCGTCTCGTTGACCGTCATCGCGTGCGAAGCCCCCGAGCGGCCCGCGCTCTTGGGCATGCCGCCCATCTCCTCCGGCCCCCGGTCCAACTCGAGTCCGGCGGCGGCCAGCCCGTCCTTGGTGAGCAGGCGCACCTCCTCTCCCCCTCGGGTGCGGCCGCCGTCGACGGACAGGCCATGGCGTCGCAGATCGTTGAGCGCGCCGCGATGGGAGGCGGTGCGCGCCTCCTTCCGCGCGGCTGCCGTCTCCTTCGTCGTGTGCCGGAAGGGCAGGTGCGGTGAGGACAGGCGCTGGATCTGGTCCGCCGTCGCGGCTTTGAGCACCCCGAGCACGCACAGCACATCGGCGCGCAGGTTGTTCGTCGATCCCGCCTCGTTCGTCTTGCGCTTGCCCGCCATCAGATGCGCCCTCCCGTGCGTCGCGACCGGCCACCGGCCGGGCGCCGGCCCCCGGCCGCAGAGGGCACCAGGCGCGCCCTGAACCCGAGGATCGCCTCCACCACTGACACCCCACCCCCACCTATTTCCCAGGGCTTGGTCAGTGAGAGGAGGAGAGAAAAGGGTTGTGACGACGCTCCGGGGCACCGAAAAGCCGTGGCGTGCTGGGCAAATGCGGTCCGCGTTGGGGTCGGGCACGGAAGTGGGTACGGCAGTGGGATCGCAAGCGCCGACGGCAGGAGACTGCGGCGGCCTGCCCGGCCGACCGGCCCGGCCGGTGCTGGGTGCGCGGCTCGCCGTGCGACGGCTCGGTCAGGGTACGGCGGGCGCCTGTGTTCGGTCATCATCGGCGGTCTCTCCCTTGCGTCGTGGCGTCCTCCACCGGCCTTGTGACGGCCGGTGGGCGCCCGCGTGAGGAAAGCCTTCGTCCGCCCGCTGCTGGGCGCGGGCATGGACGCGGCACTGCGGGCAGTACGCGACTGGCCCGCCGACCGTCCGCTGCTCGAAGCGATGAAGCAGGTCAGCTCGCTCGGCGCCGACAGCCCGGAAGCGCTCGGTTATCTACGGACACTCGTCCGCATGACCCGCACCGAGCCCGGACTGCGGGCGGTCTGGCTGGACGTCTACTACGAAACGGCGACGGCCCTCACGGAGATCATCCAGGAACGCACCGGTCTGCCACCGGGCAGCCTGCAGGCCAGGACCCAGGCCTTTGCCCTGAACGCAGCCCTGCTGAGCGCCGTCGAGGCCTGGGCGTGCGACGACACGGCGGAGTACACGACCGGGCCCTCCGCCGCCATCCGCGAGGCACTGAGCATCGTCGCCGACGGCCTGCCCACGCAGCACACCGACGCCGAACAGAACCGACACTGACGGTCGACGTATGAGCGTGCCCCCGTACGGCTCGGCCGGCTGAGGCGGGCACAACTCGAGGACGTGCCCGCCTACCTTCCCCGCGCGCAGATTCACACCTTGGGTTCCGCGGCTCGGTGGCGCGGCCACGCCATCTCGTGCAACTCCTAGGGCCTGTTGTGAAAGTCCTGTTCACGCGGGGTCTGGCGTTCATCGTGGGCGTTGTCAGTGGGGCTGTGCATGATCGACGCGTCAGCTTTTCGTGGAGTAGGGAGTGCCATGCCGATCACAAACCAGCAGGTAGCGGAACACGAGTTCCTTCGGCAGATGTACGACGACTCGTACTTCCCTAATCATGTGGTCGATCAGGGGAAGTTGATCCTGCTGCGGCTGTGTGAGCACATTGAGGATGAGCAGCCGTCGGGCCTGGATGCCTTGTATGTGCTCACCGAGGCTGCGACGGAGGAGTTCAACCTGCTGGACAGGGAGTTCGTGGCAGCCGGCAGCGAGATCGAGACGGTTGCGCGGGAGTCGATCTGCGACGAGTTTCGATTCGTCGCGTCGGCGTATGGGTTCACGGACGCGGATGCGGAGGAGCTGACCGCAGGTCGGGACTGGTGAACGAAATCGGGAAGGCCCTCGCTGGTCAAAGCCATTCGTTGAGAGCTGCGATCAACACGGTCGCCTCGTAGCGGACGGCGAGCTTGTCGTATCGCGTGGCGACGGCGCGGTGTCTCTTGAGCCGGTTGATCCCACACTCGACCGCATGGCGCTGGCGGTAGTCGGCCGGGGCGAAATGCGGTGGCCCGCCGCCGGTGAACCGAGCTTCTGGCGGTTGCGGGCCTGGTCGGCCTTGTCCGGGATGGTGCAGCGGATCCCGCGGCGGCGCAGGTAGGCGCGGTTCTTGCGGGAGGCGTACGCCCTGTCGGCCCGGACTCAGTCGGGGCGGACGCGTGTGCGCCCCGGTCCGATGCGGGGCACGTGGACCTTCGCCAGCACGGGTTCGAACTGCGGCGAGTCGCCGCGCTGCCCCGCCGTCACCACGATCGACATGGGCTTTTGCCCCTGCTCGACGGCCAGGTGGAGCTTGGTGGTGGACCCGCCGCGTGATCTTCCCAGCCCGTGATCATGGGGCTCGATGAAGATGCCCCCGGCGGTTCTTTCTGCAGGTCGCCTCGCTTGCGGGCCCCGGCCGCATGCTGATGGGCGCGGCACACTGTGGAGTCGCCGCTCAGATCCCACGTGATCGCACCCTTCGTATCGGTCAGGGACTGGAGTTGGGTGAGGATCCGCTGTCAGGTGCCGTTCCGCTGCCACCGGCGGAACAGATGGATTCTCCCGTCAGTTCGCGGGACATTCTGTTAGCCATCGCCCAGTGGATCATTGCTCGAGATCTCTGAGGTAGGGCTTCGTAGTCCCGGGCCAGGCGGCGGTGCTGCATCAGCCAGCCGAAGGTCCGCTCGATCACCCACCGTTTCGGCAGGGGCTCGAACCCCTTCGCTCGAGGTCGCTGCACGACCTCCACGTCGATGCCGAGGAGGGCGCCGTGGTTGAAGACGCTGTTCTGGTATCCGCCGTCGGCCCAGACCTTGGACACGCTTGGGTGGTTCGCAGCCACGTCGTTGAGCAGGAGCTTGCCGCCGGTGGTGTCCTGTACGTTCGCGGCGGTGATGACGACGGCCAGCACGAGACCGAGCGTGTCCGTGAGCAGGTGCCGTTTGCGTCCTTTGATCTTCTTGCCGGCGTCGATGCCCTGGCTGGTCTCGGCCACGTTTGTCGAGGTCTTCACGCTCTGCGCGTCGATCACGGCCGCGGTCGGCTCGGTACTGCGGCCGTGGGCTCGTCGGGTCTTGTCACGTAACAGGTCATGCACCTGCTGGGTGGTGCCGTCCGCTTCCCACTTCGCGTAGTAGTCGTAGACGGTCTTGTACGGCGGGAAGTCGTGGGGCAGGTACTCCCACGGGATGCCGGTGCGGTTGACGTACAGGATCGCGTTGACGATCTCCCGCAAGTCGTGCACCCGGGCCGCCGTGCCGGGACCGGTCCGTCTCGCCCGCCAGGCGGCGAAGACCGGCTCGATCAGAGCCCAGCGGGCATCGGACACATCACTGCGATACGGACGGCGAGAACTCACGCACCGTGCAACGACCACCGACGTAGCCAGTCACAAAAGCATCCCAGAACACCAACTACCTATTGATCCGAGACGGTAGGTGTTCTGGGTCGTTGATCCCTGCGTGAGTGAACTGGTGCGGGACGCGCGGCAGTTGTCGCCGTCGGCGCAGGAGGCCCTTCGGCTGCGGGCGGTGGCCGCGTTGGTGGCAGGCCGGACTCGCGAGGATGTCGCGGCGGTGTTCCAGGTCTCGCTCAAGGCCGTGGACAACTGGTGGGCGAAGTGGCTGGCAGGCGGACGCGAGGCGCTCGTGGCCCAGCCGCGAGGACGCCGGGTCGGCGAACACCAGGTTCTCGACGCGGTCGAGCAGCAGGCGGTCCGGCAGGCCGTGCTGGACCACCGTCCCTGTGACCTGGGGCTGGCCGGGCAGCTGTGGACGCGCGCCGGTGTGGGGGACCTGATCGCGAAGCTGTACCGGGTGAAGCTGACCGAGCAGGGCGTGGGCAAGTACCTGCGCCGCTGGGGCCTGTCGTTCCAGCGCCCGGACAAGCGTGCCGTCGAGCAGAACCCGGAGGCGGTGCGCGTCTGGCGGGAGGAGACCTGGCCGGCGATCCGGGCGAAGGCCGAGGGCGGCGAGGTCCTCTTCGCCGACCAGGTCGGCATCCGCTCCGACCAGGTCACCGGCCGCACCTGGGGCGCCAAGGGGTGCACCCCCGTCGTGCGCCGCTCGGGCAACCGGTTCTCGGTGAACGCGATGTCCGCGATCAGCACGAAGGGCCGCATGCACTTCATGGTGTTCACCGAGACCTTCGACGCCGACGTCATGTGCCGCTTCCTCGACCGGCTCGCAGGCCACTTCGACCACAAGGTCCACCTCGTCGTGGACGGCCACTCCGCCCACCGATCCCGCAAGGTCCGCACCTGGCTCGCCGACCACCCGGACCGCATCGAGCTGCACTTCCTGCCGTCGTACTCGCCGGAGCTGAACCCCGACGAGCTGGTCAACGCCGACCTCAAACGGAGCCTGCCGATGCACAGCCGGGCCCGCGACCAGGCCCAACTCGCCGCCGAGGCCCGCCGGTTCTTCCACCGACGCCAACGCCAGCCACACATCGTCCGCGGCTACTTCGGCGGCCCGCACGTCCGCTTCATCCTCGAATAGAACCCTTTGAGTTTCGGCTCAATAGATCAGATGCCCTCTTATCGACAGGGTTTTATGTTGTCCGTTGTCCATCGCGAGCCGGTTGTCGGTGCCCTCGGGGTGAGGGTCCCGCGATGTCCGTCAGGAAGGGCGGCTTGGGTCCTCCCTTCCCGGATCCTTGCGCGCAACCGGTCGTGGAACTCCTTGACCAGCCAGTGGTCGCGCCAGCGGCGGAAGAACGCATAAACCCGGTCCCACGGCGGGAAGTCGGCAGGCATCGCCCGCCACTTGATCCCGTTGTCGACGAGATAGCGCATCGCGTCCAACATCGCGCGGTGGTAGTACGCCTCCGGCCGGCCGCCCCTGCCACGCATCCAGCCCGGCACTGGCAGCAGCGGGCTGACCACCGCCCACTCCCCGTCCGCAGGACGCAGTATGGCCAGCGGCACCGTGAAGTGGTTCAACTCCGAGAAGGGCTTCGGTTTCATCGCCCAGGACGGCGGCGGACCGGACGTCTTCGCCCATTACTCCAACATCTCCGGCAACGGGTACCGCGAGTTGGTCGAGGGTGAGACGGTCACGTTCGATGTCACCCAGGGGCAGAAGGGCCCCCAGGCGGAGAACATCGTCCGCGGCTGACGTCCCCTGGCCTACGGAGCCATGCGTGAAGAGGCACTACCGACGAGGGACAACTCAGTAGCTCGCTGACTCATAACCCAGACGTCGAAGGTTCAAATCTGGTGGCGCGGGTCATGGCGACCTCGGCCTCGGTCGGTCGTGCCACCGGCTGTGGGAGGCCAGACCCCGGTTGACCGGCAGGCACCATCTTTCCGTCACACGGATGGTTCTCGCCCCATACGGGGAGGGGCCGATCCCGACAGGATCGGCCCCTCTCGTCGGCTGGCGTCGACGGTCAGCACAGCCCGTCCGGGAGTCCGTCGGCCTGTTCAACTCCGGTCAGGTGCTCAACTCCCCCAATCGCTCGCATGCGTGGCGTGGGTGCGCGCTCTCGGACCGTCCGGGACGGGACCGGGCGCCCGCCGTGACGACCTCGTCAGCACCGGACGGGCACCATCGGCAGGGCCTCCTCACCGGGGTCAGAAGGACATGCGGCCACGGGTGCGGCGGCCGGCCGAGCCGCTGCGGCTCACGGCGCGGGAACTCGTCCGGAACGGCTTGCTGAAGAGCCTGCCCAGGACGCCGGGCGCCTTGCCGCCGGCCCTCGCACCGGCGCCGAGCGAACGCTGGGTGCCGCGTTCAGGGTGGCGGGACAGACGCGGGACGAGGAAGGCCAGCACGGCCAGAACCACACACACTCCGACAACAACTGCAATGATCACGACGGCTCCCTTGGTCGGCAGGGAGGAGTCGGGTGCCCCACTCCGTTCTCCCTATGCGGGAGTCAGTCGCATGCGTGGTGTCCGCCCCGAAGTCAGCAGCGGCCAGGAAGTCCGCTTCGCGCGGCGACGGCAGACGTCGCCGCCTCCACGGGGCCGTCGGCCGGCGCCGACGAGCTGTGTGGTGGCGCAACCAGGGCCGCGGAGGACCGCTCCCCCGTCGGCGGATCGCGCGAGGCGACATCCGTGTCGGCGAGACCTTCGGCATCGAAACGCTGATGGCAGCGGGTTCCGTACCCTGGGCGGCATGCGCATGCGCCCCACCTTGAGCTGGTCCCCAGCGGAGGACCTACCGCCGGGCACCACGGAGCTCGGACCGGTTGTCAGTGCCCTGGGCTCCGGCGGTGTGCTGGTGCTCAGTGGGGCGGGTATCTCCACGGAGTCGGGCATCCCCGACTACCGGGGCGAGGGCGGGAGCCTGAGCCGGCACACCCCGATGACGTACCAGGACTTCACCGCAAGCGCCCAGGCCCGGCGCCGGTACTGGGCGCGCAGCCACCTCGGCTGGCGCACCTTCGGCCGCGCCCGCCCCAACGCCGGGCACCGGGCTGTGGCCGCGTTCGGGCGGCACGGTCTGCTCGCGGGAGTGATCACCCAGAACGTCGACGGGTTGCACCAGGCCGCCGGCAGCGAGGGCGTCGTGGAACTGCACGGAAGCCTGGGGCGGGTCGTCTGTCTGTCCTGCGGCGTGTTCAGCCCGCGCCGTGAACTCGCCCGGCGGCTGGAGGAGGCCAACGCCGGCTTCGAGCCGGTGGCCGCCGGAATCAACCCGGACGGCGACGCCGACCTCACCGACGAGCAGGTCGCGAACTTCCGGGTGGTGCCCTGCGCGGACTGCGGCGGCATCCTCAAACCGGACGTGGTGTTCTTCGGCGAAGCCGTTCCGCCGTCGCGGGTCGAGCACTGCCGCTCCCTGGTTCGTCAGGCGGCCTCGCTGCTGGTTCTGGGCTCCTCATTGACGGTGATGTCCGGGCTGCGGTTCGTCCGTCAGGCTGCCGAGGCCGGGACGCCGGTGCTGATCGTCAACCGGGACGCCACCCGGGGCGACCGGCACGCCGTCACCCGGGTCGCGCTCCCGTTGGGTACGGCCCTCACCACCGCGGCCGGCCGGCTCGGCATCCCCGTCGCCGACGAGGTGACGGCCCGGGCGAGGTAGCGCCCCCCGCGGGTGCCGGGTCACCGCATCGCCGCGCGCCTCGGGCCCTGAGTCCGGAGCGCCGCCGGTGCTCGGCCCCGGACAGCACATTTAGCGCGAGGGACTCATGCTCCACCTGATCGCCCGGGTCAGGACATGGCCGGTGAGCGGTATCGCGACGTCCTCCAGACCCGGGAAACGGGGAAGGCCCAACAGCCCGCGCGCCCAGTCCGGGAGGGACGTCACCGCGTTGGCGGCGAGCAGGGCGTAGGCCGGCCGGGCGGCAAGCGGCAGCGGCGGGTGTACCAGCAGGAAGCGCGCGGCCGCCCTGCTCTCCGGGGTGGCACGGAGTTCCGGACGGTACGCGGCCAGGCGCGAGTCCAGCTGCGCCCGCGTCCGGGGCGGGTCCGGCACCCCGAGGGCCGTCGCCACCTTCGCCGTGTCCGCCACGTAGGCGTCGTAGTCGCTGGAGGCGAGGGTCTGGGCCCCGAAGCGCTCATGGGCGCGCAGGAAACTGTCCGTCTCGGTGACGTGCACCCATTCGAGCAGGTGGGGGTCGGCGGCCCGGTAGGGCTCACCTTGCGCTGTTCTCCCCCTGACCCGCTCATGGATCGCGCGGACCCGTTCGACGGCGCTCCGGGCGTCGTCGGCGGTTCCGAAGGTCGTCACGGCGAGGAATGTGCTGGTGCGCTGCAACCGCCCCCAGGGGTCGCCGCGGTACCCGGAGTGAGCGGCCACCGCGGCCATGGCCAGCGGGTGCAGGGATTGCAGCAGCAGGGCGCGCAGCCCGCCGATGAACATGGAGGCGTCCCCGTGCACGACACGGATGGGCCGCTCCGGACCGAACCACCGCGGCCCCGGAGTGTCGTGGATGCGGGCACGGTTCGCGGGGCCGTCCGGCCCCGCGACACGGCGGAAGAGCGCCTTGCCGAGCCTGTCCCGCACGCCGGAGACGGTGAGGACGTCCCTGTCCATGGTCCCATTCTGCGGCGTCGTCCTTTGCGACGGAAACGGGCCCGGGTTGTCGTCGGGGCGTCCGCCGAATGTCGGAGTGCCTCGTGTGAGGGGGCGGACGACGTGGCAGCGATCCTGTATGTCCCCGGTGATCGCGTGTGCAACGGGAAGCATCGGTGAGGGCGCCCGGATCTCTGTAGGGTCGGCATGATGCCCCTGCCCCGTTGGATGGTCCGCACCCGGCTCCTCCAGCGTGCGGGGGGGTCGGTTCGGCTCCCCCGCGGGTGGTCTGTTCGGACCTGCCGTCAGCACGCCCGTCAACCCGGTGGCGTCGCGGACATGGTCGGCGTCAGGCCGCTGGTCCGCGCGGTGCGGCTCGGTATGGGTTCCGCGCGAAGGCCGGACCGTACGGCCAGGGCGCGAAGCTCAGCTCGCTCTCGATGGCGGCCCCGGCCAGTGCGGGCAGCACAGTCCGGTGGAGGTGCTGCGATGCCCGTGACGGCCCGCGCGGTCCCGACGCATGTGGGATCGCCGTCCGTGCCCGCGCTGCTCGTCGCCGCCTACGGCGGGCCCGCCCTGGCGGTCACCGCCGTCGCGGCTCTGCTCGCGCTACGCGCCGACCTGCACCCGCTCGACGCCCTCGCCGTCACCGCGGCGGTGGTCACCGGCCAGCTCACGATCGGCTGGGGCAACGGCCTGCTGGACCCCCGGCGCGACCGTGCCGTCGGTCGCACCGACAAGCCGTTGGCCACCGGAGCCCTCCCGGTCGGCCGGGTGGTGCCTGCCCTGGTCGTGGCGGCATTCGCCTGCCTCGTGCTGTCCGCGCTGGCCGACTGGCGCAGCGCGCTGGTCAACACCACTCTCGCCACCGGCGCGGGTCACGCCTACAACATCTGACTCAAGGCGACCGTGTGGTCCTGAGTGCCGTACGCCTGCGCGTTCGGGACGCTGCCCTCGGTGGTCACCCTCGCCGACCCCGCCCAGGGCTGGGCCCCGCTGTGGATGACCGGCGCCGGCGCCACGCTCGGTGTCGGGGCGCACCTGCTCAACACGCTGCCCGACCTCGCCGACGACGAACGTACCGGCGTCCGCGGCCTCCCTCAGCGGATCGGCGAACGGCGCTCACGCCTCCTTGCCGCCGTGCTGCTGCCCGCCGCCTCGCTGGTCACCGTGCTCGGCCCCGCAGGACCGCCCCCGACCTGGGCGTGGGCGGTCTAGCACTGGTGACGGTCCTGCCCCCGGTCACGCTGTTCGCCCGCGCCCGTGCTCCCTTCCGTGCCGCAGTGGCCATCGCCCTGCTCGACGTGGTCCTGCTCGTGGCGGCCGGCTGATGACCTGCTCAGCCGGCCCCTAAGGCCTCCAGGTGACGGGCTCCCGGCCGCCCGGCGCCGCCCTCGCCCAGGGCCGGACCCGGCTCCGTGGCACTCGGCCACTCCTGGGCCGACGCGCCCCGACCTTCGCGCTCGGCCCTGGCCGAGCACTCGCAGCGCCCACCCGCTCGACCAGCCGGCCGGAGGAACCCATGACCATGCGCATCATCAGCGTTCGCCCGCCCTGCCCGAGCACCGCCACCGGCAGGAGGACATCACCGAGTTACTGACCTTGGCGGTTTAGCTTCGGGTGTCGGTGTTGAGGGTCAGGCCGGTTTCGGTGAGGCAGCCGTCGATGAGTTCCGGATGGCGCTGAATGTGAGCGAGGTCGCGGCGGAGGGTGCGGGTGAGGTGGTCAGGGTCGGTGAATGCGGTGTTGGCCATCGGGCCTTGCCGTAACAGGGACCAGACGCCTTCCACCGGGTTCAAGTCCGGGCTGTAGGAGGGGAGCTGGACGATCGTGAGCCAGTCGTGGCCTGCGGCGTAGTCACGCAGGCCAGCGGTGCGATGAGTGTTGAGATGGTCCAGACGACGATGATCGGAGCGCCGAGCTGCAGGTGCGCGCGGACCAGGAGATCGTGGTAGTCCTGCCAGGCGAAGCTCTTGCGTGCACCCTTCAGCAAGGAGTGGAATCGGGGCCGGTAGATCAGCCGGGACCTCTCGCCGGGCCGGTAGCAGCACATCGCGGCGACCGAGATCCGCCGCCGGGACCGGCCCCGCACTCTCACCACGGGAGTCTGTCCGCGCCGGTCCCAGGTGCGGGCGCGTGGCGGCCTCATCGCGAACCCGGCCTCGTCCTCGAAGACGATCCATGCCCCGAGCGCCGCCGCGGTGCCTCCACCTGCGGCCGCACGTCCTTCTTCCAGAGCTCGACCGCGTGCTCGTCACGTTCCTGCGCACAGCGGGCCGGGCTCGGCCAGGACCAGCCGTGGCGGTGCAGGAGCCGCCACACTCCCGCGATCGAGCACCTGACCTCGAACTGGCGGCCGATCAGCGTTCTGACACGCTCCAGAGTCCACCGCTGATCTTCCCAGCCATGCGCACCCGGACCTTTGGCCAGCTCCTTTTCCAGCACGGCGAACCGCTCGTCCGACAGCTTCGGCACTTTCGAGGGTCCCTTCGACTTCAGACCCTCCATACCGCCTTCACGCCAGTTGCGGCGCCATTGCTCCACCGAACGCTCGCTCACCCACAGGTTTTTGGCGATGACCGAATTCCTGTCACCTCGAGCGAACTTCCGCCCGGCCTCCAGCCGGATCCCTTCACGCGCAGCCCGCCGCTCAGCAGTCAGGCCCCCACCATCCGCGTACCGCATAGCACCGGCAATACCGCAGGGATCACCCAACGTCACCACCCGAAGGCAACCCGAAAAGGTCAGTACAGTGACGGGTCCGCCGAACTCAGCGAGCGATGATGCCAACGACACAGGTGGCCAGCAGGGTCACGCCAGCCATAGCAACCGTGAGAGGAACCGCGAGATTTGGGTGTGTGTGGACTACGTAGAACAGCGCCCCGCCCAGCAGCAGGGTGAACAGCAGAAGCAGGAGGACGATCAGCGCGACAGTGGTAGTCATGGGGCCCCTTGGTCGGTCCAGTGCAGGTGACCGATCATGGACGGCAGACGCGCGTTTCGGCACGCGCACACTGTTGCGACTTCACGCAACGGCACCGTGGGGTCGACGGAGGAGAGCGGATGTCGCAAGGGGAGCTGGTTCCGAGGGGGCCCCGCACGATGGTCTTTCAGAAGGACATCGACAAAGCCAAGGTCGGACCAGAGCGTTATGAACTGGCCATCGCCCTGCGCGATTTGGCCCAGCGACTTGGAGTGTCCCTGAGTCGCTACGCGGTGCGCGTCTCGTGGGACCGATCCACCCTCTCCCGGTTCTTCAGCGGCGCGTTGGTACCTCCCGCCGACTTCGTCGAACAACTCCTCGAGAACGGAGACCGGGAGACCGGTACCGAGTTGACGCCGGCCGCCAAGGACGTGGTGCGCAAACTGCACCGGACCGCCCTGCGTGCCACGAGTCCGGCAAGTGGCGCCCTGCAGGACCTACGCGACCAGCTGGCAGGGGTCGACCGGGAGAGCCGCCATTTCCAGCAGGAGGCCCGACTCCTGCGGGAGGTGATCCGCCGTACCCAAGAGCAGCTCGACGAGCAGCAATTCCAGCTCCGGCAGCTGGAGAACACAGGGGCCGCCGAGCGCCTGGCCCACCGCATCGAACTCGAGCAACGGTCTGACGCCTTCGAGGTCTTGCGCACCGAGCGGGACGTCCTGCGGGAGTCACTCGCTCGGTACAAAGCGGAACTGAAGAAAGCCCAGCACCGCGCCCACGAAGCCGAACTGCGGTGTGCCGCGCTGGAACGCCAACTGGAGACCGCCGAGACCGAAGCCGAGGAGGACGAGGCGCGGGGTGAGTCCTCAAGCGCCCTGTCTCCCCGGACCCTCCGCGCAGCGAATCCGACCAGACAGTCCACTGCCGGTGACGGCGTCAGCTTTCATCTCGGCTTCGATGCGGCGCTGGGCGCCCGGCTCTGGCGGGCTCTTGACGAGCAGGCACCTCTACCGCTGTCCGAGGAGGAACTGCGTAAGATCGTCCCGCGCCCCGGAATCTTCCAGTTGATCCGCAAGGTGCCGTACCTGTCACCAGAACTTGTCTATGTGGGCAAATCCGAGCGGGCCCTACCGGACCAGCTCGACGCCCTCCGCCGGAAGATCCTGGGCCGAAGAGGGATTCTCCCGCAGGAGATGTGCTTCACTTCCATGTACATTGAGGACGACATGTCGGCAGTCGCCCCCGAGCGGCTCGTCATCAGGTATCTCATGGAGGAGCACGGCGCCCAACTCCCCTGGAACTTCAACGGGTTCGACAACAGGGACGGGGGCCGGGAACGGGACCATTCTGAACTCAGCACCCAGCATTTCAACATGGTCCACCCGATCGATCTGGACTGGGCCCTGCATGACGACGGAACGCGTCGAACGTGGCCTCCGAAGGACTTCGCCGATTTCATCAAGGCGGGGCTCCCCTACCGTTTCAGGCACAAGCTGGGATCCGACCACCTGGAAGCCGCTCCGCTGGTAGTCCCGGAGGGCCCGTTGTCCGCAGACACGGCGTTCCGGCTCCTCGCTCGGAGCCTCGGCGATACGTGGCAGATCAGCGCGCTCAAGGGACACGTACTCCTGTACCAGGAGCGCACGCAGTACCCTAATGCCGTCCGCTACTATCGCGGCAAGAGCGTGCAGAACGCCTGAAGTCATGGAGCACTCGCCCCGAAAAGGCCAGGTCAGAACGCTGACCGGGATTCGGGAGAGGCAGCATCCGTAAGTCCGGATCTCATATCGATTAGTGGCTCAGAGGGTTCTACTCGAAGGTTTACTGGCTCTAACAAAAGCTGTTGATCATATGACCTGTTGGCTTGTCCGCTCGTTGGTCTTGTCGCGGGGAAACGCCAGTCGCGACCGTGGATCGCCTCGAATGAACTCTGGTCACTCATCGAGCCATTGCTCCCCGAGCCGGCGCCGAACCTGGTCGAGGGGCGACCGCGGGTGCCGGACCGCCAGGCCCTGTGCGGGATCCTCTTCGTCCGGCACACCGGGATCCAGTGGGAGTACCTGCCCCAGGAGCTGGGCTTCGGCTCGGGCATGACCTCTTGACGGCGTCTGGCGGCCTGGAACGAGGCCGGCGTCTGGGACCGGCTGCACGTGCTGCTGGAGAAGCTGCGGTCGAAGGACCAGCTGGCCTGGTCCCGGGCGCTGATCGACTCCTCGCACGTCCGCGCGGCCCGACGGGGCCCAATAAAGCGGACCCAGCCCGGTCGACCGAGCACGCCCGGGCAGCAAACACCACCTCATCGTCGACGGACAGGGCACCCCGCTCGCGGTGTCGCTGACCGGCGGAAGCCGCAACGACGTCGCCCAACTCCTGCCTCTGCTCGACAGCACCTCGCACCCCGCCAGGACCAACCTCCGGCGGAAGGGCGGCCTGGGGAAGAACCCGGATCGGGCCGCGGAGCGCGCAAAGCAGCTGGCCGCGATCGACCCGGACTGGAACTGCCCCTGGCCGCTCGACTGGCAACGCCACTACCGCGTCCTCGCCGACCTCGCCGCCGACGAACCCCACAGCGCCCTGCCCGAAATCCAGCCCGGTGTGACCTTCGAGGGCGACGACCTCGGGCGGTGGCTCCAACGGCAGGCGAATTTCTGGGTGGAGCTGTCGGAAGAACAGCAGGAACGGCTGTCCAGGCTGGGTGTGAAGCCCGCTGAGATGCCGCCTCCGGCCCCTGCGGCCACGCGTGCGACGAAGGGCCCGAACAAGGCACAGCAGGCCTTCCGCCGCGGCCTGGCAGCCCTCGCCCAGTACATCCAGCGGGAAGGCAGAACCGCCGTTGGAAGGGCGCACATCGAGGTGCTGTCGGACGGTTCGGCGATCAGGCTGGGTGTGTTTCTGAGTAACCAGAAGGCCAGGCGCGACCGGCTGGATGCGAAACAGCGGGCCGCCCTCGCCGAGCTGGGCTACACCTGGGCTGCAGAACAGCCCGGGCGCAGCTGACGTTCACCGATGACCCGCACGCACGCCCAATACCGGATGGGCCGATATCTGAATCCCCCACCGCCCGTCTCCGGCCGGAGGAGCGTGGAAGCTCCACACCTGGTGCTGGGTGTGGAGCCCAGCTCACTCAGCGAAGGGACCGTCGGTGGCGAAGGCGTGGGCTGCAAAGCGCTTGCCCATTCGACGGTATGCGGCGGCGGTGGGGTGAAGGCCGTCGGCCAGGTCATCTGCCTCGTCCGGGCCGAGCAGCTCGCGTCCGTCGAGATAGTGGAGGTGGGGATCGGACGCCTGTCGTACCGCAGCGATCCGGGCCAGCTCGGCACGGACCACCGCCAGCGACAATGCCCCGCCGGCCACATCGGCCGGGTCACCCAGGGCAGCGAGCCTGCCGTCCGGGCCGGTCGCGGTCGGGCCGGGGGCCTCCTCCAGGGCCGGACAGCTCACCGGAGAGATCAACAGCAGCGGGGTGTCCGGGTGCCCGTCCCGGATCGTGTCCAGGAATCCGTGTACCGCCGGGCCGAACGTCCGCAGCCGGAAGGCGGACAGGCTCACGATGTTGATGCCCACCTTGAGGCTGATCAGGTCGGATGGCGTATCGCGGATCGTCCGGGCGACATAGGGATCCAGCAGCGCGTTGCCCGCCTGGCTGAGGTTGATCACCTCTACCCCGCCGAGCGCAGCTGCCACCACTGGCCAGGTCCCGGTCGGGCCGTCGGCCTCGATGCAGTGGCTGATGGAACTGCCGTAGTGCACCCAGTGGCGCCTCCCGTCCGGCAGCGGTGCCAGCACCTCGCCGTCAGCGCGCAGTGCCACCAGCTCCGTTGGGGTCTGCTGTGGCAGCCACACCTCGACGCCCTTCATGCCGACCGGCAGCCCGGCGAACCGTACGGTTGCTGGTTCGCCCGGGATGAGCCGTTGAGCGGCCCCGGGGCCCGCCATCCGCAGCACGTTGCCCACCGGTGCCCGCTGACGCCCGGCCAGGTGGCCGTCCACCAGCAGCTCCAGCATCCCGGTCGGGCGAGGGTGGAGGTCGGAGTCGAGCTGGCCGGTGGAGGTGAGTACCTCCAGCTCCAATGCGCGCGCATCGGTGCGGAACACCAGCCGCACCCCCGAAGGCATCACGGTCACTCCGTAGACCGACGGGTCCTGGTACTGCTCCTTGGTCCACGCGGGCAACCGGCGCGGCATCACCCCTGCCTGTGTGGTCTCCAGGTCCAGCGCGCCCCGTAACTCCACCGGCCCGCCCACCAGCGGAACCTCCCGCAGCGTCGCCACCTTCACCGCTCCTGTCCCAGGTCAATGTGGACCGCAGATGACATCGACCCGGCGCATTCGTGGCTCATCGGCGCCCGCCGAACTCGAAGTCGTGGACCTCGATGTCCGCGTACCGGTCCGCAGTCAGGACGGCTCGTGCCGTGTCCGGATCCGCAGCCCTGAGCAGCACTGCCGTACCCAGCCAGGTGTCGCCGTCGTCGGACAGCAGCGGCCCGTACGCGACCAGCTCGTCCCGGTCGCGCGGCAGGGCAAGGTCGGCGGCCGGGCCCTCGCCGAGGCCGAGCACCAGGTACCGGTTGCCACCGGTCCGGCCGCCGGGGAAATCCCACATGGTGCGCCCCAGCACGTTGCGCCACCGGCGCAGCAGCACGTCCCGGTACGCGCCGGCCTGGTAGTTGGGCTCGTCGAAGGCGAACGCGCGGGCGGCGGCGGGATCGGGCAGGTCGACGATGTGCACGCTGCCGGTGGGTGTTTCACCATCATCGGCGAAGGTCGGACCGCGCGCGATCAGCTCCTTCACGTACCCGTCCATGTAGGACCAGTGCTCCTCCAGCAACTCCTCGCGTAACGCAAGGGAGCCGGGCCGGTCACGGTGGTAGCAGAAGAACTCCATGACCACAGACCCTTCCCCATCAAAGGCGCCCTCTCAACTGGCTTTTGGCAACGATGACCAGCACTCGAAGCCAGGCAGCATCCCGTCAAACGGCGTAGCCGTCACGGCCGCGCGGTCACAACCAAGTGAGTTGCGAACACGGCTGCTCCGCAGCCAAGTGACAGAAGCAGCATTCGGCGCCGACATCCCCACCTCAAGACGGCCCGCAGCCGCCCAAAGATCACGCACCGGAACTTCGAAAGCGGGCACTCAGCAGTCGTAGCGGTGGGTGTATGGGGTGTCGGGGCCGTTGCGACAGACGAAGAAGTACATGCCGCCAAAGTCGCCCAGGGCCATGTCGTGCCCAAACGCGTCGAGGGCAGCGGGATCGGCCTCACTCAGCCGGTCGGCGTCGGCGAGAGGAGAGCGGGCGGGGACGACCACGACCCAGGGCATGGTCAGGGCGTGCTCGAAGACGAGCACGTCGACGGGGCCGACGTACTGGACGATGCCCACGTCGACGCGGTGGCTGCGGACCGCCTCGTACTGGTCGGCAAGGTCCAGTGCGGCGTAGGAGAAGGTGATGCCTGGTTCTTGGCCGCGCACCGCCGCGGTCAGGTCCGTCTAGGCGGATTTCTCGGCACACCACGGCCGGCAGGCGGATCCCAGGATCCTCGGTGGCGTCACAGGGCTTCGGTCCGTACCCACGATGAGAGTCCACGAACGAGAGGAACCCCAGCCGACGCGCGGCTGGGGTTCCTCGAGGCGGTGAGTAATCGGTCAGCAGGTGGAGTTGCCCACGCCGTAGACAGATCGTCCACGCGTCGGCGGACCGCACCACATCGCGATCACCGTGGATCAGGCGGGTCAGCGCTGCAGGGTGAGCAGGCCCGGCCGGTACGGCAGGGTGCCGTAGTCCCCGCCGTCGGTGCTGGGGTCGCGCCCTTGGTAGAGGAACTGCAGATTGCAGGGGTCAATGGTCTTGGTCTGGTCGGGGTTGGTGCGAACCAGATCGCCGTGGCTGATGTCCCTGGTCCAGGCCGTCGCGCCGCTGTTGGCACTGCCGGCGAAGGGGCTGGTCACGGTGTTGGCCTGCGGCTGCGGTGTCCACGTGCCGCCGAGGCTGGTGGCCGTGAACGAGCGGAAGTAGCGACCATACCCCGTGTAGTTCTGAGCCTCGACGATCATGAGGTACTGGTTCTGGCCCTGGACCTTGTAGACCTCCGGCGCCTCGAACAGGTTGAGCGCCGTGTCGCTCATGATCTTCGTGAACGAACCGAAGGTGCCCGGGAAGTTGCCGATGGGCATGCTGGCGCGGTAGATGCCGCCCTCGTCGTCGGCGAAGAACATGTACATGTTCGTGTCGTCGCCGATGAGGGTCACGTCGAGGGGGCCCCTCTTCCGGCTCGTGCCGTCGGGATCTACAACGTCCGGGAGGGTGGTCGTGAAGAGATCCTGCTGCGGGCCCCAGCCGTTGGGGTTGGTGGGGTCGCTAGAGGTGCGGTAGGAGAAGCTGTAGGGCCAACCCCCGTTGTAGGCGAGCACCCAGAGGTTCTTAGGGGCGAAGTAGAACAGCGTCGGCGCGATGCCGTCGAAGGGGATCGTGTTCTGGGTGGCGGTGGCCATGTCGGACCAGTTCGTGAAGGGGCTGAAGGCCGTCAATCCCCAGCGCCCGTCGTTACCGGCGAGGGTGTTGTGCGTCGTGGCATAGACGATGTGCTTGCCGTTGTGCTTCACGGTGGTGAAGTCCTTGAGCGCGACCCACCCCGCCTTCGGCTCCGCCAGCGGGCCGGTCGAGGTCCAGCGGTAGGTCGACGGAAGAGCACACGCGTTGCTCTCCCCGGACAGGCCGGTCCACTTCTGGTTGGCGCCGCCGTGGCACGACCAGATCTGCACTCCCGTGCCGTTGGCCTTGCCCCAGCCCGCGACCTCCAGGCACAGCCCGGACCGCACGCCGACGATCGTGCCGTCGGGGTTCACGCGCCACTGCTGGTTGTCACTGCCGTTGCACGTCCAGATCTGCACCGGGGTCCCGGACGTGGTAGCGCCGCCCCGGACATCCAGGCACTTGTTGCCGTACACGGTCAGCTGGTTGCTGTCCGTCAACGTCCACTGCTGGTTGATTCCGCCGTGGCAGTCCCAGATGTGCATGTTCGCGCCATCGGTCTGGCTGAAGCCCGACACATCGAGACAGCGGCCGGAATCAACACCGCGCACGTCGCTGGTGGTGGCCGCCTGAGCCGGGCTGGCGACGAGCAGCGCCGCCAACGCGGCCAGGGCCGCGACCGCGGCGGCGAGCACCGCGGACGGGCGTCTGCGGCTGAAAATACGTCTGTGCATAAGGACCTCGTCATCCTTGAGCAAGCGGCTCCGGTTGGCCCGTCAGAGGCTGCCCGGAGGCGGTGTGGTGCAGCCCTGCCTGTTCGCTATGCCGAACAAAGATCGAAGTGTCGAGCAAACTGGATAATAGGGTTCCGGTGATCAGCGTCAATACCTCGCGCAAAACTCGCGGGCAGAGACGTTCGCAGGCCGAAATTAGGCGGCTTCAATTGGCTCACGATCGTCCAGCTCCCCTCCTACAGCCCCGACTTGAACCCGGTGGAAGGGGTTTGGTCCCTGTTACGAAGAGACCCGATGGCCAACACCGCATTCACCGACCCTGACCACCTCACCCGCACCCTCCGTCAAGGCCTCGCCCACATCCAGCGCCGCCCGGGACTCATCGACGGCTGCCCCACCGAAACCGGCCTGACCCTCAACCCCGGCACCCGAAGCCAATCCGCCAAGGTCAGTAGTCATCCACCGCTCTGGCGAGCGGCTTTGCGAAGCAAGTCCCACAGGGTGTCGATGTGGTCGGGCAGCGTCGTCGTCGCGCCGATGGCGACGCGAATCGCGAAGTGACCGTTGACCGATGTGTGCGTGAGGAAGGAATACCCTTCGGCGTTGACCGCCTCCATTGCTGCCTTGGTAGCGGCGTCGTCGGGGCGCCCTTCCCGGTCGACGAGGTACAGACATACGAGTGCCAGTGATGGCGGGGTGGCCAGGGCGAAGCCCGACTCGCTCTCAATCCGGCCGGCCAAGGAGTTAGCCATAGCGACGTGGCCGCGGATGCTTTCGCGCAGGCCTTCCAGTCCGGCGCCGTGCACCACCGACCAGATCTTCAACGCACGCATACGACGGCCCAACGGGACCTGCCAGTCTCGGTAGTCGATGACTTCGCCCGATTCGGTCGCAGCGTTACGCAGGTACTCCGGCGTGATGGACAGCGCTGTGGGCAGCGCTCGGGCATCCCTCACCCACATGAACGAGGCGTCGAAGGCGGTGTAGAACCACTTGTGTGCGTCGGCGGCACACCCCGAGCGGGCCAGCCCCGAAGGGCGGCAGGAACCTCACGAGCCATCCAGCCCAGCGTCCTACGGAACGCTACGAGCGGCCAACCCGACCGCGCTCCGCTACGGCCAATACAAGTCGGGAACTTCAGCGCGAGGCGTCGGCTCGATGATCAGTGCCTCCATGGGTTTGCTGCGGTGAGGGCGCAGCACTTCCAGCCAGGCCACTCCGTCGTCCAGGAGACGTCCCATGTCTCCGAAGGCGTTCCGCCCCAGATCGACGTAGCAGCGTTCAGCCGGCTGGTCCCGACCGAACAGCCGTTGACCGTGCAACCTGACGTCTCCGAGGTCAACACCCCGCTGTTCCAACGCGACCAGGGCGCACGTCGCCGCCCGGCGTGACGGGATCGTCGGCGTACGCCTCCGGGGTCAGCGGCACGTAACGGATGTCGCGGTCGGCGGCCCGGGATCCAACACCGCGTCGCCGAAGGTCATCAGCCTGGGGCCGCTGAGTTCGTAGCACCGTCCGGCGTGGCCGTCCTCCGTGAGGGCGTCCACCGCCGGTTCCGCCATGTCCTCGGCGTCGATGAACGCCTCTTGCACGCACCCCTTCAACTCCCGTCTTGCAACTGGGGCTTGAAGAACGCGCCGGGCCGTTTTGTCAGGCTGCCGTGAGAGCCGGCCGGTGGGCGGCTCCGTCGCGGCCTGTTACGCGGGACGCGTTCGCAGGTAAAGCGCGTGCGACGAAAGCGTTGACGGAACCACGGCCCCCGCTTATCTTCTGATCGAATTTACGAACTACGTTCGTAATTACGGACAGGGACGGTCCCGCATGCCCCAGATGTCAGAGCAGCCCTCCGCCAGACGCCACAGGTCCCTGATCCTGTGTGTGCTCGCCGTACTGATCGCCATGGTGTCGGCGACGACACCGGCCACCGCCGCCGAGGGCCGCCCGTACACCAACCCGGTCAAGTCGCAGAAGGGCGCCGACCCCTGGCTCGAGTACTACAACGGCAACTACTACCTGGTCACCACATCCTTCACGGGTGTGCTGACCATGCGGAAGTCACCGACCCTGGCCGGACTCTCCACCGCCGCCAGCGTCCAGATCTGGAGCGACACCACCCCCACCCGCAACACCAACATCTGGGCACCCGAGATCCACTTCTTCGACGGCCACTGGTACCTGTACTACTCCGCGGCGCAGAGCGGTGTCGCCTGCTGCGACTCCCAGCGCACCCACGTCCTGGAAAGCGCGGGCACCGACCCCATGGGCCCGTACACCTATAAGAACCAGCTCAGCGGCTCCAACCTCAGCTCCGGCGGCTGGCTCATCGACGCCACGGTCCTGAAGACGAACAACAGCCTGTACCTGGTCGGCAGCGGCTACATCAACGGCAGTCCGCAGAGCCTGGTCATCGCGCCGATGAGCAACCCGTACACGCTGGCCAGCAGCACCTTCACCATCATCTCCAGCCCCACCGCGAGCTGGGAGACCTCGGGGGCCGCGGTCAACGAGGGACCCGAGCCGCTGTACCACGACGGCCGCACCTTCCTCACCTTCTCCGCCAGCTACTGCATGACCCCGGACTACAAGCTGGGCCAGCTGGAACTGACTGGTACCAACCCGCTGAACCCCGCTTCCTGGACGAAGAAGTCCACGCCGGTCTTCCAGCGCAACGACGCGGCGAGTGTCTACGGCCCCGGCCACAACGGCTTCTTCTCCTCGCCGGACGGCACCGAGAACTGGATCGTCTACCACGCCAACACCTCCGCGAGCGACGGCTGCGGCAACGAACGTACGACGCGGGCGCAGAAGTTCACCTGGAACGCGGACGGCACGCCGAACTTCGGCACCCCGGTCGCGCTCGGCACCACGCTGCCCGGCCCGTCGGGCGAGACGGCGACGACCCCGACCGCGTACACCCTGGTGAACCGCAACAGCGGCAAGTGCCTGGACGTCGAGGGCGGCAGCACCTTGGACGGCGCCCCCATCTTCCAGTGGAGCTGCCACGGCGGCGCCAACCAGAAGTGGCGCGTCGAGGACCTCGGCGACGACACCAGTCGGCTCGTCAACGTCGCGACCGGCAAGGTCGCGGACACCGCGAACTGCACCACGACCGACGGCACGGACATCGCGCAGTGGTCCTGGCTGAACAACAACTGCCAGAAGTTCCGACTGGTCCACACGGCCACCGGCGACTACGTGCGGATCGTGAACGAGAACAGCGGCAAGGTCGCCGACGTGGCCAACTGCGGCACCGCCGACGGGACCGACGTACGGCTGTGGACCTGGCTGAACAACAACTGCCAGCAGTGGCGCCTCGTCCCCACGACCTGACCTCCCTGCGCACCCCGTGATCTATGCGGACCGCTTCGTCCGTTCTACAAGCGGGGGCGTCCGACTCGGCCGGCGTCTCGCTCCTCCTCGGCCTGTTGCGAGGGGCAGCGGTGGCGGTCCCCTGCGGGCGCGAGGCGCCTGGGCACCTCGCGCCCCCCCAGAACGCGTGCCTGATTCCATCATTTCTCTGAGCACGTCACCATCAACGTCCGGCTGTACTTCACGGGTTTCACCCACCCCCCCACTCCTGCCGTACATCAACGCCGCTCCCACGCCGTCCGCGCACACGGCTTCCCCGCACTCGGCGACATGACCGGCGCCACCGTCCACCTCGCCGACTCCGGGGCCCCGACTCGGCCTCCGCCGACGGGGCCGCGCTGGTCCAGTAGACCTGCGGAAGCCGGCTCGACCAGCAGTTGACGCTGCGGAGCGTCACCTCCTGAGCGCCTCAGCCCCCTCGACCCGCACGTCTCCACGAAGAAGACGCGCACGTCCCCACGCGGAAGAGCCGCACGTCCCCACCCAGGAAGAAGGGCCGCATGCACACCGTCCGAAGACTCTCTGCCAGACTCACGGCCACGGCATCCGCCACCTGCCTGGCCGCTGTCGGACTCGCGCTCGTCCCGGCGGCAGACGCCTCGGCCGCGGGCGCGCCGCAGGGCGGCCACGTCTACGCGCTGACAGCGGCGCACAGCGGCAAGAACGCCGCCGTGCTGTCGGACTCCCTGGGCAACGGCGCGACGGTCGTGCAGAAGACCGCCTCCGGGGGCCCCGGCCAGTTGTGGGAGGCGGTCGACCACGGCGACGGCACCTTCTCGCTGGTCAACATCAACAGCGGCAAGTGCATGGAAGTCAAGAGCGGCTCCACAACCGCGGGAACCGCGATCGTCCAGGGGGCCTGCACCGGCGCCAGCAACCAGAGCTGGACCTTCAGCGGTTCGGCGATCGTCTCCGCCCGCAGCGGCCTGTGCCTGGACGTCTCCAGCAACTCCACCGCGGAGGACCGCGCGCTCATCCAGTGGACCTGCAAGAACACGACCAACCAGCAGTGGAGCCTGACCGAGCGCCCGCGCTCGGCGACCTGGGGCCCGGCCATGGTCAGCGGCGGCCAGAGCTTCAACGCGCAGACCATCCGGATGGTCGTCCACAACAACACCTCCGGCGCGGGGCTGCGCATCCGGCTGTCCAACCTGCGCAGCACGACCGCCCTCTCGGTCGGTGCCGTCACGGTGGCGGTCCAGTCCAGCGGCGCCGCCGCGGTCGCCGGCACCACGCGAACCGTGACCTTCGGCCGTTCGGCCACGCCGACCATCCCCGCCTGGCAGGAACTGACCAGCGACGTCATCGCGATGCCGGTCGTCGCGGAGCAGAACCTGCTGGTGAGCGTCTATCTCCCGGGCACCACCGGTGCCTCCACCTACCACTACGACGCCCACCAGACGTCGTACCTATCCGCTGCGGGCACCGGCAACCGCGCGGCCGAGGAGGCCGCGGCGAGCTTCACCACCACCACGGCCCGCTGGTTCTACGTCGCGGGACTCGACGTGGTGTCACCCACGGCCAAGGGAACCGTCGTGGCCATCGGCGACTCCATCACCGACGGCTCCAGCGCCACCGACAACGCCAACCGGCGCTGGCCCGACTACCTCGCCCGGCGGCTGCAGGCCGAGTCCGGCGGCCAGCGCCTCGGCGTGGTCAACGCGGGCATCGGCGGCAACCGCGTGGTCACCAACAGTCCGAGCGCGCAGCAGGGTATCGCGGCCATGACTCGGTTCTCCCATGACGTCCTGACCCAGCCGGGCGTGAAGAACGCCATCGTGCTGGAGGGCATCAACGACATCAACAACAGCAGCGTCACCGCCGCCCAGATCATCGCCGGCTACCAGACCATGATCGACCAGGCGCACCAGGCCGGTGTCCGGATCATCGGCGGGACCATCCTGCCGAACTCCACGCAGACCGCCGCCAAGGCCGCCATCCGCGCCCAGGTCAACGACTGGATCCGCACCAGCGGCGCCTTCGACGCGGTGATCGACTTCGACGCGGCGCTCCGGGACCCGGCCAACCCGGCGCAGCTGCTCCCCGCCTACGACAGCGGCGACCATCTGCACCCCAACAGCGCCGGCATGCAGGCCATCGCCAACACGGTGGACCTCTCGCTGCTCACCTCCTGAGCGGTACCCACCTCCCGGGCGGCGTAGTTCCGTCCGGTGCCCCCTCTTCCCCTACGGGGCACCGGACGGAACTGCCTCGAAGTTGCGCACAATATCCGATATTTCGAACATGCCCGAAACCTCTGGGCACTTCACGCAGAAATGGGACAAGCAGCGTTGGACAGAACCCTCAGGGCGGTCCTCGCCCTCCTCACCTCGGTGGCCGCCCTGCTGGGCCTCACCACTGCCCTCGGCGGCACGGCCGGAGCCGCGGCCCCGCCCGCCGGGCAGGCGACGCGGTACACGATGACCGCGTTCACCAACAACAGCGAGTCGAACATGTACGTGTACGACTCGCCTGACGCCACCGCGTTCACCCTGCGAAAGGGCCCGGCCTACGTTCCGCCGTCCGGGATGATCCGGGATCCCAGCATCTTCAAGCACACCGACGGCTTCTACTACCTCACCTACACCACTCGTACCTGGTCCGCGCTGAGCACCACCATCGGCTTCGCCCGCTCCACCGACCGCCTCAACTGGACCTTCCTGTACGACTACACGGTCCCGATCAGCGGCCTGGCCCGCGCCTGGGCGCCGGAGTGGTTCGTCGACACCGACGGCAGCGTCAACATCATCCTGTCGGCGTCCACGACCGCTGGTGGCGAGTTCACCTTCAAGCCGTACAAGCTCACCGCCACAAACTCCGCGCTCACGGCCTGGAGCACCCCCACCGCGCTGAGCGGCATCAGCCCCAACTACATCGACACCTTCATCGTCAAGATCGGCTCCACCTACCACGCGTTCACCAAGAACGAGACGACGAAGTACATCGAGTACGCCACCGCCTCCAACCTCACGGGTCCGTACACCTTCCAGAAGACCGGCAACTGGACGGGCTTCGGCGACTTCGTGGAGGGCCCCGCGCTCGTCCAGCTCGACAACGGCGGCTGGCGGATCTACTACGACGCTTACCGCGACACCAAGTACTGGTACAGCGACAGCTACGACAACTTCGCCACCTGGTCCGCGCCCACCGAACTGCCCGGCCTGAGCGGCACCGTCCGCCACCTGACCGTGCTCAAGGAAACGGTGTCCGGCGGCGCCACCCTGCCGACCAACACGACCCGTTCGCTCCAGTCCGTCAACTTCACCGGCCGCTACGGCGTCGTCCGCTCCGACAGCCTCGCCTACGCCGACCCGGTGACCGCCTCCAGCACCACCGCCGTCAAGCAGAGCGCCACCTGGACGATCGTCCCGGGCCTGGCCGACGCGAACTGCTACTCCTTCCGCGACTCCTCCGGCCGCTACCTGCGCCACTGGGACTTCCGGGTCCGGTTCGACGCGAGCAACGGAACGGACATCTTCAAGAAGGACGCCACGTACTGCGCCCGACCGGGTACGAACTCCGGCTCCGTCCGCCTGGAGTCGTACAACTACCCCGGCCGCTACATCCGGCACTACAACTACGCGCTGCGCGTGGACCCGTACCAGGCCACGGACACCTTCCGCGCCGACAGTTCCTTCACGGCGGTGAACCCCTGGGCCTGACCAGATCGCCTTCCGCAGGCTCTGAATGACGAGGGTCCCGCCCGTACCCGGGCGGGACCCTCCTGCTTCTCGCCGGTCGCCGGCCGCCGCGTCGGGAGCGCCGTACGCGGTGCTTCGGCCACCCGGCGCCCCTGCTGGTACGCGCCGACGACACGATCGCCTGGCACGAGCCTTCCTCCTACGCGCTCCCCCTCGGCTTGGCGGCACATGGTACGGAACCGCCGGAGCCGTTCCGTGCCGACTTGCCCCGGCGATCAGCTCCTGCTCTACACCGACGGGATCACCGAGGCACGCGACGCCGAGGGCCGCTTCTACCCGCTCGCCGAACGCGCTCACCGACGCGTCTCGTCGCCTTCCGCGGGTAAGCCCTGGTGCCGCCGCTGTCAGCAGCGCGGCAGCGGCACCAATAGTCACGCCGGCCGCACCAGCCCCCTCGCCCGGAAAGCGAGCAGCACGGTCGCCGGGCTACTCGCCCCGGCGCGGCGCGGTCATTCATGGACAGGCTGGTCGTTTCCGCCGGGTGGGGCAGCCGGGGGACGCTGGACGTCATGCTGGGGAACCGGAGCTGGTGCTGAAAGTCGGGGTCGATGTCGCCCGCGATGCCTCCGGGCTGTGGCGCCACCCCGCACACTGGCACCGCGCACGCCCTGACCCTCCCCCGCCGAGGTGCCCGGCCTGACGTCGCCGCACTGACGGCGGCCCGGACCCGGTGGCGACGCTGCGCCAGGGTGCATGACATGTGCACTACGCCGTTCGGCCCCCTCCTGAGAAGCGACACCATCGGCTCCACAGGCCCGACCACCTCCGGGAGGCCCTGTGATCCTGCTCGCCCTGCTCTTGCCCGCCCGGATGCTGGCATTCCTCTGCGCCATGGACGCCTTCGAGGACCACCTGTTCCCCCGCCCGACAACCGCGGACGACGCGAGACGCCCAGCCGACGACATACAAACCCGCTCCCCCTGACCGCCTCCAAGAGATCGGTCAGTCAGCCAAGGCGGGTGTCGAAGCCGACTCAAGGACGCGACTACGGCGCCCACGCCGCTCAGTCCAAAGCGCAGCAGGAAGATACGCCCCCGGGCCAACCGCCGCTGCGGGCCGTGACTGAGGCGCAGGGTGGGGCACACGCTTCAGACGCCCTCATGGACCGGCTCCCCGAGGGCGAGCGGTCGGACACGGGGACACCCGCCTCGCCCACGTCAGCCGGAAGCGCGCCCTGGAGCTGTCCGCGCCGACCAGCACCATGACCCGCACCCTGCTGAACATCGACGCGGCGGCGTGTTCCCACCACGACGGCGACACCGAGCAGGCGTGCCGCCGTACAGTCACCGGCCTGGTCCGCCGCCGCGCCCTGAACCTGTACGAGGCGATCCCCGCTCAGCACCACCACGAGCGCGCCGTACGCGAGTTGCGGGACGCCCTGGCCGCCTGAACCCGTGACCACACGTTGAGGGACGCCTGCGCGTGGCACGTCCTGGATACGGAGGTGCTATCGGTCGCCCAGGTCCGAATCCCAGCCCTCGGGACTCGGATGCTGGGACGGGACGACGGTGGTCGTGGCCGCCAGGATGTTGCCGTCTTGGTCCTACTGAATGGCCTGGTAGACCACGACTGGAGACATGGCGTACCTGGGCAAGCCGAGGGCTTCGAGTTCATCCGCATTCGCGCCGCGCGCTGTGACCTGTCGTTCGACACGCGTGCATCCGGGAAGCACTGGTGCCGGGAAGTCCTCTCCTCCGCGACTGACGGCGGGGTTGTGATCCGAGCGTACGCGGGAACACCAACATCCCGGCCCTGTCCGGACAACAGGGCGGCCCGAGCGGCGGGCGCGTCCGACCCTGACCGGACTGCCCGGCGACTACCGCGCTGGCCTGGTCCGCCGCCGCGCCCTGGACGGTGGTGCTGGGCGGGATCGCCCAGCACCACCGCGAGCGCGCTGACGGGAACTACGAGACGTCGATGTCGACTGTCCGCGACCGCTCCCACAGCGGGCGGGCATGCCCGGTCCCCTCGCAGTGGAAACACTGGCCGGCCACGGGTGTGCGGGCGCCGAGAGTGCTGATGCCGAGGGTGCCGATGGACTCCCGCAGGAGCTTGGTGATGCCTGCGATATGGCCGGTGTGCAGCGCCAGTTCCTGCCGCCTGCCGACCATGACCTCCAGCACGAGGTCGGGCACGAGAGCGGACTCGCCGATCCGACTGCCCCCGGAGAGGCCGCGCGTCACCGTAGCGATCAGGTCGTGAAGGTGGCCCATCGTCTCTGTCCCGGACAGTCCCACCCGCGCCGCGAGGACAATGTCGTCCGGCTCCGTGAACGACAGCAGCGCCGACGGCCGCTCGAACGGCACGCTGCGGCCGACCGGCTCGGGGTGGGCTGCGTGGAGACGGGACATCGCGTACCACAGGGCTCCCGGGTAGCCGTCAAAGTTTGCCCGCGCCGATTCCTTCTCCTGCTGCCTGCTGATCCCTGCCTTCCGGTTGATGACATCGGAGTACCTGAGTACGCCGTGACCAGGGCGCAATGCGCCGTGGCCTTCCTCATCCCGCCGGGTGGCGCGGCGACTTCGGAAGCCGTCCCGGCGGGCGGGCTGATCCGGGCGCTGGCCCATGCCGGTCAGGTTCGTCGGCGGAACAGGCCGCGGAGCTTGCCCGGCTCCTGGTCGTGGTCGTCTTCCGGCTCCGGCGGTGCGGCGGCCTGGAGGCGGGCGGCCTCGGCGGCGGCTTCCTTGCCTGCGAGGTAGTTGGTCCAGCAGTTGCGGCACATGTACGGGTTGCCGGTCTTCCAGGGATCCCGTGTGGTGCTCTCCTCCCAGCGCTGATCGGTGAACTTCTGGCCGCACTCCTGGCAGACCGGCCCCCGTGCCTCCCGCTCAGCAGCCCGGCGCTGTTTCTCTTCCGCGTGGGCGCGGGCGGCCTGGAGGTGGTAAAGGTCGTCGCCGTCGGGGTTGCCGAGAGCGACGGTCAGCGTCTGGTTGCCCGTCCGTCCCAGCCGCCGCCACACGGCCGTGTCCGCGCCGTGCTCCTGGAGTTGCTCCAGGGTGGTGACGCGGACGGGCACGGCCTGGCCGTAGTCGAGGGCGGTGATGCCCGGGTGGTAGGTGTCGTACCGGCGTGGTGCCCAGTAGGGTCGGCCGGCCTCCTCCAGCACGGCGACCGTGTTGGCGACCTTCGTGTCCGTGGTGTCCGCGAACACGAACGCCACCGGCGCCAGGCCCTCCCGGCCGGTCGGCGGGTAGATGCGGCGCCACAGCCGCTTGTCGTGGTCGATGTGCTCGATCGCGTCCGGCCGGGAGCGGGCTAGGACCTGTGTGATGTCGTGATCAATCGGCTGCTGGGCGGAGAACTGGGGAGTCTCCTTCGAGAAACTCAACAGGGAGGCAATTGCAGAGGATCACCTGGCAGCGGCTGGTTCGCCGGTTCCTGCTCGCTGCGGCCGGCCTTCCACGATCCGCCGCATCGACCCCGATGCTGGACGGATCACCGCGCAGCCCACGGAACCAACACGCAGCACAGTATGAGTCGAAGTCCCCTGAGTCGACCTGTCCTTGAAGCACATTCTGGGCTTTCCACGAAGACGGGCAGGGCACATGATGGCGGAATGGCTGCCAGCGAGGATCTGCTGTGGGACGCGGACGACAAGAGCATGCAGATGGTTCCGCGGCTCCGGCGCATCGGGGTGACGGCCGGCTGCCTCGGCTTCTTCGGCCTGCTGATGTGGACGGACTCGGACGCCACATGGGTCCTCTACGCAGGTGCCGTCTACCTGCTCGGGGAGATCGCGTACTGGGGGTGGGACCGACGGCGCCTGGTCGAGGCGCGCATCGTCCCGGGTGGAGCCGACGGTCCTGCCAGAGTCCGCCTCCGCCGCGTCGGCGGACGGACCACCGAACACGACCCCCAGCACGTCACCCGCGTCGTCCTCATTCACGACAACGTGCACGACCTGGCAACACTCCGCCTGAACGTGCACGGCAGGCAGCGCCTCTTCGGCCGCCCGGCCCGCCCCCCGGCACTCACGACCTTGCGCCATACCTGCCCGAAAGCCGAAGTCAGCGACAGAGCCGCCCGATGGGGCATGCCAGGAATCCCCGACTAGGGCCTGCGTGATGTCGTGATCAGGCGGTTGCCTTCAGCAGGTCATTGATCCAGATCATCGAGGCGCGGAGGTGGAGGCCGGCGAGGTAGCTCTCGGGTGTCTTGTCGTATCGAGTCGCGATGCCCCGCCAGGCCTTCAGCTTGTTGATCAGGCGCTCGACGGTGTTCCGCTCCTTGTAGAGATCGACGTCGTGACATGTGGGCCGACCGCCCCGGCTGCCCTTCTTCTTTCGGTTGGCTGCCTGGTCCTTCTTCTCCGGGATGACTGCTTTGATATTGCGTTTGCGCAGGTAAGAGCGGTTGGCGCGGGACGAGTAGGCCTTGTCCGCAGCGACAGCTCCAGGCCGAGTTAGGGGACGGCCGACCGGCAGGCGGACCAGCACCTTCTGCAGCACGGGGACGAACTGCGGGCTGTCGGCTGCCTGTCCCGCGGTCAGGACGAACGACAACAGACGGCACCGGCGGTCCGCGGCGAGATGAACCTTGCTCGTCAACCCCCCTCGGGACCTGCCGAGCAGGGCTTCCTTCAGACGCAACTTGCGTCGTCGCCTGATGCGCCGCCGCTCTTCCCGGCCGGGGTCGTCGCTTCCGTCCTGTCCGGTCTGTAACGGCGGGCCGCCCCCTTTTGCCGGGTCCGCTCCTGCTCGGCGGCGGCTTCCTCAAGGGCGTCCAAGACCTCCTTGCCGATGCACATCCCGGCGGCGTCGTGATGGGCGCGGGCGGTCGTGGAGTCCACGCTGACCAAAGACAAGTCCGTCTGCCCTTGACAAGCGGCCTCGGCGATCACGCCTTCCAGCAGTGCGGTGAAGACGCCGGCGTCCCTCCAGACACGGAAGCGGCCATAGACCGTCGCCCATGGGCCGAACTCGCCGGGCATCTCCCGCCACTGGCTGCTGGTGCGGAACCGCCAGATCACCCCCTCGAACTGCTCCCGCAGCCGCTCGGGGTACGGGCCGTACTCGCCTATCGGCAAGAACGGCTCAATCAACTTCCACTGCTTTTCGGTGAGTTGCCTGCGCGTCACGATCGTCTTCCTACCGGATCAGCCATCCAGGCGGACCCGGATCGGCAAGATTGATCACGACGTCACACAGGCCCTAGGTCCATGGTGTGCTTGTCCGCGTCCGGCGGCAGCAGTCGGCCCCACTGCCAGTACCGGTGCAGCTTGTGCACCAGGTCGTGGGTGTCCTCGCGGCGGCGGTCGATCTCCAGCAGCATGACCGGCACTCCCGAGGCCGGCGCCCGTATCACCAGGTCCGCCCGCTGCACCTACCCGTTGCCGAGCCGGTGGCCGATCTCGGTCTGGAAGCCGAGCCGGTGGCCGATCCCAGCGTGATGGAGTTCGGCGGCCGTGGAGGTGACCGCTGCGGCGTGGTCGTCGTAGCCGGTGCCGAGCAGCTTCCCGGTGACCGGGTCGTACTTCTCTTCGCGGAGCACCGAGACTCGTATGTCTTTCGGCTCCAGCAGTGTCTTCGCTTCGCTGTGTCGTCGCTTGGTGAGCACCCATACCTGTCGCTGGTCGTCCTGGACCGATTCGATCCTCACCAGGTGGTGTTCCTCCAGATCCAGGCGGTTGTCCCGCGTGAGCTTGTCGTGCTGGATGCCCGGGCGGGTCAGCTTCCACAGCTGATCGGGCGTCGCTTTCTGAAAGCTCCCCAGCGCTTGCAGCCGTTCCCTGCGTCGAGGTTCGGTCGAAGTCGTGTCGACCTGTGACAGCGGAGTTGGACGGTTTGCCACCGAAGTTGGACCAACGCTGTTTAGCGACGAAGAAGTTGGACCGATTGGGGTGGGTACATACTCAGTGAGGGTGCCTCGTTGGGGTGCTTCGCGGGGTTTTGGTATGTGATCGTGTGGCTGGCTTCTACCGTCGCGGGTGATGAGCCCGCCGAGGTGCGCGGGCGTTGAGGCGAGGGTGGGCGGTGGCGGTGCCGTCGTTGATGGCCGCGTTGCAGGCCAGAGCGGACAAGGTCCAGATGCGGGCCGGGCCGGACGATGGCGGCGGGCCCACCGGATTTCCGGGCGGTCGGGCCGTCATGGTAACTAGGATTGACCCATGACTGGTCGACGTCAGCTGATACTTCGTCTATCACTGCCCCTGCCCCTGCTGTTAACGTCCACGCTCTCCCTGTCGGCCTGCAGCTCGACGCCCTCCAAGGCCACGGTGGCGGCGCGCGGGTTTGCCAAGTCCTCCTGCGCCTCCCTGCAGCAGCTGACCGACCACCTCGCCCGCTCCCGGCCGTCGGATCTGACCGACCCCTACTACCGGACCGCCGAGCAGTACCTGAACACGGCGACCAACCGCGCCGCCGACGCGGCTCAACAGGACCACGGCTACCAGGAGTTCGCCGACACCCTGCACCGGGCGGCCGTGACCTGGCAGGTCACCTTCACGCTGGACAAGGCCGAGCCGCTGATCCAGCAGGCGCGGAAGGAGAAGTGCTGACGCTCTCGACGTGAACTAGAGCGTGTATCGAGAGTATTTCCGGAGCGGTCGTCGGGCCGCTCCGCTACCGTGCGGCCATGGCGAACTTTGTGCTAATTGCAGGTGCGCGACTCGGATCGTGGGCGTGGGACGATGTGGTGCCGCATCTGCGTGCGGCCAGCCATGGCGTCCACCCGCTGACGCTGTCCGGCCTCGCTGAGAAGCAAGGTGTACCGGCTGGTCAGCAGACCCACGTATCGCTTACGGCCAAGACACCGGTCACCGCTGCCAGTACGCCTCGTCCGTCGACGGCAAGGCCCGGTGGGTCAATGTCCCGGTGAGCGTCGGCGAGCGCGGGGTCATCTTCAACAACGGCCGCTCGCCGGAGTCTCCTTGAGGTTGTTTTCATGAAGGGCCAGGAGCGGGACGGAAGCAAGGGACGGAGCGACGCTTCGTCCGCGCCGTACACCGCCGACGCCCACGACAGCATCCCCGCCAAAAAACTTCTGTTCCGCCTCGCGCTCACTCACCCCGAGATCTCCATCGTCTGAGACAGCGAAACGCCCGCCCGACGCCAATGGCTTCATCGTCCTTCCACGCAGGTGGGTAGTGGAACGCTCCCGGTCGTGGATCATGAGGGCCCGCCGCCACTGCCGCGACCACGAACGCCTCCCCGGAATGAGCGAATCCCTCATCACCTGGGCCGCCATCACCTTGATGACCCGACGGCTCACCCGCCGCAGGACCCACCCATCCGAACGCCGTGACGTCACCCACGGCTACGTGATGCCAGAAGCCGCCTGATCAGTCCGCTGGACCGGACGGAACGAGCTCAGGGCAGGTCAGAAATGGCAGGGGGGTGGCTGAAGTCGGCCACTTGGGACAAGTCGACGGTGCCACCGCTGAAGCGGGCTGGCGGTGCCGTGCGGTAGTTCGACGCCGTGCCCGTCACTCCGGCCCGCAACGGTCCCGTCGGCTGCTGGCCCCAGCCCCGCTACCACCGGGATCCCGCACCCTCGGTGGCAGCCCTTGCCGCCGGCCTCGGCGCCACGACATTCACCTCTGTCACCTGGCGACACGGCTCGCGAGGGGAGTTACGCTCCCGCTTCGCCGCGGTGCGCGTGCGGCCTGCGGGCAAGGCGGTCGAGCGTCCGATCAAGGCCGCAGCCTCAGCCGAACAGGGCTGGTGGGACGGGATCCTGCCCGACTGCTGGCTGCTGATCGAATGGCCCGCCGATGCCGAGGCGCCGACCGACTACTGGCTGTCCAACCTGCCCGCCGACACCCCGATCGCCGACCTGGTCCGCCTGGCCAAGGTCCGCTGGCGTATCGAGCACGACTACCGCGAACTCAAGCACGGCCTGGGCCTGGACCACTTCGAGGGCCGTTCCTGGGCGGGCTGGCACCACCACGTCACCCTCGTGACCGCCGCCCATGCCTTCCTCACCGAACAGCGCCTGGCCCCAAAAGTGCCCGCACCGGGCTCACCCTCTACCAGGTCCTCGACACCCTCCAGAACATCCCGAGGTGTTGGACCGGCATCTGCACCACCTGCCAGCAGCCCCTACCCAGCAGGACACACACGACGCCAAGCTCGAGACAGACCTAACGGAGTCCTATGAGAAGCCGTTGTCATACCGATCATGCTGAGCGCGAGTTCGACTATGCCGACTCGGTCGTGCGATCTTTCAGCTGGCCCTGGCATGGATGGACGTCCTTGCCGTCAGTGCACCCCGGGTCCGAACCGGCGCTTGTACGCCGACGGAGTGATGCCCGTCTCGCGACGCATCAGCGTGCGCAGGTTGGTAGCGGTGCCCAGACCGCTCCGCCGTGCGACTACCTCGAAGCGTGATTCGCCTCGCTCGATCAGTCGGCAGGCCAGGGCGAGCCGTTCCCCCGTGAGCCACATCAACGGGGTCGTTCCCAGCTGCGCCCGGAAGCGGCGGTGCAGTGTAGCCGGGCTGACCGCCGCCCGCGCCGCAAGGTCTGAGATCGTGAGTGGTGAGTCGAGCCGTTCCTGCGCCCAGGCCAAGACGGGTGCCAGGGATTCGTCGGGGAGGTCGGGCAGGGGTCGCTCGACAAACTGACGCTGCCCGCCGTCGCGGTGCGCCGCGAAGACCAGCCGTCGGCTTACGGAGTTGGCAACCTCGGCGCCGTGGTCGCGGCGGACCACGTGCAGGCCGAGGTCGAGTGCGGCCGCGCTTCCTGCGGCGGTGAGGATGTCACCGTCGTCCACGAACAGCACGTCTGATTCGAGGTGGACGGCAGGGAAGCGGGCACGGAAGGCATCAGCCCACTGCCAGTGGGCTGTGGCCCGGCGCCCGTCGAGGACTCCGGCCTCGGCCAGGGTGAAGGCGCCGCTGCAGAAGCCGATCATGCGTGCGCCGCGCGCGTGTGCCCGTCGGATGGTGTCGAGCACGGCGGGTCGGCGGGGCACCTCGACGTCAGGGCGGTTGGGGACGATCAAGGTGTCTGCTGTATCGGCTGCCTCCAAGCCGGCGACTGCTGTGAGGGTGAAGAATCCGTCTCGCATCGGGGTGGAGGGCTCGGGGGAGCAGAGCCGAAAGTCGTAGAGATCGCGGCCGATCTCCGGCCTGCGCAGGCCGAAGATTTCCGTCGCGCAGCCGAGCTCGAACGGGTTCGAGTTCTCGTCCACGATCACGACCACCCGATGTACGCCTGCCGCGTGAGCTTGGTGCGAGGATTCTTTCGCCATGTGCAATTCCTAGCACTCACGCTGCCCATGCGAAGCTGCCGAGGATGAGGCCATGAGCAACCAGCCGATCTCTCTTCGCCAGGCCCTGGACTCCTTCGATGCACTATGGAGTCCGCGCATCGTCACGCGCGTCAACGACTACGACGTCCGGGTCGCCAAGGTCGAGGGCGAACACATCTGGCACGTCCACGACGACACGGACGAGTTCTTCTTGGTGCTCGACGGGGAGCTGCACATCTCCTTGCGCGAGCCCGAGGATGAGCGCACGGTCCTGCTGCGGCAGGGGGCGGTCTTCACCGTCCCCGCAGGTACGGAGCACAAGCCGTACGCGCCGTCCGGAGCGGCGATCCTCATGTTCGAGCCGACCGGGACGCCGACCGTGGGCGACCGCCACGACGAGATCCCCGCTCACGTGGACGCGACGACCGGACACATCCTCAACGCGTGAGCGGACAGGCAAAAGTCGGGACTACCAACGGGTGATCTTGCCGCAACCCAGGCACGAGGGCGGGGACTCCTGACCAGCTCGGGATTGTCGAATTCCCAACGGCTGATCAGGAGACCCTTGTGTCGCAGTCTTGCGGTTCCTGAGCCGGCGCAGTCCAACTCGGGTGCACGGTCGTGTGATTGCCTCGCTCACCGGTTCGGGAATGCGGGCGACCATCCGGATCGGGAGCCGCAGTACCCCTCGGACATGAGTGACGCGGAGTGGGCGGTCGTGCGGGACGCGATGCCGGTCCCGCCCTGGCTGGAGGGCCGAGGCGGGCAGCCGGAGGGCTCCTGCCATCGGCAGATGCTGGACGCTGTGCGCTACCTCGTCGCGGGCGGCATCACGTGGCGAGCGATGCCGAGCGACTTCCCCGGGTGGAACCGCGTCTACGCTTTCGCGCGACGATGGGGTGCGAAGGGCCTGCTGGCCGAGCTGCACGACCGGCTCCGGGGCCTGGTCCGCGAGCACGCCGGCCGCGACCCGGAACCGACCGCCGCCATCGTCGACTCGCAGTCGGTGCGGGCTGCGGCGACCGTGCCGGCCTCTTCACGGGGGTACGACGCAGGCAAGAAGGTGCCGGGGCGCAAGCGGCACATCGTGGTGGACTGCCTCGGCCTTCTCCTGCGGTCATGGTGACCACCGCGAGTGCCCAGGACCGCCACGCGGCCGTGCCCCTGCTGAAGCGCGTGCGGAACCGCTACAAGAAGGTCGTCCTGGTGTGGGCTGACGGCGGCTACGCGGGCCGCCTGGTCACTTCGGCGAGGCAGAAGCTCCAGCTCACCGTCAGATCGTCAAGCGCAGCGACGATGTCGTGGGGTTCGTGGTGCTGCCGAGGCGCTGGTGCGTGGAGCGGACGTTCGCGTGGTTGTTCCGCTCGCGCCGTTTGGTGCGCGACTACGAGACACTGCCTGCCGTCCACGAGCAAATGGTGCTGTGGTCGATGACGATGCTCATGAGCCGCAGGCTGGCCCGTCGGCGAGCGTGAACCGGCCCGGCGCCGGCTCCAAGGCCCAGCCGCGGTCCGCGAGCCGCTTCATCTTCGACCGCACTCCCTCCACGCTGGCCGGGCCCACCTCTAGCCCGAGCACGACGGCGATCTCCTGGCACGTCATCACCCCGCCCCGCCCGAGCGGCGTTCCGCCAACGCGGCCAGGATCCGCTGGTAGTCCACCGCGAGCATGTTCGCCGACAACGCTGGCCGCCACACCGGCACGACCGAACGCGCCCGCACGGCCCTCGGCGCGGGCGCCCCCGCAGGCGCTTCGGGGGCGGGGACCGCCTCAGGCACCGACAGTGCCTCGATCAGGGCCGGGCCGGTCACAGCGGTCTCGCGCGGCACGGACAAGACCTCACCCACCCGCTGTCGGGCGATCACCCACTCCTGCCAGTCCGTCTCTGCCACCGCGAGCTCAGCCAGCACCCGGTCCGCTTCCTCGCGCAGCCCCTCCACGCGTTCCCGCGCGGCCAGCTCCCGCTCCTCCAGCAAACCCACGACCGACGCCGCCCGACACCTCCACCGACGAGACAACCCGACGGCCCGAGCCTTCCTCGCCGATCCGGCATCATGCCTGAACTGCGGAAACGAGCCCATCAAGTTCGGTACGACAACGGCTTCTCAGGCGAGGACGACTGGCTTGCCGCTCAGCGCCACACCGGCTTGGCGTAGCTCACTGATCGCGGTGCTGGTGGTATCGGCGGCAACGCCGGCGGTGTAGTCGAGCAGGACCCGGACGGCGAAGCCCGCTCGTACGCCGTCGAGCGCGGTGGCCTTCACACAGTGGTCGGTAGCGATGCCGACGACGTCGAGCTTGCTGATGTGGCGGGCGCGCAGCCAGTCGGCCAGTGATGTGCCGTCCTGAGCCGAGCCCTCGAAGCCGCTCTTCGAGGCGGAGTACGCCCCCTTGTAGAAGACCTCGTGCACGTCACCGGAGGTGACGGCGGGTGCGAAGTCCGGATGGAACTCGCCTCCCTCGCTGCCGACGACGCAGTGCTCGGGGAAGGAGCTCTGGAAGTCCGGGTGCTCGGAGAAATGGTCCCCCGGGTCGATGTGGTGGTCACGGGTGGCGACGATGTGCGCGTACCTGCCATCGGCGCGCCGCACCAGGTCGGCGATGGCCACGGCCCTGCCCGCGCCGCCCTTCACCGGAATGCTGCCGCCCTCGCAGAAGTCCTTCTGCACATCAACAACGATCAGTGCACGGCGCACGGAGACCCTTTCCGTCGGAAGAACCCATTGCCGGTATGGTCGCTCCCTCCGTCGGTGGGCCGACGCAGTACTCGCCCGTACTCACCCGATAGGGACGCAGTTGGTGAATGGGTCCAGCTGCGGGTCGAGCACCTGGCCGAGACTCAAGCACCTGGCACACCTGTGGGTTGTCCGCCGTCTGGTGCACCGGATCGATCGGCCGGGTTCGGGACCGTGCGGCCAAGGAAGTCGAACTCGACGGTGCCCCCGCAGCCACGGAGCTCACTCTCTGTGGGGACCCGCGCCCTTACCGGTGTGCTGGCCGGCCCGTAATAGCCGGGCGCGTGCGGCGCAGTGCGTCGTGCACGGAAGTGGAGTGGGCCGGGGGTGTGCGTCGCGCGCTGGTCGTCACTCCCTGTCCCTCTGGCCGCCTGCGCCCTGATTCTGACGTGGCCATGGCCTTATCCCGGAAAGGGGTGCGAGTGGCTGACTCACCTCGTGGCTGCGAGACGATTCTCGCGCAGGCCGCGACCTTGGTGCGTCCGTTGATCCGGTCCCGGGTTCACACTCTGCCTCCTCGGATCCGGCATGTCGCTGGGCTGCATTTCGGCTGGTGGACCGACGACGGCACGGTCCTGGACGCGCCGCCTGTCAGCAAGGGTGTGCGCCCGGCTCTTGCCCTGCTGGCGTGCCGGGCGGTGGGCGCCGACCCATACGTTGCGCGGGCGGCGGCGGTGGCGGTGGAACTGGTGCACAACGCCAGCCTGCTCCACGACGACGTCATCGACCAGGATCCGCTGCGCCGCGGCCGGCCCGCTCTCTGGGCGGCCAAAGGCGTACCGGTGGCGATCCTCGCGGGCGACGCTCTGTTCTTCGCCGCCGTTCAGACCCTTGCGGAGGCGCCGGACGCGGGCCGGACGGTGCCGGTGCTGCTGGCCGCCGTGCAGGCGCTGATCGAGGGCGAGTACCTCGACACCCTCATGGAATCCGGTACAGACGTCAGTGAGGACCAGGCTGCGGCGGTCGCGGCCGGCAAGACCGGCGCGCTGTTGGCCTGCGCCTGCGAGCTCGGCGCGATCGCGGGCGGCGCCACCGAAGGGCGTGCCCAGCTCCTTCACGGTTTCGGACGGCGTCTGGGCATCGCCTACCAGTGCGTCGACGATGTTCTGGGCATCTGGGGCGAGGAACTGCTGACGGGCAAGCCCGCCCTGTCCGATCTGCGTACGCGCAAGGTCACCGTCCCTGTCGCAGCTGCTATGGCCGGCCACACCCCCCAGGTCCGGTCTTTGCGCGCTCTCTACAGCGCCAACGGGCCGATGGGCGAGGAGGACTACGCACGGGCCAGGGCCCTGATCGAGCAGACCGGCGCACGGGAGGCCACACTACGCCGCGCCCGCCGCCACACCGCCGACGCCCTGCACCTCCTGGACCAAGTGCGGCCGGAGCCGGTGGCGGCCGCCGAACTGGCGGCCCTCGCCGACCTGATCACCCTCCGCGACCACTGACCCTTCTGGGGCAACGCTGTCCCCAAAGCCCACACCGGTTCCGCACGCCGTTCCATCAACCGAAAAGGGAGAACTCACAGATGCACCCTGCCGACCTGCCCGAGGGGTTCTGGACCTTCTACTGCCCCCTCGAGGAGGAAACGGGCACCGATGTGGAACGCCTGAGTGCCAACAGCGTCGCCTGGGCGCAGAAGTTCGACCTCGGCGGCGGCGATCCGAACGTTTCCGCGCTGTACGGGATGGGAGGGGCCGCCACGATCACCCACATCTTCCCGCACGCCACCACGAACCCTGACCTGGCCCAGGCACTGGCCGACTACAGCAGCTGGGCCTTCATGACCGATGACTTCATCGTGCCCGACCCGGACGCCAGGGCCGACGTCCTCCACGCCGTGTACCGCTGGGCTCGCACCATGCTCTGCTCACGCTCCTGGGAGGGCCGCACAACCCACCTCGACGACGCGCTGCGCAACGCCCTCGAGCGGCTGCGCGCATGTATGAGCGATGTCCAGTACGAACGGTTCACCACCACCCAGGCCGGCTGGCTGAACGCCATGCTCTGGGAAAGGGCCCTACGCGAGGGCGGCACCGCTCTCACAGTCGACGACTACCTGGCCCTGCGCCTCGACGCCGTCGGCATCCACGCCACGCTCGGCTACCTCGACGCGGTCGAAGGCACCGAACTCACCGCTCAGGAATGGTCCTCGCCCCTGGTGAAAGCAGCAACCGAAGCAGGTCTCTTCACCGCCGCTCTGGACAACGACCGCTACTCCCTGTGCAAGGAGAAGGACCTGGGGCAGATCAGCTACAACGTCTTCGGAGCACTCCAGCACGAACATCCCGACTGGACCGTCGAACAGGCCATGCGTGAAGGCATCCGGATTCGCGACACCATGCTCGCCTGCTACCTCCGCCTGCGCGACCAGATCCTCCCCACCGCCAGCCCGGACCTGCGCAGGTACCTCACCGGCGTGGAGCGGGTGATCAGCGGCGACATCACCTTCGCCACCACCTGCATGCGCTACTTCGCCCCCGAAGCCACCCCGGACATCCGTCGCACCCGCACGCCCCCCGCACACCTGACCGACGAGCCGCTCCCCTACCCGACCATCGCCTGGTGGTGGGAGCACATCGCACCATGACAGCGCCGCCGCGCGCCACACACCCTCGCAAGGTCCTGACAGTGCTGTGTACCGGACTGTTCCTGATCGGTCTCGACGTCACCGTCATGAACGTGGCCCTGCCGAGCCTCCAGTGGGATCTGGGGCCCGGTCCGCAGGGTCTGCTGTGGATAGCCGACGGCTATACGCTCGCGCTGGCCTGCTGCGTCCTTGCGGCCGGAGTGTGGAGCGATACGCACGGCCGACGCCGCGCCTTCATCCTCGGCCTGGCCCTGTGCGGGACGGCCTCGGTGGGCGGGGGGCTGGCCACCGGCACCGGCCAGGTCGTCGCGGCGCGGCTGGCGATGGGCTGCGGTGCGGCGCTGCTGATGCCCTCCACCCTCTCGCTGATCACCGTGGTGTTCCCCGATCTTGCCGCCCGCCGCAAGGCCGTGGCGGTGTGGACGTGCGTGGCGGGCCTCGGGGCCCTAGGCGGGCCGGTCATCGGCGGCCTGCTGGTGGAGCGTTACGGCTGGCGGGCCGGATTCTGGATCAACGTACCCGTGGTCGTCGGGGCCCTGGCGGCGACCGGACGCTGGGTGCCGGAATCCCGCCACCCCCGCCCCGGACCCTTGGACAGGGCCGGAATGGGGGCGGTCACCTGCGGGGTGGGGGCCCTGGTCTGGTCGATCATCCAAGGCCCGGTCCGCGGCTGGACCGATCCCGGCCTTCCACGACGCCGGAGTTCCAGGGCAGCGTGAGGCCGGCGATGACGGCGTCGAGGTCGCGTTCGAGGTGCTGGGCGAACCGGCTGAGGCTGGGCAGGTCGGTGGCAGCGCGGACGGATGTGATCCACTCCGACAGTTGTTCGCCCTCCAACTCGGTGACCATGTGGGCGAAGGAGCGGACGTGCGGGATGGCGCTTCTCCCACCACGGGAGGAAGGCGAACGCCAGGGCTGCGAGGGTGAATCCGGTGCCGATGGCCCCTGTTCTTCTTCCGGCTCATCGTCGGCTGCGAACGGACGCCAAAAGCTCAGCAGCAAGTCCGCGGCGATGAAGGAAGCATCATCGTCAGGATCTTCCTCGATCGAGGTGAGCTCACCGACGCGCCGGACAACCTCGCGGGCCGGAAGCGCGAACACGTCCACGCCTTGGAACAACACTCGATCCGCTTGTGGCGAGGGTCTTCCCAGCTCGATAGCTACGAGCATGTCGCGCATGCAGTGGATGCTGATCATCAGCCCGCTGGGACGGAACACGTGCTGTCCCGGCCGGTCGGACTCCGAGATCGCAGAAAGATCGCGGAGCGAGTCCAAAGCGATGTTGGCAGCACGTCGAGTCATACCAATCCGCAACGAGCCAACGCCGTTTGGTGGGGCAAGGTCGAAGTCCATGCGGGCAGGATCCCAAACGGGTCTGTCAGCGAGTGACGAAGGGCCATCCAGTCCCGGCAGGTTAAGAGCGTGAGGGCTCCACAGAAGTTGGACCAGAGCCGAAACTCACCGGCACACCCAACCCTCCTGGTTCGTGGTGGGTGGTGCGTTGCGCTGCAACAGTAAATAGAACGCACGTTTCTCACGAGAGTGACAATTAGCCGACTTGTGTCGACCTGGCTCGCCACCCGCTGGTCACGGTGTGGAAGCTGCGGACCGGATCGCCGATCCACTTTGACTAGGCGCTCACCTCGTTGATGGTGTCCGCGACCAGGATCGGGAGGTGGCTGCCTCTGGCTCCTTCCGGCGAGCCGCTCAGCTCCATCGACCGGTCCACCCATCTCAGTGCGTCACAGAACACCGGTCCTGGCACAGCTTCTCAGCTTGTCTTTCAACCTCGGGCCTGCTGGTCGTTGAGCAACTGCGAGACGCGCTGGGGTGAGACTCCCAAGACGTGCGCGATGTCCCTGCCGGTCAGGCCGTGCTCGTTGAGTGCTGCGGCTGTGCGCCGTAGCTCTACTGCGGCCGCCATTTGGGCCTTGTGCGCGTCGACGGTGGCCTGCGTTGATGCCTTGACGCGTTGATTGAGTTCGTCGCCGAGGTCGATCTTGAGTACGATCCCCTGTTCGACTCCAGGCACTTCACCTGCCTCCATAAGGTTGCGTCCGCGCTCAATCGCACCGTCCAGGCGTCGTATATAGGTCGGCTCCACGCCCTCCATGTGTAGCACCCAACCGTCGCCGGCTCGACGGGCGAAGATCTGAGGTGGTTCCATAATCTGGCCGTCAGTCATGCCAACTCCTTGCAGCAGCTGGGGAGTTCGACAGTCTAGCCCCACTAGCTGAAGTTATCCAGGGGGGCTAGATAGCTGTTGGGTTGCGGAGTATTGTCCGCCTGCGCGTCTGGTTCCGGGGAGTCAGTTCCGGACTCACTATGAGATCCGAGCGGTTCCTCGAACTGGGTCGCTCGCCTGGGCATTCGCCAGACACTGAGGCGGCCTTCGTCTGATCCTGTGCTCCGACCAAGGTGCACGTGACCGAGACGATGGCCGTGAGGGTGAGTCTGCTGCCTGATGTTGTGCGGAGGGATGCGTTCGCGGAAGCGTCACGCTTCCGGGGCGAGTTCTACGAGTGTCTGACCGCTCGGCGCGACGAGTTGTTCGAGCTGACGGATGCGGTGCGGTGTGCGGATGGTGCGGTGAAGTCCCTGGTGGACCTGGCGCTGCTGCCCGAGCATAGACGCGGGCACGGAGCGATGTACGGAGGCCTGAACCACGGCCGGATCGATGTCGAGCAGGTGCGGACGGTGCTGGCCGAGCTGTCGCTGCCGCGGTTCGACGGCGGGCGTCTGGTCCTTGCCGTCGATGTGTCGCCATGGCTTCGTTCGGACGCGCCGTGCTCGGCCGAGCGGCTGTGCTGCCACGTCTACGGCCGGGCCAAGACGGCGTCGCAGTTCATCCCGGGCTGGCCCTACTCCTTCGTCGCCGTCCTGGAGCCGGGTGCCACCTCTTGGACCGCGATCCTGGACGCGGTCCGGCTCGGACCGGTGGACGACGCCACCGCGGTCACCGCCGCCCAGCTACGGGGAGTCGTTGAACGGCTCATCGCCGCGGGTCAGTGGCAGACCGGGGACCCGGACATCGTGATCGTCAGCGATGCCGGCTACGACGTCACCCGCCTGGCCTGGGTCCTGCGCGATCTGCCGGTCGAGCTGGTCGGCCGGGTCCGCTCCGACCGCGTCATGCGACTGCCGAAGCCGCCTCGTGTCAACGACCCGAAGGGCGGCCGGCCGCCCAAGCACGGCCCGGAATTCCGCTTCGCCAAGCCGGAGACCTGGCCGGAGCCCGCGATCACCACGGTCACCGCAACCACCAACCACGGCAAGGCCGAGACGCAGGCATGGGACCGGGTCCACCCCAGGCTCACCCACCGCTCCTCATGGCTCGACCATGACGGTGAACTTCCCCTGGCTGAGGGCACGTTGATCCGGTTGAAGGTCGAGCATCTGTCGAAGGACCGTGAAGCCCCGTCGGCAAAACCGTCAAACGCCCCGAGAGCCTCAAGGCCATCGGCAAGCCCGGAAGATCTTGGTAGATAAAGAACAAGCTCAGTAGTTCTCCCACTCGTCCAGTACGTACTCCAGCACGGCCGGGTCCATCAGCGTGCTCGGTCGTACGTCCTGGCGGCGGCGGTCCACGGGGAACACTGCGGCGGCCTTCAGGACCGCCTCGTCCAGGTAGCGCAGTTGCGGGGCGCTCGATGCCAGCCGCAGCGGTGGGGACGTGCCGCCGCCCGGGACGGCCAGGACGAAGCCCCAGTTGCCGAAACTCGGTACGTCGACCTGGAACTCAGCGGTTGAGTAACCCGCCGTCTCGATTGTCTTCGCAATCGACCAGTATGTCTTCGGCGCGAAGAACGGCGACCCGCTCTGCACCATCACCCTGCTCTGCGGCGTCAGGACCTGGCGGAGCAGGTGGTAGAACTCCACCGAGTACAGCTTGGCCAGGGCCGCTGTGTCCGGGTCGGGGAAGTCGATGACGACCGCGTCGTAGTGCTGGCGGGCGCCGCGCAGCCAGTTGAAGGCGTCGGCGTTGACCACTTTGACCCTCGGATCGTCCAGCGCCTTGTCGTTGAGGTCGCGCAGAGGCTGGAAGCCGCGTGCGAGGCGGGTCATCGCCGGATCGAGTTCCACGAGGGTGACGTGCTGTACGTCGTCGTAGCGCAGCACCTCGCGCAGGGCGAGCCCGTCGCCGCCGCCCATGATCAGCACGTTGGCGCGGGGGCCCGCGAGGGTGGGGTGGACGAGGGACTCGTGGTAGCGGTACTCGTCGACGGAGCTGAACTGGAGGTCGCCGTTGAGGAAGAGCCGGATGTCCGGTGCGCCGGTGAAGGCGGTGGAGCGGGTGACGACGATCTCCTGGTACGACGTCGTTTCCGCGTGGACGATCGGGTCCCGGTACATCTGCTGACGCGCGGTCACCTCCAGGTCGTCCGCGAACGCGTACGTCGTACCGAGCACGGCCAGTACTGCCGTGACCCCGGCCAGTAGGGCGTTGCGCACCCAGCGCCGGATCTCCCGGCGGAAGATGAACACCACCACGATGACACCGGCCACCGCGTTGACCGCGCCGACCACCAGCGTGCCCTTGAGCTGGCCGAACGTCGGCAGGAGCCACAGCGGGAAGCCCAGGCCGCCGAGGAGCGCTCCGATGTAGTCGACGGCGAACATGTCGGCGACCGCGCTGCCCGCCTCCTGGCGCCGGATCCGCTGGAGCAGGGTCATCAGCAGCGGGATCTCGGCGCCGATCAGCACGCCGACGGCCACCGCGACAACGATCATCGCCGGGGTGTACAGCTGGAGCCAGGCGAACGCCGCGTACAGCACCAGCACCGACAGCCCGCCGACCAGCGCCAGCACGCCCTCCACGAGCGCGAAAGCGCCCACCGCGCGGCGGCACAGGGGTTTGGCGGCGAGGGAGCCGAGCCCCATGGCGCACACCATCACGGAGATCACCACGGAGGTCTGGAGCACCGAGTTGCCGATGAGGTAGCTGCCCAGCGCGGTCAGAGCCAGCTCATACACGAGGCCGCAGGCCGCGCAGAGGAAGACGGCGAAGAGCAGCAGGAAGCGAGCTCCCCGGGTGTGCCGCACGGCCGGGGGGCGGGAGGGCGCCGCGGTGGTGTCGCGGCCCTGCCCGGTGGTGGCGCTCATCGTGGGGCGCCGTTACGAGATCGCCGCGCCGACCATGAACCCGGTGCCCAGGTACATGCCGGCCTGGACCCAGGCGGCGGGATGCGGGCGGCTGTCCTGGTCGTCGAGGACGACCGCGCCCATCTGGCCCGGCGTGAACACGCCGATCACGATGCCGACGACGGTCATCACCAGCACCCCGGCCAGGCCGTACAGCAGGGTGCTGACCAGGCCGTAGCCGAGGCCCTGCTCGGACTCGCTCGCCTCGATGGCCTTCATGATGACCAGGCCCACAGCGACGGACTGGCTGCCCAGCAGGACGGCCGCGCCGCGGTTCCGGTCGGTCCACACCACGTGGTACAGCTTGCCCGGCGTGACAAGGTCGAGCGCGATGAAGCCGACGGCCATCACGGCGAGGCCAACGACTCCGTAGAGCAGGGCCTGGCCGGTCGACTCGAAGATCTCGGTCACTGCGTTGCCTTTCTTGGGGAGGGGGTCGGGGCGTGATCAGGCGCTGTACGGGAGGAGCGTGGGATACGCCGGGTGATGATCCAGCCGGTCACCGGGCGTTACTTGCCCTCGCCGGGGCCGCCGCCACGAAAGCTCGCGCTGTCCGGGTCCGGCCAGTAGGTGAGGTGCTGCTTGTGGCGGCGGTAGCCGTTGCGGTAGTCCTCGATCTCGATCAGGCTGCCGCTCCGGTACGGCGAGACAGTGACCATGTCGTCGCCATAGCGCAGGAACTCCGCGCTGTCGCCGGACGCACGGTCCAGGGCCGCGCGCTTGGTGTGGATCGCCTGGGCGACCTTGCTCGGGGTGCTGTCCGGGTCGAGCCAGTCCGCCCCGGTCGCGGTGTACGTCTTCCTGATCCACTCGCGCGGGACCGCGTCGTTGTCCCCGTCGCTGGAGCAGGCGGTGAGCAGGGTCGCGGCCAGCGCGGCCGCCACCGCTGCGCGGACGAGTCGGGCGCTGTTCATCGGGCCTCCAGCCTGCTGAGCGTCGATACGATCTGGCCGTTCTGCGGATACGTGTGCCAGGTGCGCCAGACAAGCGCGGCCCCGTGCGGTCCCTCGACCGTCTCGACGACCACCGCCGTGACCGCCTCCGGCGAACCGGGGAAGACCCCGCACAGGCTGTGCTCGGCGTCGGTGGCCTGGCCGAGGATCCGCGTCACCTCGGCACTGAAGTCCTCGGGAGCCAGTCGGCGAGTGGTGGCGCCGAAGTCGTAGACCCGGCCCGGCAGATGACGGGTGCAGGTCTCGGGCAGACCCCTCACCGCGCCTTGCAGACAGGCCACCGTCTCCCGCACGGGACCAGCGAACACCTGGTGCGATGCCCCGAGCAGCCGCAGTCGCACGTCCAGCCCGCCGAGCGACACCACACGTTCCGCTAGCGCCGGACGCTCCGTCAGGTCCAGCGAGAAGCAGAGTTGATCCGCATCCGTGTCCAGATAGGGGGCGTTCAGAAAGACGGCGTTCACACGGCCCCCCGGTCGTTTCCTGCCATGATCGGCGCTCGATTATGGCACATGTGTTCGTGGGACTTGAGAGGTGGGGAGGGACGGGGGTGAAGGGCCTCCCCACCCCCGAGGAGTTTTTCCGCGCAGGGTTTCGCGCAAGCCCCCTGGGACCTGCTCGCGGGTCAGTTCCTCGAAGGACCAGCCCCTGGTCGGCGACGTCAATCCGGCTCGGGTGCGGCGGGCGCCCAGCGCGTCACCGTCCACACGCTGCAGCAGGCGGCGCACAGTGGCGGCGTGCGGCACGGCCGCAGACCGGTAGGTGGATCGGCAGCGAAGCCGAGGACACCCAGAAGATACTGCGGGGCATCCGTGATCCACTCGCTGATCGCGATGAGCGAGCGAGCCCCGGTCAGCACCACCGGGGCGGCTCCGCACAGCAACGCGAGGGCCGGATACCGCAGTCCTCGCGCATCGCGGGGATCGGCGACCGGGCTCAGGAAACGCCGCAGGTCAGCAACATTGCCTGGGGTGAGGGGATCAGTCGGGAAGCCCATTTACTCCAGTGCGGAAGGGATGGGCGATGATGTTCGGGTAGGTACAGTCTCGCTCGGTTCTCATGGGTCTCGGCAACCACATGATCACCAGCACCGTGCCTGCTCTGCTCCGCTCTCCGGGATTCCTTGCCGCACAACGGACATGACGAGACGTCACTCACGAGACCGGCGAACTGGACCAATCCCAATCGCGCAATGCCCCTGCCTGGAGACAAGGCTTCGGCACAGTCAGGTGATGTCCGGTTCACGCTGATTTGTCGCGTCTCGCGGTGCTCCGAGAGCGAAGTCTGTTACATGGCCTTGACCAGCGACAATGATCCTCATGGACATTGTCGTCGAGATTCATGTGCCCCTTGGGGAAGCCTCAAGCGCTCCGGAAGGTTCCTATCCCTTCCCGTGGATCGACCAGGTCGAGGACTTCCTCGCTGAGCAGGAGGCGGCGGAGGTGTATGACGATGGCGAGGAGTACGACGGGGTGTACGTCTTCTTCATCACCGGAGCCACTGAGGAGGTTCTCCTGGCCGTGGCGTCTGGCGCGGCTGGGCTTCCGGGCATCCCGAGCGGAGTGTTCGCGATGGTCACGAACGATGAGGCGGAGGAGATCGGCCTCGGACGACGTGTCGAGCTGCCGCTCGGTTAGCCCTCGGCAGAAACGACGGTCGACCAGGGAATCTTCGGTCTGCCGGTTGACGGCTCCTGGCGAACAGGGCAGGCACGGTTTCCAAGATCATGGAGTTCTCTACGCCCCGTGACCTGCCTGGAAGACCGTGCCTGCCGACGCATCATCGCTGATCCCACCTGCCCTTGACCAGCTCGCGAGCGGCCCCAGGTTGTGCCAGGGGAGGCGCCGGGTCTGCTGGAACGGCTGGCCGAGGTGCCAGATCCTCGCGATCCGCGCGGGGTTCGGCACGCCCTGCCAGTCGTACTCGCGCTGGCCGCGTGTGCGGTGTTGGCCGGGGGCCCCTCACTGCTCGCGGCCAGCGAGTGGATCGTGGACGCACCACCGCAGGTGCTGGAACGGCTCGGCGTGCAGCCTGATCCGGTGCTGCCGCGACGGCCGCCGGCGGAGGCGACGGTCCGCCGGCTGCTGGCCCGCATCGACGGCGACGCGCTGGACCGGGCCGTGGGCGGCCGGCTCGCCGACCGCTGCCCCGAGAGCTCCGGATTGCGCGGGCTGTCCGTGGACGGGAAGAGCCTGCGCGGCGCGGCCAAAGCCCGCGGCCGCAAGGTCCACCTGCGCGCCGCCCTGGAGCACACGTCCGGCTTGGTCCTGGCCCAGCTCAACGTGGGGGAGAAGACTGGCGAGACCACCTGCTTCCAGCCGCTGTTGGACACTGTCGCCGACCTGGCCGGAACCGTGGTCACCAGCGACGCGCTCCACACTCAGCGTGAGCACGCCGGATACCTCCTGGGCCGCCGGGCCCACTACATCGCGATCGTCAAGGGCAACCAGAAGAAGCTGCGCAAGCTCAAGTCCTTGCCCTGGAAGGCAATTCCTCTCCAGGGCCGCACCCTGGGCAGCGGCCACGGCCGCTCCGAGTTCCGCCGGATCAAGGTCGCCACCGTCAGTAACCTGCTCTTCCCCGGCGCCTGCCAGGCGGTCCAGATCAAGCGCCGCCAGACCGACCGCAAGACCGGCAAGGTCACCATCGCCACCGTCTGTGCGGTCACCAGCCTGACCGCCGAGCAGGCGGCCCCGGCCCAGCTCGCGAAGCATCTGTCCATTCGCGCCATACGCGTTGGGAGGGTTGCCCCATGAACATCGTTGAGAACATCGCGTCCGGCCTCTTCGTCGCACTGGCTGCCTGGGGCGCCCGGTGGGCACGGCTCGAATGGCGCCGGAGTCGGATCGCTCGCGCTGGACGACGTAACCCCGCCGCCCGCTGATACGGCGGACTCGCACGAGAGAAGGGCAAGAGCCATATGGGAGTGATCGAACGGCCGGACCTGCCACCCGGTGCCCGCCGAGACCTCAACCAGGAGCTGCACAACCTGCATCGCCGGGCCGGGCTGCCCAGTATCCGGGAGCTGGCCAAAGCGGCCGCCAAGAGCCCCACTGGCGTCCACAACGCGTTCCGCCTGGCCAAGGTGCCCGAACATCGTCTGACGATGGCCATCTCGGCCAGTTGACGTTGCAGGTCCGCGACTGGGGTGCGGGCATCAGCGAAGCGACCGGTATCGAGAAAACCCTTCGTCGGTTCGAACGGCTCTGGTATCAGGTCAAGTACGAAGAGGAGGCACTCGTCGACCAGGGTGAGCCGCCTCGCATGTCCGACGCCACCCGAAGGCTCCTGTTCGCGCTCAGCCCGGAGTGCTCGATGTCCCACCCGACCCGGCAGCTCCCGCAGCCCCACGACATCGTCACCCTGGAAGACTCCGCCGCGACGAAGCCCCCGGCGTTCCTCCGTAGGACCGGCTTACAGCCGGACTTCCCCAACCCTTGGCATCTGATCTATCTGTGCTGAGGTTGCCAGCGCCGCCGCGAAGCCGGTGAACTCACCGAACCAGAACTCCGTGCGGCCCGCTTCGCTCTGGACCGGCGCCCGGGCTCGGCCCGGCACTATGCCGCATACCTCGACCAGATGCTTCTGGGCGCCGAGGGCGTCATCGACTTGAACGTCGCCGGACGGGCTCTCGCCATCATCAAGGCGGATCCGGAGATGGCAGCAGCTCCGTACGCCCTCAACCACGGGGAGATTCTGGTTGACCGCACCCACGGTTCCCTGCAGTGGGGACATCACCCGTGCGAAGACGATCACTACTAGCGCCGGCGGCGATCCGGGAGGCTCGCCCCGGAAGGCCGGTGGTCTGCGCCGGCTCCGCACGGGTGCCCAGGAGAATGCGCTGAGCATGGGGAAGAGGGGTCTCGACCGGCCGACGTCTCATCATCGGCCTGTCGGCTAGGGCCTGTCCGGCGGATTTTGATTGAGAACTGCCAATAGGCGTAGACCAGGGGGTTTGCATCGTTCTTGCGCCACGCGACGGCGACTCGTGTGCGCGCGGTGCCGGGCTCGATCCCGCGGAAGGCGACGCCCTTGAGGCGGATGCGGCGGATGCTCTCCGGGGCCAGTGATACGCCCAGGCCGGTTTCCACCAGGGCGCAGACGGTCTGCCATTCCACGGCGTGCTGGGTCACTTGGGGGGTGAAGCCCGCAGCGGTGCACAGGTTGGTGATCTGGTCGTACAGCGGCGGGCCGACGGCGCGGGGCAGGAGCACGAAGGGGCATTCTGCCAACTGCTCGACTCTGACGGTCCGTTGTGCCGTGAGTGGGTGTGAGGAGGGCAGGACGGCCACGAACGGTTCGGTCAACACGGTCTTGAATCCGAGGTCCGCGTCATGGGCGGGCGGTTCGCGCAACAGGCCGATGTCGATCGTCCTTTCGCGCAGAGCGGCCAGTTGCGGTGTGGTGGTCATCTCCTGGATGTCCAGGTCCACGGCGGGAAACCGTTCCCGGAAGGTGCGCAGCAGGCCGGGGAGGACAGTGAGGGCGAGGGAGGCGGCGAAGCCGATCCGCAGGCGGCCAGCCCTGCCGCTGCCGACTTCTCTGGCTGCGGTCAGGCCCTCTGCCAAGTCGGTGAGGGCATGCCGGGCAGCGGGCAGGAGTTCCCGGCCCGCCGGGGTGAGGCCGATATTCCCGGGTTCACGGTTGAAGAGCGCGTACCCGACCTTGTCTTCCAGGCGGCGGATCTGCTGGCTCAGCGGCGGCTGGGCGATGCCCAAGCGGGTGGCGGCGCGGCCGAAGTGGAGTTCCTCGGCGAGCACGACGAAGGCGTGCAGCTGCGGGAGGGGAAGTTCAGGGCGCTCCATACGCATAGAGATATCACTCCATGCTCGAAAGTGTATTAGACGTATCAGTGCTGGTCACTTAGCGTTCGGCGCATGACAGAGCGACGTTTCATCCTCAGCGGCTCGATGTTCGAGGAGCAGATCGGCTACGCCCGCGCCGTGGTCGACGGTGACTGGGTTCATGTGTCCGGGACGACCGGGTTCGACTACACCACCATGACGATCTCGGACAACGTGGTGGAGCAGGCCGAGCAGTGCCTGCGCAACATCGAGGCCGCCTTGACCGAAGCGGAGTGCACCTTCGCTGATGTGGTGCGGGTGCGCTATCTGCTGCCCGACCGGGCCGACTTCGAGCCCTGCTGGCCGGTGCTGCGTCGCGCCTTCGGAGAGGTCCGGCCGGCCGCCACCATGCTCATGTGCGGCCTCGCCGATTCCCGCATGAAGATCGAGATCGAGGTGTACGCCCGGCGGATCACCGCGTAACCACGTAGTCCGGTCTGGGTGAACGAAGGCACCGTGCCCGAGGTCGGGCTGGGCGATCTGACACATGCCGAGTGGGCACGGCTCCAACCACTGCTGCCCGGCGGCGGATTGCCGGGCGGACGGTGGAGCGACCATCGCACGGTGATCAACGGAATCCTCTTCCGCCTGCGAACAGGCACGCCCTGGCGGCCCGCGTCCCGCCCCGCATCCCCCGGCTGGAACCCCCAGGACACGGCAGAGATCGCCCGGCTACGGAAGCGGGAGCTCGAACTCGCCGGGACGATGGTCACGCACCCGTACTGGAGCGAGTTCACCGCGGCCGACGTCCTCGCGGCCCGTACCGCGCTCAAGGACCACCACGAGCGGCAGATGGCCGACGCCTCCAGCTAGTGCTCTGACCGCATAGGTTGGCCGGGTTGATGGTCGTGGCGGTTGGATGTGCGGTGACGTCCTATCCGACCGCTGGGTGGTGTGGTGACTGAGCCTGTCCGTGTGCGCAGGTTGACCGACCAAGAAGGGCAGAAGCTGCAGCAGATCGTGCGTCGGGGCAGTACCAGTTCGGTGCGGTTCCGGCGGGCGATGACGGTACTGGCCTCGGCTGGCGGGAACCGGGTGCCGGTGATCGCGAAGCTGGTGCAGGCCGACGGGGACACAGTCCGGGACGTGATCCACCGGTTCAACGAGATCGGTCTGGCCTGTTAGGGCCCTCGGTGGGCGGGAGGCCGTCCCCGCTTGCTCAGTCCTGCCGACGAGGACTTCGTCGTCCAGACGGCCACCACCCGCCCGACCAGGCTGGGCCAGCCCTTCACCCGCTGGTCCATCCGCAAACTCGCCGCCTACCTGCGCCGCGTGCACGGCCGCATGATCCGGATCGGCCGCGAGGCGTTACGGTGCCTGCTCACCCGCCGCGGCATAACCTTCCAGCGCACCAAGACCTGGAAGGAGTCGCCAGACCCGGAGCTTGACGCCAAGCTCGACCGCATTGAGCACGTGCTGAAGCGATTCCCGGATCGCGTGTTCGCCTTCGACGAGTTCGGGCCGCTCGGCATCCGGCACACCGCCGGCTCGTGCTGGGCCCCTGCCGGTCACCCCGACCGGCATCCCGCGACCTACCATCGCACCTACGGGGTGCGGTACTTCCACGGCTGCTACTCGCTCGGCGACGACAGGTTGGGGGGCGTCAAGCGCAGGAAGAAGGGCGCCACGAACACGCTGGCCGCGCTGAAATCGATCCGCGCGGCTCGCCCAGACGGCGCCCCGGTCTACGTGATCTTGGACAACCTCTCCGCCCCATAAGGGCGAGACCATCCGGCGCTGGGCGAGGAACAACCGCGTCGAGCTGTGCTTCACCCCGACCTACGCCTCCTGGGCCAACCCGATCGAGGCCCACTTCGGACCGCTGCGGCAGTTCACTCTGGCCAATTCAAACCATCGCGGCCACCCTGCGCAGACCCGGGCCCTGCACGCGTATCTGCGCTGGCGCAACGCCAACGCCCGTCATCCCGACGTGCTCACCGCCCAGCGCAAGGAGCGCGCCGGCATCCGCAGCGAGAAGGGCATCCGCTGGGGCAGACGCCCCTCACTGCGACAGCCTGACGGGCTACCGCGGCTCAGCCGAGACGTCATTCGTGCACGCCGTGCAAGCTCGGCCCGTAACAGGCGCTTGCCGCTCCAGTGGCCAGCGCCCAGTAGCGATCGCCGAACGACCAGTGCCACCACTCCGTCGGGTAGTTCACCAGGCCCACGGCCGTCAGTACGCGCCCCAGGATCTCCCGGTGGGCGCGCGCCTGCGCGCTGATCCCGGCAGCGTCGGTGTAGCAGGCGCCGGCGCTCTCCTCCGGAGTCGCGTTCATAGGCGTACCCAGATCCAGCTCACGGCCGCCCGCATCCACGAGCGTCAGATCCACCGCCGCTCCCGCGCTGTGCGGCGCAATTTCCGGTGGCGACACGAAACGGCTCGCCGCCGACCGAATCCGCTCGTCGGTCCATCCAGGCTGCTCAGCTCGCAATCTAGCCGCGTATTTCTCAAAGTAGCGCCGCTGCAACGCCAGAGGGCGATAGCCCTCGACCACCAGGAGCCCCAGGCCGGCCGGCAAGTGCGTCTGCGCCTGGAGCAGACGCCCCAGCACGCCTTCCCGCAGGTAGAAGAAGGCGTCCGAGTCGTCCTGTTTCCGCAAGTCCACAAGGAGTGGCCCCCTCCGGACATCGACCAGCGGCTCACCGCACTCATGCACGGGGACAGCTGCTACCCGCGGATCCGACATCAAGATGATCTCGCTCATCCCGCGATGATCCCCGACCGCGGTCAACGACCACAACGTTGCTCAACCACCCGGCGAACGTTCCTGGTCAGAGCACTAGCCGCCGACCACTTCCCCGGCCGCCGCACCATCGGCGACTCCGGCGCGGCGGCCCCGCCCGGCGCGCAACACCGGCGAGCGCGCCCCGATCCCCGGCAGTGTCCGCGCCGCTCATCTCGCCCTCCCACTCCTCAACTCCAGCCAGGGCTTGGGCGAAGGGGGTCGCAACGGGGATATCAGCGGCCCGACCACGCCTGTACGCCTGTGGTGACCTGGTCGGACTCCAGGACGCTGTAACGGTCTGCGCAACCTCTGCCGCACCCCTCAGCGCAACGTTTCGCGCAACCTCCACCGCAACACTCAGTGCAACCCAGGGCCCTACTCGGTCGGGTGCAGACGCCAGGATCGGAGAACTTCTGCGGGCCCCGGCGCGTAGTGCCAGACATGAGAGAGATCACTGACGCGCATGTCGCCGTACCAGGCCTGGCTGTAGTGGAGGTCGCGGCCGCCGATGACGAGACGGCGTTCGCCATCCAGGAGCTGCTCACCGCACGGTGCGCGGCGACGCCGGCGGACCGTACGACCCGGGAACCTGGCGAGCCCGGCGTGCGGCTGCGGTTCTTCCTGAACCTGCACGAGGACGCCGACACATAAGTGCGTGTTTCTAATCAGTAGGCAGATGCAGTTCGCCGAGCGTGGCACCGGGCCGCGCTTCGCTGGATGGCTGATAGGTGAAGGTCGAGTGATGGCGTGGGCCCGACCCTGCCCGTCAGAGACGCGGGGCTTTCTCGCCGTGCACGGCTGTGTATTCGGCTGCGAGCCAAGGTCCGAGGTCGTCGATGAGCATCCCGAGCACCGCCGGGTCGGGCGAGGGTGCACGCCCAATGGATGCGGCGATACGCATCTGTTCGACACGCTCGGGGTAGTAGCGGCCGAAGAGCTCGGCGGACTGGTCGAGGTCGCTGGTCCAGCCGCCCCATCGGGGCATGATCAGGGTGAATCCTGTGCGGACGATTCGACGGCCGACGAGACGGCTGAGGGTCCGGCGATCGGCGTCCGTGGTGGCTTCGGCTGCTTTGGCACGCCAGCGTCGAAGCACCCTGGCGAGGTCACCGTTGGTCTCCCGCGCGAGTAGGGCTGTGGGGCGGTAACAGGGCAGTTGTTCTGCGAGGTCAGGGCCCAGTAACGGGGTGCAGAGACAGGCGATGAAGAATCCGGCATCGTGACGTTCGACGTCGCTGAGCAGACCCCGCGTGCTGGTCAGCAGGATCCCGACGCCATCGATCTGCGGGAATGCACGGTCGAGTACGGCCTCGATTGCTTTGGCGTCAGTGCGGTCGGCTTCGGTGGGCTCGTCGTGGAGGGCGAGTTGGAGGTCGAGGTCGGAGACGCCGGCGGTGGCGGTGCCACGGGGGATGCTGCCGTAGAGGTAGGCGCTGTGCAGGCGCGTTCTGCCGAAGGTCTTGGTGATGTGAGCGCGGGCGGCATCGACGACGGGGACGAACGCTGGCGGCACTCGGTCCAGTGCGCCTTCGCGTGCGATCGTTCCGTCGCGGGCCAGCCCTCGTTCATTCATGGGGCCACTGTGCCTTGTGCTGTTGTGTGCTGCCGAGCGGATTTCCGAGGTGGTGTGGCGTCCGCGAATGGCACCGCCCAGACTGGGTCAGCAAGAAGCGGTGGCCAGCACGGGACGGAAGAGGTGCCGGACGCGGCCGAAGTGGCGTCGTCAACTGTCGGCCGACACGAGTTTCCTCGGCCAGCTGGGGGTGGCGCCTTTCCGCGCCAGACGCCTGGTCATGGGGGTGATGGCAGCCCAGGTGATCAGGGTCTCGGAGTGCTGGATGAGCCGCTCGTAGTCCCTGGCATGACGGCGTGCGTGCATCGCGAGCGACCTCCCAACGTCCCAGCGGCGGCGCAGCACGATGAAGGTGGAGGCGTCCTTCGGGCGACTGACCGGCTTGATGGTGAGGTTGAGGTGCTGTTTCGCCAAGTCGACGAACTTGCCCGCGTAGGCGGAGTCAGCCCACACGATCGTGATCTCGGGGTGCATCAGACGGAGACGGAAGAGGCCTTCCTTCGCCGCGGCGGCATCGTGCAGATCGGCGAGGGTGACCATGACCATGAGGGGCAGGCCGCGGGTATCGACGACCAGGTGGCGCTTGCGGCCGTTGATTTTCTTGCCCGCGTCGTAACCGCGGGTGGCTTTGGAGACAGTCTCGGGCTCCAGGCTCCGGTTTGCGGATCGGGGCGTCCCGCTCCCTTTGACCAGGCGGGGCGCGCCCGGAGGGCTGAGCGGGAAGGAGCGGCTGACGTCCTCGGTGTAGGCGGCGTCGATGAACGCCTCGATGTGCTGGTAGCCGCAGGCGGACCGTGCCGACGCGAGCTGTGAGGGCGGCCAGTGCGGTGGCGTAACGGTCGCCCAGGTGCGCGGCCGCGCGTTCGGCGGCGGTGCCCGGGGCGCGCGCCGGGGTGTGCTCGGCGCCGGCCCGGGTCAGGGGCAGCCGGAGCGCGTCTTCGAGGGCGAGGTGGGCGGACCAACCGGCGCCTGGGGGTCGAGCCGGGCGATGAGGGTACGGCTGACCTGCTGGAGTTCCTCGTCGTGGTCGATGCTCTGGAACCTGCCGCCGCGCCGGGGCTGGGCCAGTTGCTCGCGGAGCAGGGGCAGGGCCGGTGCTGCGAGGGGGCCCATGCGGTCCAGGCAGTTCACCACGTGGTTGGCCGTTGCGGGGTTCTTGGCCATGGCCTGCAGCAGTGTGTCCAGGACGGGCGGTGCCTCGGCCTCGCCGGCGATCTCCCAGAGCGCGGCCGCGCAATGCACCCGGACCCATTCGTAGCCGTGTGTCAGGAGGCCTCGCAGGCGCGGCAGTGCGAGGGAGGCGGGCGGGCCTATCTCGCCGAGCAGATCAGCCGCGTCACTGATCCGGAAGGTGATCGGGTCGTCGAGGAGGCCGAGCAGGAGCGGCATGACCTCGGCCAGGTCACCGCCGGTGGCCCACAGCGCGGCGACAGCGGCGGGCCGTACGTGCGCGTCGGTGGCGGTGGTCAGCGACCGGATCGTGTCCCGTGCGCCGATTGCCGCCGGGCCGAACGCCCCCAGCGCCTTCAGGGCTGATCGCGTGACGCCGTGCTGCTCGTGGCGCACCGCAGCGCCGAGCGTGTCCCCAAGCGCAGGAACCGAGGCCGGATCGGCGAGGGCGGCCAGGGCGGCCAGGATCGCGTTGACGCTCATCTCGTTCCACTGCTGGGAGAGGTCGAGCCGGTGCAGGTGGTCGCGGAGCCGGGGCGCCAACTGGTCCGCCGCCTGCGGCAGATGCCCTGCGCACTGGATCGCACGCCAGGCGTCGACGTCGCTGTCCAGCGCGGCCAGCAGACTCGGCAGCGCGCGTGCGTCGCCGAGGTGCGCCAAAGCCCGGACGGCCTCCTGGTGGCTTCTGCGCAGCAGTACGTCGGGGGTCGCCCATACGTGAGGGCCGTGCGCGGCGCGTTGGGCGTCGATGTGCGCGGCGAGTGCCTCCCGGGCCGGGGCTGCGATCGGATGACAGGAGGCCAGGACGGCCGCAGCCTCGGCGGCGACTTCCTGGTCGGCCGTGGTGAGCTGGTCGGTGATCAGCAAGAGGAGCCGGGTATGGTCCCCGCGCCAGGTGCGCATCAGCTCGCCGCTCATACGGATCGCGTCCAGGCGTGAGCCGGGGTCGGGGCTGCTCAGCTGCTCGGCCAGCACCGCGGTGCACTCGGGAACCCGGGCTCCCAGGGCTTCGTGGAACGTACGCAGCAGGGCGGTGGTCGGTGCGTACACGCGCGTGTGCCGGTCGAGATCGTCGAAGGCGGCGACGATCTGGGGCGCAACTGTGTCCGTGGGTGCCGCCGGGCGGCTCGGGGCCGGTGCGATCGGCCGCACGGTTATGGCGTGGGCAGTCTCGCGCAGCAGGCCGATGGCGACCGGCACGGCGTCCTCGCCGATCTCGTCCGGGGCGCAGCGGGCTCGCTGGACCACGGCCGCGAGCCGGGTCACCGGGTCCTGGGCCGGGTCGGCGGCGAGCCCGGAGAGCCAGCCCATCACCTGTTGCGTGGCCGCCGGCAGGCGCAGTGCCAGGGTGGCCGCCGCCTGAACGATCCGCAGCCGCGCCGCGATATCTTGCTCGGCGGCCAGCCGCTCGCGCAGCACGGCGGCGGCCAGGTCGGCGTCGTCGAGGAAGAGTCCGAGCCCGCCGATCGCGGCCAGGCGCACGTCCGGGTGGGGGTCGCGGGCGAGTTCGGCGAACTGCGCACCCCGCTCGCGCAGGAAGGCGATGGCCTGCGCGCAGCCCATCGGTGGGTAGTACTCGATCTCGGTGCCGTCGTCCTCAAAGCCCAGGTCGAGGGACTCCCGGCCGATGCTGACCAGCAGCGCGACGACGGCGGCCCGCTCGGGCGTGGTGCCGTCGGCGGCCAGCTCGAACAGGAAGGGCAGGCTGGCCGCCGTCGACGGGTACACGCTGCCCTGATGATGGACCGCGCCGTAGAAGCGGTCGAGAGCCTTGCCGCGTTCCTCGGTGTCCGGGGAGCGCAGCGCCCACAGCAGTGCTGGTACCTCCTCGGCGGTGCCGTACGCGTGCTCCAACGATGCCCAGTCGATGTCATCAAGTCCTTCGAACATGATCCGAACCATGCCAGGCGGCACTGACAACAAGGGCCTTTCCAGGCGCAGGGCCGCAGGACTCCATCAGCGCGGCCAGGGCCGAAGGGGCGAGGCGTGCTGCGCGGGATCACGGCAAGCGGCCGGGCCCCTCGCGCCCTTACAGGGCGGTTGAGGGAGCCGTCGGGCCCGGGGCGTTGCGCGGTGCGCCCGGGGAGGATGCGGGCGCCTGACGCAGGACGCGGGCCAAGCCGTGTCGTATGCGTTCGGCTTCGCCCCGTACCTGGGCGGGGACGTCGCCGCGCTCGTCGCCGAGGCGGCTGAAGATGGGGGTCTCCTGGAACACAGCGGGATCTGCTCTCCGTCGGGCTTTCCCAGCGGCGGTGCGGGCCGGTGGGTGGTTACAACTGCGGGTCGAGGCCGGTAACGGGCCACGCCCGGCACCCTACGGTCGGGCACTGACGCGGTGTCCTCGGCCGTCCAGTCACCGTCGAAGATCGCGGCGGCCAGGCGGTCATGTGCTCATGTTCCTCGGGGAGCCGGCGGCTCTTCGGCCTCCTCGTCGCCCGGCCCCTGGTGCCCCTGCACCAGCTGCTCGATCTCCCGGGGCACCTCGTACAGCGCCTTCAGGACCAGACCCCACGCCCGGTCCCGCAGCTCCTCCGGTACCTCGTCCTCGATCCTCTGCGCAAGCCTGCCGATCTCCTCCCGGGCGTCATCCTCCGTGCCCGTGGTCGGCGCGGTCATCACCTCCCACAGGAACCGGCCCACGCCGGCCGCCACCCGGCCTATGTTTCCGAGCACCGAGCCCACGTCCATCTGCGCTCCCTCTCCTGGTGGTTGGTGTCCTGCCGCAGCGGGAACCGCCCCAGTGTGCAGCACGGCTATCTTCCCGGCGGTGCAGGCAGCGGGTCCAGCAACAGGTCCTTGAGGGCGATGGCATCCTCGCGGGCGGGCCAGACCGTGATTCCGGCGGCCTCGAGGTACGTCCTGCCGGAGGCGGCGGCTCTTGCGTGTGGCCCGGCTGCACACCATGGCCGAGCGCGCCGCTCGGCGGTGACCGACCAGCGGAAAGCGGCCCCCAGTTTGTCAGTGCCGGGTGGAATCATCGACCCAGTGCTGTTTTGCGCGTCAGGGGGCGGTTGTGGCTGTTGAGTGGGAGCGCGTCGGACAGCCGGGGTTCGACCGGATCGTCGAGGCCGTGGTGCACCGTGTGTACGAGGCCTCAGCGCGCGTGGAGGCGGTCAACGGGCGGGGCGGGGACGACGGAATCGACATCAAGGCCATCGATGGTTCCCGGATTCGGGTCTTCCAGCTGAAGTACTACCTGGACGGGTTTCCGACCGGATCGTTCAAGGGTCGGCGCAAGTCGATCAGGGAGTCGTTCTCCCGGGCCATGCGGCAGGGGCCGCAGGAGTGGGTGCTGGTAGTGCCCTGCGTACTGACGGCGGCGGAGCGGGAGTTCGTGCTCTCTCTGGGGGCCGGACATGCGGTGCAGGTGGAGGTGTGGGACCGGGCGAAGCTGGATGATCTGTTGTCGGTGCACGCGGACGTGGAGGCGTCGTTCACCCGGGACCAGCTGTTGGAGGCGGCGAAGGTGTACGGGCAGGAGCGTGCCCTGCTGATGGGCGGCATCGGCGATGTGAGCGCCCGGGTGACAGCGCTGGGCGGGCAGGTCGACGGGCTGGACGACCATTGGACTGTGGACTTCGCCCGGGAGGGCGACATGGTGGTGCACATGCTGCGCGGCAAGCACGCGCGGGCCCACGAGGTCTCGCCCATCGTGATCACTCTGACCGGGATGGGACCCCTGGCGCCGGAGCAGGCTGAGGCGGTGCGGCGCAGCCTGGGCTACGGGCTGGACGAGAAGGTGGTGCTTCCGCGCGGGGCGGTGGGAAAAATGACGGTCACCGGGCCCTGGTTCCTGGCCCGGGAGCATCAGGATGTCGAGGTGCGGTGGTATCCGGCGCAGGCAACCTTGCCGGCCGGGATGGACGCGGAACTGGTGTTCCTGGACGGCGAGCAGGTCACGGCGTCCTACCCCGGCACTCTGAAGCACCTGGGACGCGGCAGCTCCGGCCGGTCGGTGCGTAGGGAACTGGCAGGCGGCCGACTGCAGTTGCTTCAGCCCGACAACCCCAAGGCCTCGGCGTCCCTGAAGTTCACGTTCCGCTGGATGGGTTGGAGCCGGCTGCTGCCCTGCGGGTGCTGCGCATCCACCGGCTTATCGCGGCCGGCGGTGCCTTCGAAGTACGTACGAGCCAAGGCGCTGTCGGGGGCGGCGAGGTGCCGCCCTCACCCGAGGCGGTGCACCGGGAGGCCGCACAGCTACAGCTCTACCTCGAAGACCTGGAGGTGGTGCAGCGTCACTGCGAGCAGTACTTCGCCCTGCCCGACGAGTGCACCCCGGAAGAACGGATCTTCCTGCGCATCGCGCGTCTCCTCGTTGACGGGCACTGCGTGGTCTCTCCCTTCCTGCCGCGGGCCCGTATCACTCTCAACGGCCGCGACTCCCCCGTCGTACGTGCGCTGCTCAGCGGCGAGCCGCATCCCGTGCGGCTGCCGTGCGGCGGATTCACCGTTCCGTTCGCCGGACGGCGCCTGGAGCTGGGCCCGGTGCTCGTCTTCCATCCCCGGGCCGCCGCCGAGCCGGACAGCGGCGGCAAGGCCCTGGCAGCTCTCGGAGCCGGGCGCGGCGACGGAGCCGAGGTCTCCATACGGCCCGCCGACGGACAGCGGTTCCGGCTGCTGCTCCAGCCCTCCGTCACCGGACCCGAGGCCTCTCCCGTACCACTGGAGCTGCCTGGCTTCCCCGAGCCCCGGTAACCCATGCGGCAGGTCCGCCGTATCGGCATTACGGTCATGGGGCTGCCTGGTGCTGCCGCCCTGCAGGCGTGGCGGAGCGTGCGGGGTACACGAGCAGCAGGGGCGTGACACCGCGTGCATGGTCTCCCTGCCCCATTTCGCATCCTTGCTGTGTCTTCCGAGCCGCCTCGGAGGTTGGTGTCCGGCACGTCTGTGCTCCTCGCTGCTCGAAGGCGCGTCTTGCCGATCGGCTGCGGGGACCTGCCCTCCCGCGCCGATGGACGGGAGGTGAGGGAGGAAGGCGTCACACCGGGCAGCCGTCCGGGGGCGGCGTGGTGAGTGCGGCCAGCAGGCGGTCCATGAGGTCCTGGTAGCGGTGGAGGTCTTCGGCCCAGTCGGGGACGAGGAGGTACTGCACGCTGCTCATGGTGATCGCGGCTTCCCCCAGCCGGCTGGCGGGGGCGATGCCTCCGGCACGGACCCATTGCTCCCACATCGGATCGGTCATCAGCTCTGCCGGCATCTCGGCGTCGGCGCGTTCCATGAGCAGCTTCATCAGTGTGGAGGAGGCCTTGGTGCAGGCGTGGACCGCCTCGCACAGCAGTGTGCGTCGCTTGTTCGATGGCGCGGACCAGGCCGGGCAGTCAGTGCGCCAGTGGGGAGAGGGCGCGCAGGTCGGTTCCGGCTTTGTCGGCGGCGAGGTGGGTGGCGATGATCCGGTCGAGTTCCTCGGGCGGGCCGGTCCACCCGCTGCGCCAGGCAGCGGTGAGTTCTTCGGGGCTGACGTCGGCCATGCCGCCGGTCAGCAGGCGGGCGCCGACGCGGATCAGTGTGGCGTCGAAGGGGTTGGACACCGTGCCGGGTTCGGGCAGGGCGATGCCTGCGGTGGCGGCATGCTCGCGCAGGAGACCGTCCAGGTCCCGTCCGATGGCGCGCCGCCCCTGCAGCAGCTGCTCGGCGAGGTCCTGGCGGGCTTCGAAGGCGGTGTCGCTGTCACCCTGCGGGATCTGGGCCAGGGTGATGCCCGCCTGGCGCAGCCGGGAGGCGCTCTGTTCGGTGTCGTCGATCGCCCAGAACGTCCAGCCGATCCAGCTCATGGAGCGGCCTGTCCTGGAGAGGGCGGCGAGCCATGCGGCCAGGTGGACGATGTCGTAGCGCAGCGCGCCGGTTGCGGGGTCGGTCCACTGGTCGGCCGGGGCCAGCCAGCGCTTGGCGCGCCAGCGTTCGAACTGGTGGTGGGTGACGGTCAGTCTGCAGCGCTGTACTTCTTCGAGTACGCGGGCATCAAGGCCGCACTGTGGCCCGCGTTCATGCAGTTGGTCCGCTCCGCCTCCGGCAAGGCCGTCACCTGCGGCGATCAGAACTCGCCCGACACGAAGACGAAGGCGAAGGCGAAGACGAAGACGAAGGAGAGGCTGCATGAGGTCCTCGAACACCGCGGCCGCCATCGCCGCCCGCCGCACGCAGACCAAGGACAAGCTGGACCGCGTCACAACAGCCATCGGCCAGCTCCGCCGCGACCGCAGGCGGCTGACCGTCCGCGCCATCGCCCAACGCGCCGACCTGTCCGCCACATTCCTCTAGCGGGAGGCGTACGCGCGCCTGCTCAAGCAGCTCGCCACGCTCTACCCCGCCCCCGAGAGCACCGGCGCACCGCAGAAGGACACGGCCACCACGGCGGAAAAGGCCGTCACCCCCGCCGCGCCCGCCGCGCCTGTGGCCGAGGAATCCCGGGCGGCGGTCGACGCACCGGCCGCCGTGTCGCTGCCGCGTGCCGAACGGGCGCCGCAAAGCTCGCGGCGTCCCGCTGTGAAGAAGGCCGCCCCGGCGAACACCGCCGCGCAAGGAGGCGCGTACGCGCACGGTCCGCTGCTCGTCCTCGACGCCGACGCGGAGCGACAGGTGACCGGCTACGGCGTGGGCGGGCTGATCGTGGACGTTCCCGCTGAGTCGCTGCCCGCCCTGATCGAATGGACGCTGGCCAAGGCGCGGCTCGGGTCCGAAAAGCTGCACGGCTCAGGGAAGGACGGCGACCCGCTGCTGGTGCTCACTGAAGCGGCGTGCGAACGGTACGGCCTGCCCGCCTTCCTGTCCGAGGCCGAGCGGCTTGCCGGGCGGCTGCCGGAAGGGCACAAGGTCATCCGACCAGGAAGGACAGCGGCTGCGGCCGGTCACGCGAAACGCGGCCGCGCGGAGACCATCACGCGGAGGTGCGGGGGTGGTTCTGGTCGCGCCAGGCCCGAGGCGAGATTCCGTATGCCTGTTTGAACACCTTGCTGAAGTGGGTCGCGTCCACGAAGCCCCAGCTCCGTCCTATCGCTGCGATGGTCCGCAGCCGGCCGTTCGGGCCGGCCAGCTCTCGCCTGCATTCGGCCAGGCGGCGTGTACGGATCCAGTCTCCGAGGCTGATTCCCGACCGGGACAGCACAGCGTAGAGATGACGTACGGAGATGTCGTGTGCGGCGGCGATCCGTGCCGCCGACAGATCGGGATCAGCCAGGTGCTCCCGGAGGTATTGAGTGATCCGCAGGCTGAGGGTCGCTTCCAACGGTGCTCTGGCCAGGCTGGAGTTGCCGTGCTGGGACGTCAGGACGGCACGGAGGAGTTCGATGCTGGGTTCCACGACGGCGTCGGCGTGCACGCCCTGGTGCAATGCGTCGGTGACGGCCAGTTGGGAGAAGTAGGTGAAGGCGAGGCGCGCAACGGGGTTGTCGGATCCCAGCGGGACCGCGGTGATGTCGCGGAGCAACCGGCCGGGGAGGGCGAGTGCTGCGCGGGGGAAACGGATGAAGCGGTAGTCGACTCCCTCGTCGAAGAGATGTGTGTAGGGAGCGATCGATTCGTAGACGGCGAATTCCCCCGGCCTCAGCAGGCACTCACGACCGTTTTGCACCACCACGCTGCTGCCCGTCATCTGAACACCGAGGGTGACGGCCGGTTCGTCGTCCTCCCGGGCGAGCCGCTCCGTGCGACGGAGGGTGACCGCGGTCGCCCGCGCCGAACAGATCCTGATGGGCCCCGCGGCGCCGAGCCCGATGCGAACGGAGATGTCCTCAGCCGCAGGACGGTGGTCGATATCGACCGCCACCATGGATTTCCACACCGCGTTGCGGACCACTTCCTCCCGGTCCCGCGGTGGTATGAACGCGGTGTCCAGGACCGGGCTCATGAGGCAGACCTTCGTCTGCGTCGGTCATCAAGCCGGCCTGGCAGTATCCCGGCCCGTTCCCCCACAAGTCCCCCTCGACACGGACGGTTCCCGACATCAGTGTGGCCATATCCGATCTCGCTGCGCAACGGCTTCGGCGGGCACACACAGAATCCTCGCCTGATGCGGCGTCACCTTGAGGCTGCGCACTACTGACAAAGTTCCCTGCACGGATGACAAAGTCCGAAGCCGACGATGACCCTAAGGTCCATCGGTGAGGCCATCACTGAGATGACATCACCGACCGGAAGGATTGCATCGTGCAACAAGTATCAACGACGCTGCGCATGCGGAGCGGGGTGTTGGGGGCTTTGGCTCTCCTCTTCGCCGCAGGCCTGACGGCCAGCCCGATGATGACTGCACCGGCCCACGCCGCCTACGGTCCGTGCAACACGACGGTGAAGCGCACCGATGGGTTGGGCAGTGGCGGCAACCCTGGCAATCACTACAAAATCCCCGCGCGCACCGGTAACGGTCTGAGCTGTTACATGAAATATCAGACGGGCAGTCCAAACGCCGTGAGGGAGCTGCAATGGGCCATCGTTTTCTGCTACAGCGGCACCTATGCCGCCAATCGGATCAACGCCACCGGAGGGATAGACGGGATCTACGGCACCGGCACGGTGGATGCCGTTCGGTGGCTCCAAGCTAACCGCCTGGGCGTGAGTGCCGACGGCGAATACGGGCCGGCGACCCGTGAACAGATGCAGTGGGTGTTGTATACCGAGGGCGGTAACTCTATCGGCTGCCTCAATCCCCCTTTCTAGTCAACACAACATCTGTCGACGCCGACCTCTGTGCCTAAGGTCGGCGTCGAAGTCTGCCTTGCAGGCCAATACCGTAGGCACTGGCACACGTAACGGAGCTGCCAGTTGATGTCGGTCTGGAACTGGACGGTGAGCTACGCGGGGCCGCCGTTGTGGCGAAGCACCTCGTCACTGTGGCCGCAGTGTTCGGGGGCGAGCCTGGTCGTGGCCGACAACCGGGCGAAGCGGGTCGACCAACTGCGGTCGGTCGCTGCTGTTGGCAGGGGTAACGAGCAGGTGGGTGCCGTCCGCAGCCAGGTAGCGACGGCCGTGGTACTTCCCAATGATCAAGGCCAAATCCTGCTATGGGGCAGATCCGCAGTGTGTGTCATGCCCCTCAGTGGAAGTTGCCCTCGCTGGTGGCATCGGCCTCCACCAGGGCAGGACGGCCGGGCTCGGGGTCGTCGATGAACACCTCGGTCTCGACGTCGCCGTGACCGGTTGACAGATGACGTTCGCCGGTGCCGGTGAGCGATCACGAGCGACCGGGGTAGGCGGCCGACGGGAGGGCGTCGATCGCGACTGGTCGGCGATGGCGCCGGAGGTTGAGACGGATCATGGCGGCGCGGCCGTCGCGCAGGGCGGTCAGCGCGTCGGGTTTCGTACGCGCCCCACGGGCCCGGGTCGTACACCGCCAACGCCGCTCGGTACTCCTTTAGGGCAACGAGGGTGGCGTCAGGGCCATTGGCATCGAACTCCAAAGCGGCCACCTACTCCCGAACACGGTCACCGACTCCTGTACCGCTGCTCGCAGTTCCACTGCGACCGGTCGGCGTCGGCGCAACATCGGGTAGAGCCCGTCCACCCCCAGGCCGAACAGGAAACTCACAAGATAGCCGATCACGCCCGGAACCCTCGGACAAGCGTCCACCATTCAACTGCCCTTCCCATCGCTCCAATCGTCAACTCGGCGAACCTATGCGGTCACAGCACTAGCTGGGCACAGCCCTCCGGGGCGGCTGGTGCGGGGAGGCAACTTCCCTCTTGGCGGGGGCCGAGGAGGACGAAAGGATCAACCGGCGTGAACGACGCGCCGCCTGAAGGGGGATCGCATGACTCAGGGGCCACCGCCGTCCGGCCTCTCCGCACAGGAGTGGAGGCTCACGACGCTCCTGCGGCCGCAGACCAAGGACTTCTGGCTGACACTGGAGGACGCCACTGTCCTCCTTCGCAGGATTTCGGATCAGCCCCCGAACGCGCATTTCGTCGCCGATCAATTTCTGACACCAAGTGATCAGGTGAACACGCACAGAAATAAACAAATCCAACTCGATCGCCGTTCCGGTACTCACGGCGCATCACCCTCAGATGCCGTGTCCTCCAGCCTCGCACAGCTGCGACCGACCTCGGCGAGGCACTTCTCGTACTGCTGCACCCCAGGCCCGAAAGCGTCATACTCAGCGCTGGAATCCGCCGACCGCAGCCGCCCCCCGCCGTCTCCGCGGGGAAGGAGCGGGCCGGTGCGCCACTGGCACTGGGTGAGGTGTCATCGGGTGTGCGGGTCCGGCAGGGTGATGGACTCGCCCGGGGCGGGCCAGTGCAGCGGGACGCCGGCGGCGTCGAAGACCTGCTGGACGTGGCTGCGGTCTTCGGTGTAGTGCGCCCAGCCCTCGGCGTGCACGGCCACCACGAGGGGGTCGCCGAGCAGGCGACGGGCCTCGACGGCCTGGACCGCGGTCAGCGACAGTCGTATGTCACCGAGTGCCTCGAAGCCGGCCGCGCCCAGGTGCAGCAGCGCCACGTCGACGCGGTACCGGTCGGCCAGGGCGCTCATCGCGTCCAGGTCGACGGTGTCACCGGAGACGTACACGCTCGGTGCCGAGCCGTCGTCGGTGTGCAGGAGGAAGCCGGTGACCGGGCCGGTGAGGTCCTCGGTGCCGACCGGACCGTGGCGGGCGGGGACCGCGGTGATGCTCAGCGGCGTGCGGCCCGGCTTCGCCATGGTCCGGGTCTGCCAGGGCTCCAGGCCAACGGCTACGCCCCCGAGATCCTCGGCGCCGGCAACGGTGGTGAACACCTCCGGGGCACCGGAGGCCACCGTACGCCCGGTGGCGTCAAGGTTGTCCTGGTGCCCGGTGTGGCTGACCACGACGGCGTCGAGAGCGGGCAGTTGTTCGGGCTTCAGCGCCGGGTCGGCGGTCTTGCGCACCAGGACAGGGCCGTCCTGGTATTCGGTGCCGGCGGCGTCGAAGGTCGGGTCGGTCAGCAGCGTCCAGCCGGCCAGGTGGATCAGCGCGGTGGGGCCGCCGAGCACCGTCACGGTGTGCGCGGCGGGGGTCACGGCAACGTCGGTTACCACAGGTACTCCTTGACGATCAGGGGTTGGCTCACTCACTTTGGCCGAGTTACTTTCTTCTGGGAAGTACATACCTTCAGGTGAGGTGAGCACGTGCAGGAAAGCACGCGAGGCAACGTCCGCGATCCCGCCTGCCCCGGCAGGCAGCTGTTCGACCTGGTCACCGCCCGGTGGGCCGCCCTGGTCCTGGTGGATCTCATGGACGGCCCGCAACGCTGGTCGGAGCTGCGTCGACGGGCCGGCGGCGTCAGCGACAAGATGCTCGCGCAGACCCTGCGCGACCTCGAAGCCGGCGGACTGATCACCCGCACCGTGCACACCAGTCGCCCGCCGACGGTGCAGTACGCCCTGACCGACCTCGCCCGCGGCGTCACCGCCGCACTGCAACACCTGCAGGACTGGGCCGAACAGCACACCGGCGACTACGCCCACCACCGACACACCCACACCACCGACCCGAAGCCCTGAAAAGGAAGGCTCGGTGTGCACACGTCACCGTGCTTCCGCCGTATGAGCTAGGCCGTGTATCGGAAGTGCTGTGAGCGGGTTGATTTTCAGGGTGCGGTGCCCGGGGCCGGCTGAGACTCAGTCACCGGACCGTTCCAGGAAGCCGGCGAGGCTACGGTTCGCCTCGGGCGGGATGGCGTGCGGAAGCGCGTGATGAGACACATCCGGCAGCACGGTCGTCGCGACGCGTGGCAGCAGCGCCTCGGCGCGGGCGGCCACCTCGGAGGGGTCATGGGTCCTGCTGCTTCCGGCGAGGAGCAACAGGACCGGCAGGTCCAGGCCGCGCAGGGCGTCCGGTGCCGGACGCGGCCCGGTTACGGGTCGGAGAGAGGGGAAACCGGCGGCCGCCTCTTGCAGGGCGAGCCAGTCGGGATCGAGGGCGGAGCCTTTGGTCTCCCACTCCAGGAAGGCGCGGACCCGGCGGGGTGTGTTCCGCAGCAGCATGGGCAGTGCGTGCAGCAGGTAGGCCGGGCTGAACCCGGCGAAGCACTGGGTCGGGTCCAGAAGGACCAGGCGGCGTATCCGGTCGGGCGCGCGCATGGCGTGATGCAGCGCGATCCAGGCGCCGTACGAGTGTCCGCCCAGGTCGGTCTCGGCCACTCCGAGGCCGTCGAGAAGCGCGTCCAGCCAGGCCGACAGGTCGGCGACCGTACGGGGGCGGCGGTCGCCGTCGGGAGTGCTGCGTCCTGGGGCGCCGATCAAGTCGACGGCGAACACCCGGTGGGTGCGGGACAGTTCGGCGGCCTGCGCGTACCAGGACGCGGAGGTTGCGCCCCCTCCGCCGGGCAGGAGGACGAGCGAGGGCCTGTCGGCCGGGCCGCATACGTTGACGTGTGTCGTGCCGAAGGGCGTGGGAACGGTCACCGTCTCGCGAGCGGCAGGCCACTTGGTCATGACCTTGTCGTAGGCCATGAGGAAGTTGTCGGCGTCGTACGTATCGCGAGCGTTCATGAACGGCGACTCCTCTATTATCTCGCTCAGCAAGATACTTGTTGGGCGAGATGATACGTGGAGGTGGTCCGTGCCCGATCAGGAGGGTGAGGAACTCGTCGAACGAGCCGAGCCGGGGCCCGAGATGGAGATCGTCCACCTGCTGCGCGCGGTGGCCGTCGACCTGGGCAGGCACAGCACCCGGTTCGCACAGCGCAACGGCATGCACCCCACCGACGTGCGTGCGCTGATCGCCCTGATGGACGCCGCCCGCGCCGGCGAGGAGACCACAGCAGGGCACCTGGGCACCGCTCTCGGGCTCAACTCGGCAGGAACCACAGCACTGGTCGACCGCTTGGAACGGGCCGGGCATGTGCGGCGGGTGCGCGATGCGCGGGACCGCCGCAAGGTCACCATCGAAGTGGACGAGCGGGCGGTCGCCCTCGGCTGGTCCCACTTCGGACCGCTCATCGATCGGGCGGTGGACCTGCTGCGGGGATACGACGAGCGGGAACTGGCCGCGATCAGGGGCTTTCTGACTGGGATGCGGAAGGCAGCGGTCTAGGACTCGAATATGCTGGTCACAGCCACTCGTTGATGGCCGCGACGAGAACGGTCGCCTCGTAACGAACCGCGAGTTTGTCGTATCCCGTGGCCACGGCACGATGCCTTTTGAGGCGATTGATGCCGCACTCGACCGCGTGGCGCCCGCGGTAGTCGACCGGGTCGAACTTCGGCGGCCGACCGCCGCGGGAGCCGCCCTGCTTGCGGTGACGCGCCTGGTCGGCCTCGTCCGGGATGGTGCAGCGGATGCCTCCTCTACGCAGGTAGGCGCGATTCTCGCGGAAGGCGTAAGCCTCGTCAGCGCGCACGCCGTCCGGGCGAATGCGTGGCCGGCCCACCCCGACGCGGGACACGCGAACCTTCTCCAGCACGGCCTCGAACTGTGGCGAGTCGCCGCGCTGCCCGGCCGTCACCACGATCGACAGAGGCTTCTGGCCCTGCTCGACAGCCAAGTGCAGTTTGGTGGTGAACCCGCCGCGCGAGCGTCCCAGTCCGTGATCACGAGGCTCGGTGACGACACCGCCCGGCGGTTCCTTCTGCAGGTCACCGTGCTTTCGGGCCCCGGCCGCATGCTGATGAGCGCGACACACCGTGGAGTCGACGCTGTCGACGCTCAGGTCCCACGAGATCGCCCCCTGCGCGTCGGCCAGAGCCTGGAGCCGGGTGAGAACCCGGTGCCAGGTGCCATCCCGCTGCCACCGGCGGAACAAGTCGTAGGTCCGGCCTCACGGCCCGTACTCGACGGGCACATCCCGCCACGGAACACCCGTCCGGACACGGAACCGTATGCCGTCGATCAGCTGCCGCCGCGGCCAGACGGGCGGCCGCCCCACCTTCGTCCCGTCGGCAACAACGGCTCCAGTACAGCCCGCTGTTCCTCCGTGAGATCTCCCCGCCCCATGAAACACGATCATTCATAGGTCGAGATCCACCTTCGATACACGGCCTAGTGCCGCGGCAGGCAACGTTTGCCCGTCAAGGTGCGGCGTCCGGTGCGTGCTCTCGGTGTGCCGACCGGAAGCCCTCGTACTGGATGTACTTGGGTTTTCGGCCGGTGCGGCGAGAGGGCGTGCCGGGCGTCGCGACGGGGCGAACGTTGCCTGTCGCGGCACTAGTTCGCGGGTGACCACCCTGCGGGCGGGGCACCCGGATCCGTTCCAAGACCTCGATCATCTGCGGTGCGTCGCCCCACTGGCCCGGGCGAGGAGGAAGCTCATGGGTCGGCATCCGCCGTCGCCGGCGAGGTGGATCTTGCAGGTCAGGCCGCCCCGGGACCGTCCGAGTCCCTCGTCGGGGCGGTGGTGCCGGGGCCCTGTTCGCCGCCTTCGACGTCGCCACCGGCGAAGTCGAAGGCGTCCATCCACTCCTGCGGCTTCTTGAGTGTCACGTAGGCGTGCAGGACGAGAGGCATCCTGTCGCCGACGGCCCCGGCCACTGGCCAGGTGGCGGGTGTCGCCGTCGAACAGGTAGGTCTTGAACGTGCCGACCTGCCCCTCGGAGGCGGTCGCCATGCGGTGACGTTCCTGGACGGGACGACCGTGCCGACCAGCCTGCTGGTCGGCGCGGACGGAGTATGGTCACGGGTCACGTCCCGACGACGGTACCGACGGGCGTCCGGAGGTCCCTCGCGGCGCCCTCCGGCGGTTCTGCTCGACGCGCGCGTCCTTCACGTCCACGGCCTTCGTGCGACGATCTACGAAGCGGGGACGTCGCCGACGGCTCGCGCAAAGGGCGGCCTGCTCCCTGCCGGGCACGCTCCGGGTTCAGAGGCGGATCACCAGGCCACCTCACCGTGACGGTCACGGAAGGTTCCGGTCGGTCCGTCCGCCCCGATGGTGGCGAGTTCGACGATCGCGTCGGTCCCCTCGGCCACTGTCTGCGGGCCGCGGTGCCCGTTGAAGTCGGTCGCGGTAAAGCCCGGGTCGACTGCGTTCACCTTCAGGTCCGGCCAGGACTTCGCGTACTGCGTGGTCAGCATGGTCACGGCGGCCTTTGACGCTGTGTAGAGCGGCACGATGGCCTGGCTCTCGAGGCGCTCGGCGTCGTGGGTCAGCGCGAACGACCCCATGCCGCTGGACACGTTGACGATGACCGGGCTGGCGGACTTGCGCAGCAGGGGCAGGAACGCGTGCGTCACCCGGACGATCCCCACGACGTTGACCTCGAACACCGCGCTGGCGTCAGCGGCCGTGAGCTGGTCGGCGGGGCTGTGTGGTCCGAGAACACCTGCGTTGTTGATCAGGACGTCGATGCCGCCCTCGCGAGCTCCGATGTCGGCGGCGGCCGCGGCCACCGACGCGTCGTCGGTCACGTCGATCTGGACGAAACGGGCGCCGAGTGCGTCGGCGGCCGCCTGGCCGCGCTCACTGTCGCGAGCGCCGACGAGGACGGTGTGGCCGGCCTCGATCAGCCGGCGGGCGGTCTCGTACCCGAGGGACTTGTTGGCTCCAGTGATGAATGTTGTGGTCATGCGTTCACTCTCGGCCCGTGCCAAGAGCGGAACCAGTGCCCTCTGCGACGGTAGGACTGCCAGTACCAGGCACAACGGCTGTCCGGCGGACACAATGGTGGAGTGGACGAGACCCTTGGCACGGCATTGCGCCGCTGGCGCGACCGGCTCTCCCCCATCGACGTCGGGCGGACTGCGCGGCCCGGGCGACGTGCGTTGGGGTTGCGACGCGAGGAACTGGCCGAACTCGCGGGGCTGTCGGTCGACTATGTGGTGCGACTGGAGCAGGGGCGCGCCACGAGCCCCTCGGCGCAGGTCGTCGCGAGCCTGGCCAGGGCACTGCAACTGGGACCCCTGGAGCGCGATCACGCCTACCGGCTGGCCGGCCTCCTCCCTCCACAGGAGGGGACGATCTCTACGCATGTGCCGGCGGGGGTGCAGCGGATGCTGGCTCGCCTCGGTGAGTTCCCCGTGGGGGTGTTCAGTGCCGACTGGACCTTGCTGTCCTGGACTCCCGCATGGGCAGTGCTGATGGGAGACCCCAGCGGACGGACACAGGCCGAGCGGAACCTGATGCGGGCGGCCTTCGCCCCAGGGCCCAGCGGGCTCGCGGCCTGGCCCGTGATCCGGGACGGCGGCGCCCTGCATCCAGCCCTCGTCGCCGATCTGCGCACGGCTCTCGTCGACTACCCCCGTGACCGTGCACTGATCGATCTTGTCGCGGAACTGCGCTCCACCAGCGCGGAGTTCGCCCGGCTGTGGGACGAGGGTGCGGTCGGGCCGCACGTCTCGGCCCGCAAGACCGTCGTGCACCCCCAGGTCGGCGAGGTGACATGCGACTGCGACGTGCTCACCGTCCCGGGCTGCGACGTCCGACTCGTCGTCTACACGGTGGCCGCCGGTTCCGCCGATGCGGAAAAGCTGGAGTTCCTGCGGGTCACGAACGGCATCCGAGCTGATGACCCCTCACCTCAGGGGCCCGGCCTGTTTTCCACGCCGTAACAGTCCGGTCGACCGGACCCGCCCAGCCGCCGGAGGCCAGGCCATCGTGGACCCGCCCCACGCCAGGTCCGCGCCGGTCAAGGTTGGCTTCGCCGGTGAGGCGGCGCACCGCATGAGTCAGGCGACGGTGTGACAAATGGTCCAGCGTCCGGGACAGGTGCGTCCGGCGTTGCCGACGGGATGGATGCGAATACGCTGACGCATCATTGTTGCTGGGGAGCGGATGAGCCTCGCGATGCATGCGGCCGCACTGTACTTGCGGGTCACCGCCAAGGTGGGCGCGGGCACTTCCGTACGGCCGGGCGCGGGCGCGTTTCCCGAAGGGCGCGCCCGCGTACCGGTGTCAGCGGCGGATCAGACCGCCGTCGACGAGGTGGACCTGGCCGGTGATGAAGCCGGCCTCGTCGGAGGCGAGGAACGCGATCAGGTTGGCGACGTCCTCGGGCGTCTGCTCGCGCTTCAGGTTCTGCAGCTGCGCGTAGGTGTCCGAAGAACTCCTCGGTCAGCTCACGGCGCGTGGTGGGGGTGCGTACGACGCTGGGGCCGATCGCGTTGACCGTGATGTCCCAGCGCGCGAGGTCGGTGGCCAGCGCGTGGGTGAAGCCGTTGACGGCGCCCTTCGCGGAGACGTACGCCAGGAACATCGGCGGGGCCTCCCAGTGGCCCGACGACGACATGTTGATCACACGTCCGGCCTCGGAGTCCTTCAGGTCCTGCACGAAGGCCTTCGTGACCAGGAAGTAGCCGTCCACGTTGATGGAGAACAAGTTCTTCCACTGCTCGTACGTGGTGTTGTCGAGGTCCTTCAGCATGGCGATGGCCGCGTTGTTCACCACGATGTCCACCGGGCCCAGCGCCTCACGGACCTCCGCGGCGAAGGCGTTCACCTGGGCCTCGTCGGACACGTCGACCTTCGCGGCGAAGAACCGGCGCCCGTTCGCCTCGACCAGCTCCCGCGTCTCCACCGCGTCGTTGACATCGGCTACGGCGACATCCGCGCCATCCGCGGACAGCTTCTGCGCGATGACCCGTCCGATACCGGCGCCACCGCCCGTCACCACGGCGATCTTGCCTTCCAGACGTCCAGCCATGACACAACTCCTCTTTGTTCTCAGGTACTTGATGGATGCTTGTCTCAGACACTTGAGGGATCAGTCGCCGAGCGTGACGACGATCTTGCCGCGGGCCCGGCCTGCGGCGAGGACGCCCAGACCCTCGGCGGCCCGCTCCAAGGGCAGCACGCTGTGCACGTCTACGGAGAGGAGACCAGCCGCCGCCAGTTCGGCGAGCGGCTCCGCGGTCTCACGGACCGGCTGGGCGAAGACCATGCCGCCGGCCAGCCCGGCACCGGCCAGCGCGTCGGCGTCGGGGGCGGGGGTCGTGGTCGCGACCCGGCCGCCCTTGCGGACCGCTTCCAGGGGCACGTCGGCGAGGGCGAAGCCAACCAGATTGACCAGGGCGTCGACGCCGTCGGGGTGGACGGCCAGGACCTGGTCCGCGACCGGGCCGACAGCAAAGTTCACGACGGTCGTGGCGCCCAGCTCGCTGAGCCGTTCCGCGTCGTCGGAGGTGCCGGTCGCGACGACGGTCACACTGCGGGCGGCGAGCAGCTGGACCGCGTACCGGCCCACTCCGCCGCTCGCACCGTTGACCAGGACCACCTGACCGGGCTGCGGTTCGACCAGGTCGACGGCGGCGGAGGCGGCTGCAGCGGCCAGGGGCATCACGGCGGCGGTGGCGAAGTCGAGTCCGGCCGGCTTCACCACGACGGTCTCGGCGGGCAGCAGCGCGTACTCGGCGAGGGTGCCGACCTGGATCGGCGGAGCCAGCGGAACGTTGCCGAACGCCTCCTGGCCCGGCTCGACGTGGTCCACGCCCGCACCGACCGCCTCCACCACGCCGGCGGCGTCACGGCCGAGGACCAGCGGGTAGTGGTGAGGGAACCGCTCGGCCATGAACCCGGCGGCGATGACATTGTCGAGCGGGTTGAGTCCGGCCGCCCTGACCTTGATCAGTACGTGTCCGGGGACCACCTCGGGGGTGGGCAGGTCGCCGAGGACGGGCTGTCCGCCGGCTTCGAGAAATGCAGTGCGCGCATGGGAGTTGTCCTTCTGGTGATCAGTGGCCGGCGACCGAATGTCGAGCACATCAGCCATACGAGGAGCGAAATCAAGGTGACTTCCGAACCCCCGCCACAAAGATCAACAGCTACAACAAGTATTCGGCCCGCACAACTTGGGCCAGACCCGTTCCTCGGCCCCGCCGGTGTCTCCGCGGCCCCGAAAGCGGCGCCGACCGGCCGACCACGACCCTCGGCTGACCGCTAGCGCAGTTCCTGTCCCGCCGCCCAGCCCGGAGCGTCGAGGTTGATGGGCGAGTCGCCGACGAATTGGGCGAGCTGCGTTTCCAGCTCGGCGAGTTCGGCGGCGCCCAGACGCACTTCCCAGCGGGCCCGCACCTCGTCGAAGATCGCCGTGCTCTCGGTGATCAGCCCGATCCCGTGATCGGTGATCCGGATGTTCTTGCGGCGGATGTCGGCGGGGTCGGTCTCGGTGGTGACGTACCCGCGTTCGACGAGCGCGGCGATCGTCTTCGCCGCGGCCTGCTTGGTGATGGCGAGTCTGCGGGCCAAGTCCGAGGCGCTGTCGGCGCCGGCTCGGATGGCCCGGATCGCGTACTCGTGCGACGGCCGGGCGTCGGGGTATCCCCGGGTCGCCAGCTCCCGGACCACTTCGTCCACCAGATTGCGATAGCTGCCCAGGAGCAGCAGGGCGAGATCGGCGCCGGATCGTGAGGACATGACCACAGTCTAGATCTTCCCTTGACCTGGACAACCAGGTTGACCAACACTGGAGTCAACCTGGTTGTCTATCTTGGGAGTCATCGCATGACCAGCTCTTTCGTGACCGCCTCGCCCGCCGTGACGGGCGTCACGCACCACACCGCCGAGGTCAACGGCACCACGTTGCACTACGCCTCGGCGGGCGACACCGGCTCCCCGATCCTGCTGGTGCACGGGTGGCCGGAGTCCTGGTGGGCCTTCCGCGACGTCATCCCGCTGCTCGCCGCCACCCACCGGGTGTTCGCCGTCGACCTGCGCGGCTTCGGCGACTCCGGCATCCCCGACGGCGACCACGACTTGGCCACCATGGCGGAGGACCTGCACCGGCTGGTCGCCCACCTCGGCGTCGGGCCCGTGCACGTGACCTGCCAGGACATCAGCGGCGGGCCGGTCTTCGCGTTCGCGGCCACGCACCCCGGCGACGTCCTCAGCTTCACCGGCGTCGAGACCACCCTTCCGGGGTACGGCTGGGAGATGCTGGCCGACGTGAGGAACGGCGGCTCCTGGCACGTGGGATTCCTGGCCGCCCCAGGAATTCCGGAGCTGTTCCTGGCCGGCCGCGAGCGAGTGATGCTCGACTGGGCCGTCTCGGTGATGACGATGGCGCCGGGCGGGGTCACCGAGGCCGACCTCGACGAGTTCGCCCGCACCTACGCGCGGCCGGGCGGCTGGCGCGGCACCGAGGGGCTCTACCGTTCCTCCCTGACCGGCGGCGACCGGATGCGGGCACTGGCCGAGTCGCGGCCGCTGACCGTTCCCGTGCTCGCCGTCGACGGCATCAACGCCCCCTTCACCGAGCGGACGATGCGCCAGGTCGCCGACGACGTCACCGCGGTCTCGATCCCGGACGTCGGGCATTTCGTCGCGCAGGAGGCGCCCGCCGCCTTCGCCACCGCGGTCGGCGACTTCGTCGACCGCGTCGACCGGAGCCGATGAACGGCCGAATCCCTGCACCTCCACCTCCGTGCCCTCTCCGGCCTGCCGCTGACGCGGCCTCGAGCCGGGGCAGCGCCGTTGCCTCCCGGATTCGTGCTGCCGAGGTGGGCACCCTCCCCGGCGTCAGCACCTTCACCGTCGGCCTGGAAGGCGACTTCGACGCGGTGACCGCAGGACTGACCACCGACTGGAACTCCGGCCCCGCCGAAGGCAGTAAACCGGATCAAAACGCCGAAGCGGCAAATGTTCGGCCGTGCTGGATTCCAACTCCTTCGAGAACACGTTCTCATCGCGTGACGCTCGGTAGTCGACTCACACAACTTGAGCCAGACCGTTCTCACCCACAAAGCCAACATTCGCGCCGCCATCCTGTGACTTCGCAGCCTTCAACCCACCACGTGATCTGAACTCAGAACATTCCCTAGTCGACCAACGAGCCGTCGGGCGGTACCGGGTGAAGCCGTCGGCTGGGTATCCGGATCGTTAGCCCTGCTTGGTTGCTTGTCCGAGCATGCGTGAGCACAGGCTTCCGGCTCGTCGGGAGAGTGGCAGTGCGCGATCGCGCACTGCGAGAGACCACCCGACCAAGCCGATGGCTGCCAAGGCGGTCCAGCGCCATCGGGACGGTCCGAACTCCGGTGTGAATACGTCGGCGAAGAGCGCGACGGCGGCGGGCAGCCACGCGGTTGCGCACACCAATCCCGCCCATGAGCACGCTGCAGGGATTCCACCGCTGCCCTGCTGGAACCGCCGTAGTGTGAAAGCTGCGGCCGTGAGTGTCCACAGGGCGAGCACGGTCGGCCCCATGGTCGGCCATGGCCTCCCGTCAGCCGCCAGCTGCGGAGCGATCGCGAGCTGTGCGGCACACGACGCTCCTGCGATTGGCCAGTCCCAAGAAAGCCCGGGCCGTGTGGATCCGGGTACACGAGACAGGCAACGCATCAGTCATCCGCTGGGCCGGGTCATCCAGTATGAAGGCGGTCCCCAGTACGGGCACGACCGACCCGATGCATACGAGACCGGCTGTTTCGAGGAATTCTTCGGCCGACTCGTTCCAGGTGACGAGGCGTTGCTCCTGGCGGCGCTGAACAGCTGGGTCACTCAGGTGGTTGGTGAGGAGTCGGCGGGCTTGTTCGATCTCTTCCCGCATGCGAAGAGTAGGCATGGGCGCCTCCGGCTCAGTGAGGGATGACAGGGGGCTGCCGGAGGCACCCGGTCAGCGCCGGTTCACAGGCACTTGACGTTGAGTGTGGAGCTGGTGGCAATGTCGGAGTCTGCACTTCCCGCAGTGATGGTGCCGAGCGTCTGCGAACGGTAGGAGTGCGTCTGAGAAGTGGATTCGCAGCTCACCGAAGCGGTGGTTGACCGGGCGGGAGGCGGGCACCTGTGCTGGCGCGGGCTCGCCCCGCAGTGGTCCAGCCAGGACCCGACAGGTAGATCTGAGGGTCCACCTCGCTGTTGCAGGCCAGCGGTGTGCCACCGGCACAGGAGGATAAGCCTCCTGTGCCGGTGATCTTTCCACCACTGTAGTTCGGTCAAAGGGATGTCACAGCCTCCACCCCTGTTTCGCGAGTGGCTTACAGCCTCCCAGCACGCCCGGGTTTCCCCGGTGGACGAGCTGCCCACCAGGACCACCATCCGGCTGCGGCCGGCCGCCGCATCCTGAACCGCTTGCGCCATCACCAGGTCGTGCGCGCGCTCCACATACCCCGGCAGCGCCCTCGTTTCCGGTGCATAGTTGCCGGGAGCCAGGGCGCTGGGCCCGGCCGGATGGACCTCCAGGGCGTGCGGATCGCACTCCCCGATAGGCCGCCCTGGCATCGGCCGATTTCCACCCCCGCTTCCGGCCGCGTCCCGCCGCAAGGCCAGCAACTCCTCGACAGGCAGTTTCAAGGCGCGGGCCAGCGCCGTTACCGTTTTCGCCGAGGGCACCGGCTCACCGGCCTGCAACGCCTCCCACACGGTCGTGCGCCCCAGCCCCGACCGTGCGACGAGGTCCTATGCAGCCGTCGACCGGGCCGGGACCCGAACGGCGGCTTCTCGCTCGATCACGCCTGCGGCATTCCGTACGGGCCCGGGTCCGGCCAAAAATTTCCCGCGGCTTGTAGGTCCACGTAGGGATAGCTGCCTGAGCTCCTTGTCCAGGAATACGGCAGCCGCGAACAAGTGCTCCGCGCCGGTAAGCGGCTACGAGCGCTGGCTTGCTGGCCCGGTCACCGGGACCAACTGGATCGTGCTCGCGCCCAGACGGCCGATTCGGCGGGAACTGGCTGGCGGCACGCCGGCGTGGAGGCTGTTGGGACGTGTCACGGCGTCTGTGGGGAAGTTACGGCGCCGTCTCCAGATGAGGCAGAGGCTGTGCGGGACGGTGGATGCGGCCGGTGCCGTACGACAGGGGCAGGCCCGTGCCGCGGTTGGCATGAGCGATGATCTCCGCGGTGATAGAGACGGCGACCTCCTCGGGAGTACGGGCACCGAGGTCCAGGCCGATCGGTGAGTGCAGACGGGCCAGCTGCTCCTCGGGCACGCCGATTTCCCGGAGCAGGCCGATGCGATGGCTGTGTGTGCGTCGGGAGCCCATTGCGCCGACGTAGCCGACGGGGAGGGCGAGAGCCAACCGCAGCAGGGGGATGTCGAACTTGGCGTCGTGGGTCAGGACGCAGACGGCGGTGCGGGCGTCGGTCTCGGTGGCCGCGAGGTAGCGGTGGGGCCAGTCGGTGACGATCTCGTCGGCGTGCGGGAATCGGGCCGGAGTGGCGAAGACGGGGCGGGCGTCGCAGACGGTGACGTGGTAGCCGAGGAAGCGGCCGACCTCGCTGAGGGCAGCGGCGAAGTCGATGGCGCCGAAAATCAGCATCCGAGGGCGGGGTGCGTGGGCGTGGACGAGGACGGTCAGGTTCCTGGGGCAGGTGTCGGCGTCGCCGCCGACCTCGACGCGTGCGGTTCGGCCCACACGCAGGAGCGCGCGGGCGGGCGCCACGACCACCTTGTCCTCGGTCTCGCCACCGAGGGTGCCGTCGTGCGGACCGGCGTCGGGAATGTGGAGAGTGCGGCCGATGAGTTCACCGGGACCGTCGATGACTTGGGCCACGGCGCAGGAGCGGCCCGCGAGCACGGCTTCGAGGGCGGCGGCAAGGTGGGGCTCGGCGGTGGGCTCCACGCGCTGTACCAGGACCTCGATCTCGCCGCCGCAGGTCAGGCCGACGGCGAACGCCTCGTCGTCGGAGTAGCCGAAGCTGGTGTGGGAGGGTGGCCCGCCGTGGGCGAGGACGTGTTGGCACACGTCGTAGACCGCCGCCTCGACACAGCCGCCGGAGATACTGCCGACCGCGGTGCCGTCTGCGTCGACAGCGAGGGCTGTACCGACGGGCAGAGGTGCACTGCCACTGACTTGGCTGACGGTGGCGAGGGCGAAGGGGCGGGCCCTGCGGCACCACTGGTGCAATGTGTCCGCGATGTTCAGCATGGCGGGCTTTCCGTGAGACAGGTACGTTCAGGGGACCGCCGCCGCGCCTTGGGGGAGACGGCTGCGGCGGCGGCCCTGGTGACCGGCGGCGTGAGGTCGCAAGCCGCCGGACGTTCGAGATCCTGGGTGGCCGGGTGAGTGCACCGCCACCCAGGGGAATCAGAGCAAGGCTTCGGCGGTGATGGGCAGTTCGCGGATGCGGCGGCCGGTGGCGTGGAAGACCGCGTTGGCGATGGCGGGTGCCACTCCGACGATGACGATCTCGCCGAGTCCCTTGACGCCTATCGGGTCGGCTTCGTAGTCCTCACCCTCGATGAAGATCGCCTTCATGTCGGGCATGTCGGCGTGGGTCGGCACGAGGTAGTCGGCGAGGTTGGCGTTGACTATCCGGCCGTCGCGGTGGTCGGTGACCGTGTGCTCCAGGAGGGCCTGACCGATCCCGCCAGTCATGGCCCCGATGGCCTGGCTGTCGGCGAGTCTCGGGTTGATGATCCGGGCCGCGTCGTACACGCCGACCATGCGCCGGACACGTACCAGGCCGAGGCTGGCGTCGACAGCCACTTCGGCGAAGGTCGCGGCGTAGGCGTAGAAGGAGAACTTCTCCGATTCGGGCGCCCCGGCGTACGAGCCCAGCGCTTCGAGGTGGGTACGGTCGTTGCGGGCCAGCAGCTGTCGGTAAGTCTCTCCGCGGGTGGACTCACCCTTCGCATACAGCCGACCGCCTCGTACCACCACATCGGCGGCGTCGGTGCCGTACAGCGGTGAGTCCTCATCCTTGACCGCGAGCGCGATGGCCTGCTTGCGCAGCTTGTCGCAACCATCCTGGACGGCGGATCCGACACTGGCCATGGTCCGCGAGCCGTGGTGGCCGGGGGCCAGGGGCAAAATGGAGTCGCCGAGCCGGAAGGTGACCTGACGCATGGCCAGACCGAGGGCGTCGGCGGCGACCTGGGTCATCGACGTGGCCGTGCCGGGGCCCATGTCGCTGGTCGCGGACTGCACCAGGGCGGTGCCGTCGGCGTCGAGCCGGACCGATGCCTGGGCCTCGCTGCGTGCGGTGTCGTAGAGACCGGCGGCCATCCCCATGCCGATGAGCCAGTCACCGTCACGCATCGAGCGAGGCTCCGGGTTGCGGCGCTGCCAGCCGAACTCGCGGGCGCCCGCGCGGTAGCAGTCGCGCAGGCGGCGGGTGGAGAACGGCAGATCGGTGGACTCGTCGGCGGCTGGTTCGTTGCGTAGACGCAGCTCGATCGGGTCCAGGCCCAGTTCGTGGGCGAGTTCGTCCATGGCCGTCTCGACGCAGAACGCGCCGCTGGAGTAGCCGGGGCCACGCATCCACGTGGGCGTGTTCACGTCCAGCGGTACATGCTCGTACACCTGACGGACGTTGGGCGTGCTGTAGAGCATCCGGCCGGCGGCGAGAACGTCTTCGCTGTGCCTTTCGTAGCGGGAGGACTCGGTGCGGACGTCGTGCACCGACGCGGTCAGGCGGCCCCTCCGGTCGCTGCCCAGCCGCAGTTCGTACTCGTATGCGGGCCGGTATCCCACGCCGAAGTACGTCTGCCTGCGGGTGAGGACGAGCTTTACGGGGCGTTTCACCTCGCGGGCGGCAAGGGCCGCGATGGAGGTGTGCACCCAGGTCCGGCCGGCGCTGCCGAAGGCGCCGCCGACGGCCGGAGAGATGACGCGGATGTTGTCCGGCGGCATGCCGAACTCGGCGGCCATGGTCTCCACGGTGCTCTGCACATGCTGGGTCTTCTCCCAGAGCGTGAGCTTGTCGTTCTCCCAGCGGGCGACGGTACCGGCCGGCTCCATCGGGTTGTGGTGGTTGCGGGCCATCCGGTACGCCAGGTCCAGCTTGACGTCGGCGGCCTCCAGGGCCCCGTCCGCATCGCCGCGCGCATAGGTCTCGGGATCGTCCGCAGGGTCGGCGCCGCCGATGTCGGTGGAGGGAGGCTGGGTGTCGTAGGAGACCTTCACCAGGCTCGCCGCGTGCTGTGCCACCTCCAGTGTGGTCGCCACCACGACCGCGACGGGCTGTCCGAAGAACCGGATGCGGTCGTCCTGGAAGGGGCGCAGCGCCTCACCCGGTGGGTATCCCGGTGCACGGGGCGGCAGTGTGGGCGCGTTGAGGTGGCTGATCACCTTCACGACGCCGGTCTGGGCTTCGGCAGCACGGGTGTCGATGCCGGTGACACGGCCGCGGCCGACACTGCTGTCGACGATGACCGCGTGCACGACCCCGTCGGGGCTGTTGTCTCCGGCGTACTTCGTTCTCCCGGTGACCCTCAGTCGTGCGTCGACCCGGGGCACCGCCGCACCGACCGCTGCCTGGGGCTGGCTCATTTCGTGCCTCCTACGGTGCTCAGCTGGCGTTCGACGGTCCGCTTCAGCAACTCGACCTTGAAGCGGTTGTGCTGAAGGGGGCGAGCCCCGTCCGCCGCCTGCTCGGCTGCCTCAGCCCACAGTGCCTTCGAGGGCCGCTCGCCGATGAGTTGCCGTTCGACGGCGGGCAGCTTCCACGGCACGGTGCCCACCCCGCCGACGGCCACTTTCGCCGCGCGGATGACGCCGCCGCGGATGTGCAGGACGACGGCCGCGGAGGTGAGCGCGAACTCGTACGACTGCCGGTCGCGCACTTTCAGGTAACCGGATTTCAGTGGGCGCGGATGGGCCGGTAACTCCACGGTGGTGATCAACTCGGCCTTGTGCAACGCCTGTTCGCTATTGGGGGTGCTGCCCGGCTGGAGCAGGAAGTCGGCGAAGGGCACGGTGCGTTCGCCGTCCGGGCCCAGCAGGTGAACAGTGGCCTCCAGGGCCGCGAGGGCGACCGCGAGGTCGGAGGGGTGGGTGGCCACGCAGTGGTCGGAGGTGCCGAGGATCGCATGGCTGCGGTTGAAGCCGTGCAGAGCGGCGCAACCCGATCCGGGCTCACGTTTGTTGCATGCGGCGGTCACGTCACGGAAGTACGTGCAGCGGGTGCGCTGCATGATGTTGCCGCCAATGGTGGCCATGTTCCGCAGCTGGGCCGATGCGCTCAGCTCCAGTGCCTGGGAGATGACGGGGTACAGGGTACGCACCTTCGGGTGCGCGGCGGTCTCGGCCATGTGAGCCAGGGCGCCGATGCGCAGGCCGCCGCTCTTGGTGGCGGTGACCTTGCGCAGCGGCAGGGCGCTGATGTCGACCAGCGAACCGGGCCGTTCGACAGTCTCCCGCATCAGGTCGACGAGTGTGGTGCCGCCGGCGATGTAACGCCCGCCCTGCCGACCTGCGTCGAGGGCCTCACGGGTGTCCCTGGCCTTGGTGTACGTGAAGGGGTGCATGGACTTCAGCCCTCATTTCCGGCCGGCGGCCTGCTCGACCGCTCGCTCGATCTTTACGTAGCAGCCGCAGCGGCACAGGTTGCCGCTCATCCACTCCCGGATCTCCTCCGTGGAGCCGGTGTGGCCCTCCTGGATGCACCCGACCCCGGACACGATCTGCCCCGAGGTGCAGAAACCGCACTGGAAGGCGTCCTGGTCGATGAACGCCTGTTGCAACGGGTGCAGTTGATCGCCCTTTGCCAGACCTTCGATGGTGGTGACCTCGGCACCCTCCAGCCGCACCGCCAGCGTCAGGCAGGAATTGACCCGGCGTCCGTCGACCAGGACCGTACAGGCGCCGCAGGCACCGGCGTTGCAGCCCTTCTTCGACCCGGTCAGGTCGAGTTGCTCGCGCAGGAGGTCCAGCAGTGAGGTGCGGTTGTCGACCGTGACGGTGTGCCGGACGCCGTTGACCGTCAGGGAGACACGGCTGCCGGGCGCCGCCTCGGCAGCCACTGCGGCCTCGGAGCCGAGCGAAGGCGGCCCGGCGAGCAGGCCACCGGCCAGGACCGCTCCTCCGACAGCCGTGCTCGTGCCGATAAAGGTACGCCGGGAAGGAGACACAAGGGGGTCGGCGGCGGAAGTCATGGCTGGATCGGGACGTTCAGTGGACATATCCACGCTCCCTGGGTGTGGGTGTGGGTGGTCGCGTCGATCGCGAGGGTGCACCGGTCGCTCGGGCGGACTCCAGGTGATGGGCGGCAAAGAAGGTCGGCATCGGTCAGCAGAGTGGATTCGACGGCCGACTGGCATCGAGCACGACGGCCTGGTAACTCCCGGCTCGGGACACAGGCCGACTTCCCCAGCCGTAGACCGGCGAGACCGGCCCGTGCCACGTCCTGCCCGGTCATGACGAAGTGGACTATTTTCAGCCATAGACCCCGTAGACCTCTGACGCCGCCACGCCCGAATCAGGTGGACGGGAGCGACGGCGCTGAGGATGAGCAGGCGGATGCCGTAGGACGGATCGGCCTGGGAGAGCGGCACGACGTCGTTGCGCATGCCGAGGTGTGCGCATGACGTCCAAGGCCCCGTCGGAACTGGGTAGTTCGGGGGCCAGGTCATCACGCCGATCCCCGAAGTCGCAGTCGGCGGTCAGGAGCCGGGCGCAGGCGGTACCGACGCCCAAGGGGGCACCGGTGATCAGGGTATGGGTTCGGGACACTCACTCAGCCTTCACCGCTGACTCCTGGTTATCCAGGGGCTGTTGTGCCCAGCATGTTCATATCTGCCCCAGCGGAAATGCGGTGGTGTCCGCACCGGGCACGGCCGGGCTCTCCCTCCAGCAGCGACCGGGATGGCGCCCCGCGACGACAGAAGCGCAGGCGGCCGGTTCCGGTCAGGGGGGCGTTGCGGTGGACCGTGCCGGTCTTTCTGGACCCGCAGTTCCTGGCCGAGCATGTACCGGCGGTCGGGATGGTCCGGATGAGTGGACAGGGAGGGAAAACAACTCACGGATCGTCCTTTGCAGGGACTGCCCAGCCCGACTCCGCAGGTGGTCAGGCTGGCAGCCGGGTCGCGCGAGCGACGAGATGGAAACCGACTCTGTTCCCGCGCATGCCGAGTTCATCGAGGGCAGCCTTCCGCTTGGAGTTGGGGTCGGCGGTCCTGCGACATGTGCTGCCGGAAGGAGCCCAGCTTCACGCCCGCTCCTGGTGGCCGCATCCATTCACGACGGTCTCCGGAAGCGCGGGCCGATCAGGTCCAGAGTCGGCCCTGGGCCTCTGGCCCGGCTGGACTGTCCATCGCCGCCAGCGGCAATGGACAGCCGGATGCCGTATGCGCGCATGAGACGGGCGACACGCCGGCGGTTCACGCACACTTCAGTCATCGCAGGCCGGTTGTAACCCGCGGCGGGTCACAGGTGCAGCGAGAGGTGAGGCGCTGATGCGAGTGCTCCGAGCAAGGCTGGCCCCACCTCTCATAGGCGGCAAGCGTCGCGTCGAAAGGTTCTCAACTGTCGCCTCGCTGATTGCTTTCGCGCCCTTCTTCGTGCCGCGTCATTGTGAGGTTCCCGATCGGGGCCACCGGCATTGAGCACACCAGCTTCCGGCGGGTCTGCCCATGCGCCCATTCCTCGACCTCGCCGACCTCGAACCGTCGGACCGCTTCGCGGAGGGCCAGTGTGGGCCGGCGCGCGGGGGCTTGGCCTCCCGGTGCCCCGGGGCTCTCCTCCGGGTCCGCCCGGAGGCCGAGGACGGTGAGGTGTTCCGGCAGAGGATCCGCGTGGCTGTGGACCGTGGACCACGCCCGCCCTGCGCGTCTCGCGCCGCCGGGCTCCTGCCCGACGCGCCTGGCGGGCGATCCGGCGGAGGCGGTGCCCGGCGACCCGGCGGACGCGTCCCCGGCGACCCGTGGACGCCCTGTCGGCGATCTGCGGCCGCGGCAGGCAACGTTCGCCCCGTCGCGACGCCCGGCACGCCCTCTCGCCGCACCGGCCGAACACCCAAGTACATCCAGTACGAGGGCTTCCCGCCGGCACACCGAGAGCACGCACCGGACGCCACTCCTTGACGGGCAAACGTTGCCTGCCGCGGCACTAGCGGGTGGCTCCGGTACGCTCCCGCACAGTCGCCGCCTCGCTCGCAGCCGTCCCGACCCCCGGCTCGGAGCTCTTCCTCGCAAACCCACGCCGGCCCGGCAGGACCAGCAGAACGATCGCCGTTCCGGCGGCCATGATGATCCCGCCGATGAGGCTGGTCTGGGCGACACCGTGGGCGAAGGCCTGGTGGACGGCGTCCACGGCGGCCTGGGCCTGCTGCGGCCCGGCGGAGGGATCCTGCGCGACCCGCTCCGCGACCGCCAGGCCACCGCCGACCGAGTCCTTGGCGATCTCCATCGCCTCGCCCGGGAGGCGGTTGCCCACCAGGTCGGTCAGCTCGTCCCGGTAGGCCGTGCCCAGCAGCGAGCCCAGCACCGCGATACCCAGCGCCCCGCCCAGCTCCAGCGCGGTGTCGTTGACACCACCGCCGACGCCCAGCTCGGACTCGGGGAAGGAGCCCATGATCGTGTCGGTCGCCGGCGAGATGGCCAGTCCGAGCGCGAGGCCCAGCATCATCAGCGGCACCAGGAAGTCCCCGTACGTCGACCCCTTGTCGATCTGGGTGAGCAGGAACATGCCCGCCGTGCCGACGACCATGCCGGTCACGACCATCACCTTCACCCCCAGCTTCGGGGTGAGCATCCCGGTCAGCGCGGACCCGAGGAACACCGCACCGCCCAGCGGCAGCAGCCGTACACCCGTGTCCAGGGCGCCGTAGCCGAGGACGAACTGCAGGAACTGCGTCGCGTAGTAGATCACGGCGAACATACCGAAGAAGAAGAACATCACCGCGAGCATCGAGCCGCTGAAGGGCCGCAGCGTGAACTTGCGGACGTCCAGCATCGGGTGCGGGTGCCGCAGCTCCCAGGCGACGAAGGCGACCAGACCGACACCGGCGACCACGGCGGCGGTGACGGGGCCGGCGCCCCAGCCGGAGTGCGGGCCCTCGATGGCGGCGTAGATCAGGGAGCCGACGGTGACGATCGACAGCAGACCACCGACGTAGTCGATCCGGCCCATGCCCTGCGCCTTGGACGGCGGTACCAGGGCGAGCGCGCCGAACACGGCGAGGAGGGCGATCGGCACGTTGATCAGGAAGGTCGAGCCCCAGGCGTGGTCCTCCAGCAGCCAGCCGGAGACCAGCGGGCCGACGGCTACCGCCACCCCGGAGGTCGCGGCCCAGGCGGTGATGGCCTTGGCCCGCTCGCTCCGGGGGAAGGTCGCGACCACCAGAGACAGCGTGGCCGGCATCACGACCGCGGCACCGATACCCATGACAGCGCGGGCCACGATGACCAGCGAGGTCTCGTCGACCAGGCTCCCCATCACCGAACCGGCGGCGAAGATCAGCAGACCCAGCACCAGCGCGCCGCGCCGGCTGTACTTGTCGCCTATCGCGCCCAGCACCAGCATCAGCGCCGCGTACGGAACGGTGTAGCTGTCGACGACCCACTGCAGATCACTGCTGCTCAGACCCAGGTCGGTGGTCATGTCGGGGGCGGCGACGATCAGTGACGTGTTCGCCATCACCGTGATCAGCAGGCTCAGGCACAGCACGAGCAGCGCCCACCAGCGCCGCGCGTAAGGCCCGGTCATCTTGTCCACGGGGGTATGTGCAAGGAAGGACATCAGTAGCTCCTGAGAGGGGGACGGATCGGACGAGCGGAATCACTCAAGTTGGCCTCCGGGTGGCGTCATGTGTTGCTCCGGAGCGCTCAGTGGCTCGGGGCAGCCGCCAGTTCGCGCAGACGAGCGTTGTTCTGCAGCGACCACCGCATGGTCCGCGGTGGGCGGGCGAGCAGGGTTTCCAGTTGGTCGGAGAGGACGTCGTACCGCCCGCCGGCGATCAGCCTGGCCTGGATCCTCAGGTGCGCCGCCACGTGCCGGGCCGCAGCCGGATCGCCCAGGGCCTCCTGCAGGAGGGTCTCGTCTACGAAAGCCTCGTTCCAGGCCTCCAGGTCCTCAGGGATGTAGACGACCTGGCGTCCCAGCGCGGCTGCGTAGTCCTCAGCGAACCCGTACATGTCCTTCAGCTCTGGGCCAGTGAGCGCGTAGGACTTCGAGATGTGCGGTGCGGGGTCGACCAGCATCTTCACGCACACCTCTGCCAGGTCGTGAACGGCTATGGGCGCGAGCCGCTGGTCGCCGTAGGGCAGGCGCAGTTCACCGTTGCTCAGCGGGCCCAGTTGCATCCAGGTCAGGTGGGGGGACTCGGCGAACAGGGTCGCACGCACGTTGACGGTCGGGATGCCGGACCAGTCCAGCACCCGCTCGCAGACCCAGTGCGCCCGCTGCTGCGGTGACCAGTCCGTGACCAGTCCGCCGAGCCAAGAACGCCGCTCCTCATCCGGTGCGGTCATCTTCTCGAGCGTCATGTACGACTGCTCGTAGTTGGACAGGTGCACGAAGGCCTCGATGTCGCCCTGGGCTCGCGCCGCCGCGGCCATCACGGTGAGGGCGTCGGCGTAGTACGGCTGCGCGCTCATGCTGAAGTAGATGCGCCGGACACCCTTCAGCGCGGCGGCCACGTCCGCGAGTTTGAGCAGGTCGCCGACGAAGACCTCGGCCCCGGCCTCGCGCAGCGACTGCGCGCGTTCGTCGTCCCGTCGCACGAACGCGCGCACCGGGTGGCCCTGTTCGAGCAGCATGTCGACCATCACGCTGCTCACGCCACCGACTTGGCCGCCGGCGCCGGTGATCAGAATGGGATTGCGTTCCGTCATTGTTGTGTCTTCCATCTGGTTGGGGTGGGTCGGCCGTTCAGGAAGCCGAGGATGTGAAGTCGTCGAGGCGGGCGCGGAAGTCGAAGGGTGGCGTTGACCTCGGCGCGATGCTCCTGCTGCCTGCTTGCCGGGCATGACTGAGAACCGTCTGGAAACTGATCAGCTCCCAGACGGGAAATCAGATCGATTTCCTCACCGGTGAAGGTGAGTCGAGCGGGTGACGGGCTGAGATCTCAGGGCTTCGAAATCATCGTGTGGCCGGTTTGGGGCTTCCCTCGGCGATCCCCTGGAGGGCCGCGTCGGTGTCCGCGATGGCCAGCATCCTGTTGATGTCGGCGCCGGCCAGTGCGCCGGCCGCTGCGGAGGCTCCGACCTGGGCGACCAGATCTGTGGCGTTGCCGGCCACCCACACACCCGGCACCTCGGTGGTGCCGGCCATACCGGAGGCGAAACCGCGGCCCTTCGGCAGGTCCTGCACCGGCAGGCCCAGACCTTCCAGGCCCTGGGTGCGGGCCTGCAGCTGCGCGGCGACCGCGAGGACGCGGCGGGCCACGACCCGGCCGTCGGCCAGGCGCACCCCGGCGAGGGCACCGTCCTCGTCGTCGACGACCTCGGTGACCGGGGTGTCGATGACGCGGATGCCGCGGGCGGCGAAGCGGGCGCGGCTGTCCTCGTCCAGGTCGGTGCCGTGGGTGAAGTAGGTCAGGTCCTCGGTCAGCTGACGGAACAGATACGCGTGGTCGATGGAGACCGGTGCGGTGGCGAGGACACCGATGGGCTCATCGCGCACCTCCCAGCCGTGACAGTACGGGCAGTGCACCACACTGTCCCCCCAGTGCTCGGCGAGCCCGGGCACCTCCGGTAGCACATCCCTGAGGCCGGTGGCCACCAGGATGCGGCGGGCGGTGATCTGGCGGCCGTCGGCCAGGGTGACGGTGAACCGCAGGTCCCCGTCCGCCGACGGGGCGGCAGGCTCGGCCGAGACCACCTCGCCGGACACGACGCGTCCGCCGTACTGGCGCACCTGCTCCCGGCCCCGTCGAAGGATCTCGGACGGCGGCGTGCCGTCCAGGGCGATGAGGCCGTGCACGGCCTCCGCGGGCGCGTTGCGCGGGGAGCCGCTGTCGATCACGACGACCGAGCGGCGGGAGCGGGCGAGGATCAGTGCACCGTTCAGCCCCGCGGCGCCCCCGCCGATCACCACCGCGTCGACGGTCCCCTCGGCCAGTGCGTCGGTCGCGTACGCAGGAGCCTTCGCAGTCATGGTCTCCTGCCTTTCCTTGTCAGTCATGGTTCGGTCAGCCCTTCGAGTGCTGGGGGGTTGCAGGGGGTCAGCTGTTCAGGAAGCCCAGGATGTGGTCGGCGACCGTCTTGGGCTGTTCGACGTGCGGGAAGTGCCCCACGCCGGGTATGACGATGCGTTCGAAGCCGTTCGTGAACAGGTCGTCCATGCCGTCGCTCAACGCCACGGAAAAGCAGTTGTCGTCGGCCCCGTGGAGGTACAGCGTCGGGACGGTGAGGGCGCCGAAGGCCCGGGCGTGCAGGGCTTGGGTCGCCTCGTCCGCGGGGGGCGTGAACAACTGGCGGTAGTAGCCCAGGATCTCGGTCAGGACTCCTGGAGCACCCAGGGTTTCCTTGAGCGCGGCCCGCTCCGCGTCCGGCAGCTCGTAGCCGGGTGACCAGTCCCGCCAGAGCCGGTCGATGAAGGCGAAGTCGTCGTGCTCGACGGCCGCCTCCGCCATGGCTGTCTGGAAGAAGAACATGTACCAGCTGCGCCGCTGCTGGTCACCGTCGGTGACCAAGGCGTTCATCGTTTGACGGCCATGGGGAGCCGCCATGGTGACAAGCTTGCGGACACGCTTCGGGTCGAGGGTCGCTGCCGCGTACGCCGCCGCGGCTCCGAAGTCGTGGCCGATGAGGTCCGCCTCCTCGCGCCCGAGCGCTTCGATCAGGGTGAGGACGTCCTGGCCGGTCGAGGCAATGTCGTAGGAGCCATCGGGAGCCGCGCCGCCGGGCCAGTATCCGCGCTGTGCGGGCGCGACCGCCCAGTACCCGTCCTGCGCGAGGCGGTCGAGGATCCCTGCCCAGCTGGCGGCATGGTCGGGAAACCCGTGGAGCAACACAACGAGCGGCCCGCTGCCGGCCTCAAGGATCGGAACCTCCAGTCCGCCCGCCTGAACCGTCCGACGACGGACGCGGTCGGCCGCCTGGGACCCCCTGGCCGGGGAGTCCGCACCGAAGGGCGGTCGCTGGGTCGCCCGGGTCATGAATTCAACCTCCAAGCCGCCTTCGCGGCGTCGCGGTCCGGCAAGCCCGGACCAAGTAGCAAGTAAGCGGCGTAGGTGATCGCGTACGCGCCGAGCACCCAGCTCAGGTTCGACAGCGAGGACTCGTGGACACCGCGGCCGATGCAGGACAGCCCGACGTTCGTGATGTACGGATCCAGTACGGCGATGCAACTCCCACCGTTGTTTACTGAACAGTCCGAAACCTAGATGGTTCTGTACTGAGTTGTCAAATACAGCGGGTCGGCTTTACGGTGGCGCGTCCTGGCGTCCGCGCCGATCGCCGACGACGAGTACCGCGTGGTCACCCCGGACGATTGGTCATCGTCGCCGGGACCGCCCCGCCCGGCACGGCGGCCATGCCCCGCGCGCATCTCCGCGCAGTACGCCTACACCCCGAGCCGCGCCCACACCGCTCGGGAGTTCCCCATCGCACTGTCCCTGGTCCGAGCGGGCCTCGGCGCGGCTATGGTCCCCGCCCTCGCCCTCACCCGCGCCCCATCCGAAGCCGTGGCCCTGCCCCACGGTCCCCGCGGCGGGCCACCGCCGCATCGCGGCCGTATGGCCCGCTTCCCCGTCCGGCCCACAACCCCGAACGGCGGCCGTGGCTCAGGCCCTCCGCCAGTCGGCCGAGAACCTGGGGCTCACGCCTGCGCTGTGAGGGAAGCGGGCGTGAGGTGCGTGACTTGGAGGCCGCGCCGGCGGCGAGGATACCGATGGGCTCATCACGCACTCCCAGCCGTGGCAGTACGGGCGGTACACCAGTCGGAGCAGATGTGGTGCCTGACGGTGGCCACGGACGCGATCGTTACCTGGAGCACCAAGTTTCACGGCCTGGCGGTGACCGCGCTGCGTCGTGCCGGCCGGCCCAGCGACGATGAGCTGCTGGCGTCTGGCCCAGCTACCACGCCAACGTCCACTTTTACGGAACCCACTCGGAGGACACCGACGGCGTTGGCCAAGCTGGACCCGACGGCTACCGGCCGCTGCGGCTACCCAGGGCCGCCCGCGGCTGATCTGTGCTGTGGCTGCTCGACTTACAGACATGGCCAGCGAACTGCACGATGCCTACACCGGCCGGCTGCGTTCGTTCCTCAACAACACACGCACCAGCATCGGACCCGGCTCCTTCGTCGTCCGCGGCCGCCCCGGTGGCGGCGATTCCCCGGCCCAGCCGGGGCGCCGATGACCCGCCTCGCCAACCGCGTCGTGCGCTCTGAACCCGCCCAGGGTCCGCTGCGACTGCAACGTCTCGACCGCAAGACCGGGATCGTGTGCAGCCGGTGCGGCACCCGCAGCCAGACCACGGTAGTCGCCACAGTTGCGGGCCCAGACGACCTCGTTCTCCCGCTCGTATTCGAGGAACTCCGCTCACGCTGCAGCGGCGGCGATATCCAGACTTTTCATCCGCGACCTGTTCGTCATCATCTTGGCGAACAACCGGCCGGCGATCGGCAGCCGGGCGAGGCGGATCATCCCAGACCGAAGCAGCAACTCGGCCCGATTGCCGGGGGTGAAGAAACTGCGCTGGCTCACACCGCTGCCGAGGTGGTGGTCGATGAACGGGCGCAGGTGGTCCTCCCAGTCCTGCAGCGCTCGTGGCACGTCGTGCGCGTGACGTTCCAGCATGGTGCCGAGCAGGTCCGCCCCGGCCAGGCCGGTGGATGCCCCCATGGCGGAGTAAACGGTCAGGCACCACGCGGCGTCGCCGACGAGCACGACTCTGCCGCGGTGCCAGTGGTCGAGGTGCACCTGCTCGGCGGAGTCGAACAGGTGGTCCGGGGCCTTCTCGAACTGGTCGAGCAGCCAACCGAGCGTGGAGCCGGTGGGCTCGGGGCCGTAGGCGGCGCGCAGCGAGTCGATGGCCGGCCGGGTGAACTCGGCGTCCACGTCGTCGGTGCGGTAGGAGAACAGCACCGTCGGCGGACGGTCGGCGAACGAGAACACCCACACCGATCGGCCCGCCTCGGCCATGACCAGTCCGTCCTGTGAGCGGTAGCCGGGTACCGGCTCGGGCAGGCCGTACACGGCGATCATGTAGTTCAGCCGACGGATCGGGCTCTGCTCGGGCTCGAACGCAAGTCGGCGCACCGTCGAGCGCAGTCCGTCTGCCCCGACCACCAGGTCGAACCGTTCGACGGTCGTCGTCTCCGTCGTCAGGTCGCGGATCTCGACGTCCACGCCGTCGAGGTACTGGTCCAGCGCGATCGGCACGGTCGAGTACCGGATCTCGACCTCGTCGGGCAGGGCGGTGAAGGCCGCGTCTTCGATGTCGCCCCGCATCACCATTCGAGACCCGCCGAACACATCGGCGTAGCCCATACCGCGGCGGCGCCGGCCCGTGCGGTCGACGTCGTAGCTCACGCCTTCAGGAGCGTAGCGATTCGGCACCGCATCGGCGAAGCCCAGCCGTTCGGCGGCGGCGAGCCCGGTCCCGAACAGGGCGATGAAGTATCCGCCGCGGCGCCGCTCGGGGGCCTTCTCCAGCACCACCACGTCCCAGCCCGCGCGATGCAGTCGCAGCGCGGAGGCGGTCCCGCTGATCCCGAGGCCGACCACCAGGGCCCGCTGTCGCGATGTCGTGTTCTTGTCCATGGGATTGCGCTCCGACATTGTCGTGTCCTTCATCTGGTTGGGGTGGGTCGGCCGTTGAGGAAGCCGAGGATGTGAAGTCGTCGAGGCGGTGAGGAAGTCGAGGAGTGCGGCGTTGACCTCGGCGGGACGCTCCTGCTGCTTGCTTGCTGGGCATGACGGAGAACCGTCTGGAAACTGATGAGCCTCCAGACGGGAAAACGGAGCGGTTTCCTCACCGATGAAGGTGAGGCGAGGGTGATGGGCTGAGATCTCAGCGCTTCAAGATCATCCTGCGGCCCCTCAACCTGTTGATGTCGGCGCCGGCCGCTGCGGAGGCCCCGACCTGGGCGACCAGATCGGTGGCGTTGCCGGCTCCGCACGCGCGGAGCCAGCCCTTCGCTACTCAGAATTCAGGTGCGCGCGGGCGTCGTCTGCAGGAACAGCTCGAGCAGTGCCAGCAGCGTCTCGGGCGCATCCTCGGTCGGGAAGTGGCCGGCGCCCGGAATCTCGACCACGGGCGCGTCGGGGTAGGCCAGCCTGAACGACGGGATCACGTACTGGGGCAGCAGTGCGGTGTCCCGCATCCCAACCGCCAGCATCGCCGGTACGGCGCGCAGCGCGGCGACGGCTTCCATGGTCGGCGGGCCGGGCGGGGGGCCCTGCGGGCCCTCCAGGACCTGCCGGGGGAAGGCGATGACACCGCGGGACTCCGCCGGGGTCGAAAAGGGGCTGGAGTAGGCGCGGATCCAGGTCGGCGTGGCGATCTCGGGCCGGGTGACATGCTGCAGGTCGATCATCAGGTGGGCGATGGTGTGACCCGCGTTTCCGAGGATCTGCTCGAACGAACCGTCCGAGAGCGCCGAGTGAGCCCACTGGAACCACCGGCTCTCGGCGCCGTTGGCCTTCATGAGAGGGGCGATGTCGTCTGCGAGGGGCAGCACGGTGTTCGTGGCGAAGATCCGGGAGATCCGGTCGGGGTGACGCAGCGCGAACCCGGTGCCGATGGGGCCGCCCCAGTCCCGGAGTACCAGGGTGATGTCCGTGAGGTCGAGCGTGTCGACGAGCAGCGATTCGAGATTGAGGATGTGTTCGCTCGCGTCGTACGTGCGGTCCTGCGGTGTCTCGCTCTTGCCGAAGCCCATGTGGTCGGGGACGATCACGCGGTGGTGGCGTGACAGCGGCCCGATCAAGTGGCGCCACTCGTAGCCCCAGGTGGGCTCGCCATGCAGCATGACGATCGTCTGATCGGGCCGTGAGGGGCCCTCGTCGACATAGTGCTGACGGAAGCCGGCCGCCTCGGTGAAGCGGGCGGGATACGGCCATGTGCCGTCGAACGTCTCTTCAGCAGCAATCACTGGATCTCGCGCCTTCCTTGCGGTGTTGTCCGTACGGACCGCGGTCATGCGGTCCTCCGGGGTGGGTGGGTTTGAAGCAGCGTTCACCGGTCGGCTCGCTCCAGTGCTGAGCTGCGTGCTGCAGGCGTGTACGCGGCCTGTCCCGGGAGCTCAGTACCGTTGTTTACTGAACAGTCCGAAACCTAGAGGGTTCTGTACTGCGCTGTCAAGAATGGTGGGTCGGCTTGCTGGTGCAGGGTCCGCGGAAGGCACTCGCCGGACCGGACGAGGGCGCCCTGGAACGACTGCACGCCTACGTGCTCCGCGCCGTCCACGGAGTGCCACTCGCCGCCGACGTACCCCCCGCCCCCGACCGGGCGGCCGCGGCCTGCTTCGCCGCCAAGATGGCCCTGGAGATCGGAACCTCCGACCCCGAGGTCAAACGCCTGGCCAACGACTGCTTCTCCGTGGTCCGGACGGCGGTGGCCGACTGTGTGCGAGCGGCACAGCGCAACGGCGACATCGACCCCGACGCCGACCCCGACGACCTCGCCTACCTTCTGCTGACCATCATCCGCGGGTGCGATGTCGTAGGCGCGTACGGCCACAGCCCCGAGCGCCTGACCTCGATCGCGGAGAGCGCCTTCGCCCTGCTGCCCCGCCCGCGCCACCCCTGACAAGGGCACAGCCGGCCTCGTTGAGACGTCTGACGCGGTCGGACATGGGGTATGCGGGGTGGGCACTGCTCGGCGCTTCGGACGTGAGGCGGTTCCATGGGTGCTGCTGCCCAAAATGAGGGCCAGGACCCGCTCGCCGATGGTCTGATCAGGGCCGGTGCCGCGCTCGAGGGCGGCGCGGAGATCGCCGAGGCCCGTGCCATGGCCCGCGACTTCCTCACCACGGTGCAGGCCGTGCACGGGCTGCCGGTGCCGGAGCGGGTGATGGGCATGGTGCAACTGGTCGTGAGCGAGCTGGTCACCAACGCGCGGAAATACGCCCCGGCCCGTGTCTGCTGGACCTGGAGTTCGTCGAGGGCGCCGTCCAGATCAGCGTGTGGGACAGCAGCACCACGTTGCCGTCCCTCCAGGCGGCCGACCCGGAACGGACCGGGCAACACGGCCTGGAGATCGCTATGACGGTGTCGCAGACGTTCTGCGTCGAGCGGGAACCGGTGGGCAAGCGGATCACCGAGGTCATCGAGCTGGCCGACGACCCCGGTGGACCCGGCCGGACGGCAGCCCTCCTGCCCCGCGCCCAGCCAGCGTGGCGCCCCCTGGAGGACCGGCTTGAGTCCTGCCGAGCCGACGACAGCAGTCGGCGGTTACCGGACCCGCCGCACAGCACCCGCAGCCTTCGGCTCGGGTGGCGCCTGTCAGGGTGGCCAGGATCAGAGCCTGCCAGGGTTGCCCGCCGCGCAGGCGAATACTGCAACTCTCGAATACCGACGCTTCACCAGTGCCCCTCCCCCGCGACGACCCCGCGGTGCTCATCCACCGCATCCCACGGGCAGTCCACATGCACGTCGTCTTCCTACGGCACCCGCACCAAGACCACCCGTGCGGCTGCGAGTGGGACGACACCTGGCGCATGATCTGGGCACCGCCCACCGAACCCGGCGCGGTCCCGATCACCGTCATACGGCACCCCGCCGCACCGGCAACCGCCACCAGCCTCCCCAACCCCGACCCCGACCAAGAGGCGCGCGCCACCTGGGCCCCCTGACGCGCACGACTGAGCACGAAGAAGGCCCGTACGGCCCGCGAAGCACCCTTGCGTTACCGACCCCGACCCCGAGACTTAGAGGTTGTTTTCACCTGAATTTCCCGTGTATCCGGTGATTTTCTGGCCGCCGGGTTGTGGTGCTCGTGCTGCTGGAGATGTGGGTTGAGACTTGCTGGTCAGGTGGGGTGGCAGGTGAGGCTGAAAGTGGCTTGGGCCTGTCTCATCCCAGGACGCCCGGTGAGGGCTCCTGGGCCGGGTCGGGGACGGTATCGGGCTCGGTGTCGGGGTCGGTGGCGGTGAGGGGGAGCAGCACCTGGAAGCGGGTGTCGCCGGGTACGGACTCGACTTTCAGGTCACCGTGGTGCTTGTTGACGACGATCCGCCAGGAGATGTCGAGCCCCAGCCCGGTGCCCTCGCCCACCGGTTTGGTGGTGAAGAACGGGTCGAAGATCCGGCCGCGGATCTCGGCCGGCACTCCCGGGCCCGTGTCGCGGAACTCCACCAGCAGCCGGTCGTGCACCAGAGCGGTGCGTACGGTCAACGTCCCTTCGCCGCCCGCGCTGTTGATGGCGGAGACGGCGTTGTCGATCAGGTTGGTCCACACCTGGTTCAGTTCGGCCGGGTAGGCCGGAATCCTCGGCACCGAACGGTCGTAATCCTTCACGACCTTGACCTGGGGACCGATCTTGCCCGAGAGCATCAGCAGCGTGCTGTCGAGGAGTTCGTGGACATCGGCGATCTGGTAGGGGGCGCGGTCCAGCTGCGAGTACTGCTTGGCGGCGTCGACGAGGTGCGAAATGCGGGTGGTGGAGTCCTTGATCTCGGACATCAACAGTTCGGTCTCTACCGTGTAGTTGAGGCACTCGATGGCACTCTGCAGGATTTCCTGCTCGTCGACGGCGGCCGCGATCTGCTCCAGCCAGTCGACGTCGAGACCGCCCTGCACGAAGGTCGGCGCGATCTGCCAGCCGTTCCGGACGCCGTGGTCGTCGAGCCAGTCGGCGAGTTCGTCCTCCCGGTCGGACGCTTCGAGCGGGCTCAGTGCCGGCGCCTTGGAGACCCGCTCGGCCGTCCGTTCCTGAAGGTCGAGCAGGGTCTTCAGGGCGTCGGCGTGGTCGGGGCTCGAGGCGATGACGGCGAGCTTGTTGCGCATGTGCGTGGCCCGGTCCCTGAGCGAGGCGGTGGCCCGTACGGCGGCCGCGGCCGGGTTGTTGAGCTCATGGGTGAGACCCGCGGACAACGAGCCCAGCGCCAGCAGCCGTTCGCGCTGCCCGATGGCCCGCTGAAAGGTCTGCGAACCGAGGAAGAGTCCCTCCAGGAGATGGACCGCCATCGGAAACCACTCGTGCATGAAGTTCGCGAACGATTCGGCGGGCAGGACGAAGAACCGCGTCGGCTCCGGCACCCGCAACGAGTTCATGTACCGCTGCGGTTTCCCGTCCCCGACGTACGCCCGCACGGCCCCCGCGTACACCCCTGGCTGGGACGTGCGGCTCACCTCGATGTCGTCGCCGCCCACCCGGCGCGACATGACGACCGTGCCCTCGATCATCACGTAGAAGCAGGTCGCCGGGTCACCTTCGGTGAACACCGGCCCGGGGTCGAACAGTTCGACCCGTCCCTCGCTGCACAGCCTGTCGATCTGCTCGGAGTTCAGCTTCTCGAACAGGAAGAGGGAACTGATCTCCGCCGCGTCGCACGGCATAGGCTGCCCGCTCACGACTGCTCCAGATACCGGTGTACGAGCATCACGGCCATGGCTCCCTCTCCGACGGCGGACGCGACCCGCTTCGCGGACTCCGCGCGCGCGTCCCCGGCGACGAACACGCCGGGGATGTTGGTCTCCAGGTGGTACGGCGGCCGGTCCAGCTCCCAGTCCGCCGGTGGCCGCCCGTCGGCGGTCAGGTCGGGCCCGGCCAGGATGAACCCGCGCTCGTCCCGCAGCACCGTACCGTCCAGCCAGTCGGTCAGCGGGGCCGCGCCGATGAACACGAACAGCCACTGCGCGTCGACGAGTTCGGACTGACTGCTCGTCGTGTCGCGCAACGTCAGCTGTTCCAGATGGTTGTCGCCGTGCGCAGCCTCGACGACCGTGTGGGCCCGTACAAAGATGTTCGGCGACTCGGCGATCTGCTGGATCAGATAGTGCGACATCGACGCGGTGAGGTCCGCTCCGCGCACCAGCAGGGTGACCGACTTGGCGCCCCTGGACAGGTACATCGCCGCCTGCCCTGCCGAGTTGGCGCCGCCGACGATGTACACGTCGTGGCCCTGGCAGGCGGCGGCCTCGGTGAGCGCGGACCCATAGAACACCCCGCGGCCCGACAACTCGTCGGCACCCGGCGCCTCCAGCCGCCGGTACGACACACCGGTCGCCAGGATCACGCTGTGCGCCGCGATCTGCGACCCGTCCGAGAAGCGCACGGTCCGGGCCGCGCCGTTGACCTCCAGGCCCGCCACCTCACGGGCGGTGAGGATCTCCGCGCCGAACTTCGTCGCCTGTCGGCGGGCCCGGTCGGTGAGCTGGGCGCCCGACACACCGTCGGGGAAGCCCAGGTAGTTCTCGATCCGCGAACTCTGCCCGGCCTGCCCGCCGGTCGCCGACCGCTCCACGAGCACCGTCCGCAGCCCCTCCGAGGCCCCGTACACGGCCGCGCCCAGCCCGGCGGGGCCGCCGCCGATGACGACCAGGTCGTAGAAGTCCGCGGTGGGGGTCGTGGCGAGGCCCACGTGGGCGGCCAGGTCGGCCGCCTCCGGCCTGACCAGGGGCGTGCCGTCGGGGGTGATCACCACCGGCAGCCGCTGCCCGTCCTGCCCGGCCGCCGCCAGCAGCCGCTGCCCCTCGGGCTCGTCCCTGGAGTACCAGCGGTACGGCACCTGGTTGCGGGCCAGGAACTCCCGCACGTCCGAGGAGCGCGCCGACCAGCGGTGCCCGATCACCTTGGTCGCGGGCACCGGCCGGTAGTCACTGCACCGCCACGCCTCCAGGAGGTCGTCGAGCACCGGGTAGAGCTTCTCCTCCGGCGGGTCCCACGGCTTGAGGAGGTAGTGGTCGAGGTCGACGACGTTGATCGCGTCGATCGCCGCGCTGGTGTCCGCGTACGCGGTCAGCAGCACGCGCCGGGCGCCCGGATAGAGGTCCAGGGCCTGTTCGAGGAACTCGATGCCGTTCATCTGCGGCATCCGGTAATCGGCAAGGATCACCGCGACCAGATCCCCACGCAGCTTCAGCTCCCGCAGCGCCTCCAGCGCGGACTCCCCGGACTCCGCGCGCACGATCCGGTACGACTCGCCGTAGCGCCGTCGCAGGTCACGGGCGACGGCCCGGGACACCCCGGGGTCGTCGTCCACGGTCACGATGACGGTCCGCGCAGCGTCTGCGGCCTGTGCCATACGTCTACACCCCGAGTGATCGGATCACGGTCGGCGCCGGCTCGGTGCCGCGCCGCCTTTCAGCCATCGTATTTTCGATCAGCCCTGCTTCGGTCCGGTCAGCTTCGCCGCGAGCCGAGCACGCACAACTCGTTGCCCTCCGGGTCCACCAGTGTGGTCCAGGACGGCTCTCCCTGGCCGATGTCCGCGTGCCGCGCCCCGAGGGCCAGCAGCCGGTCGACCTCGGCCTGCCGGTCGGCCCCGCGCCGCCCACGATGCTGGCTTCGGTGTCTCTGGGCTGGGACATGGGCGTCTCCTCAGGCGCCGGGTGTACTGCGGGGTCAGCCGGCCAGTCGGTTGAGCTTGCGGATTTGTCTGTCGAAGGCGCGCGAGGGCACGATCCGGCGCAGGACGCTGACGCGTGCGGCCATCGAGCCGGCGGTGTACCGGAGCTTGGGCTTGGAATCGGTGGCGGCCGCGACGATCACCTTCGCGACAACGTCCGGGGCGTCGGCGTTGCGCACGGCCGTGGCCAGCACGTCTCGGGAGACCCCCCGCTGCGCGGCGTAGACCGGCAGGGGCGAGTCGGGTGCCATGCTGCTCGCCTCGAAACTCGTGCTTGTGTAGGCCGGCTCGACCAGCAGCATCCGGACGCCGTGCTCGCGAAGCTCGTGGTCGACGGACTCGGAATAGCCCTCGACCGCATGCTTGGTGGCGGCGTAGACGGCCATGAAGGGGGCTGGGATCAGACCGAGCACCGAGGAGACGTTGACCACGCGGCCACCGCCCTGGGCGCGCATGTGGGGCATCACTGCGTTTGTCATCCGCATCAGGCCGAAGACGTTGATGTCGAAGACCTCCTTGGTCTGGTTGATCGAGCTCTCCTCGCCGGCGCCGACCGCGCCCACGCCTGCGTTGTTGACCAGGACGTCGATCCGGCCGAACCGCTCGATCACCTCCTCGACCAGGGAGCGGACCGACTCGTCGCTGGCCACGTCGAGATCGAGGAACGTCACCCCGGCGAGCGGCTCGGCGTTCGCCGCGTTGCGGCTCGTGCCGACCACCGCGAAGCCGGCGCCCACGAGGGCGAGCGCCGCCGCCCGCCCGATCCCGGAGGAAGCGCCCGTCACGAGGGCCACCGGGGAAGCTGTCTGCATGTTCGTTCCTTCGGTCGTGGCATGACTTCGTCGTGCGCTGCGGGGTCGCCTGTGCTCAGGCCGACAGGGTCCGCACCGGTCCTGCAAGCCCGGACCAGCCGTGAGCTCAGGACGATGACGTACTTGAACTTTCAGAAACCTAGGCGGTTCTGTACTGGGTTGTCAAGAAGGGTGGATCGGCTTTACCTTCGATGTATGGCCAGACCACGAAGCTTCGACCCCGACCACGTCCTGCATGCCGCCGAGCGGCAGTTCCGCACCACGGGCTACAATGGCACGAGCGTCGACGACATCAGCGCCGCCACCGGCCTGGGCCGCGGCAGCCTCTACGCCGCGTTCGACGGCAAACACGGCGTGCTGCTGCAGGCGATGACCGGCTACTTCGCCCGGCTGGGGCAGGGTCCGCGGAAGGCACTCGCCGGACCGGACGAGGGCGCCCTGGAACGACTGCACGCCTACTTGCTCCGCGCCGTCCACGGAGTGCCACTCGCCGCCGACGTACCCCCCGCCCCCGACCGGGCGGCCGCCGCCTGCTTCGCCGCCAAGATGGCCCTGGAGATCGGAACCTCCGACCCCGAGGTCAAACGCCTGGCCAACGACTGCTTCTCCGTGGTCCGGACGGCGGTGGCCGACTGTGTGCGAGCGGCACAGCGCAACGGCGACATCGACCCCGACGCCGACCCCGACGACCTCGCCTACCTTCTGCTGACCATCATCCGCGGGTGCGATGTCGTAGGCGCGTACGGCCACAGCCCCGAGCGCCTGACCTCGATCGCGGAGAGCGCCTTCGCCCTGCTGCCCCGCCCGCGCCACCCCTGACAAGGGCACAGCCGACCTCGTCGCCCAGGCATCCGATGCGGCCGGCCCACTTCGACGCCGCGGAGACACGGCCCGCCTCGTGGCACGTTCACCCGCCGCCGGGCGGTCGCCTGGGGTGCGGGCGAAGAACTGCGCCCGCACCCCAGGCGACTTGCTCCACCGCATGCGCGGTGTCGCCGGACTTGAACTGCACGGTCAGTCGCCGAACGCCACGCCGCCAGCAGACGGTGACACTTCGGCCGCCGCTGCGCCAACGCAGACCGCGTTTGCGCGAATTCGCCCCAGCGCTCCGCCTCGGTGCCCTCGTAGAGCTGGGTGACGTCGCTGCGGATGCGGGCAGCAGTACGGACTCCCGCTGAGCGTCGACGAGTCGGCGCCCGGTCCGATCGTCGCCGTCCTGCGTGGCGTCATGCTCACCCACGTGGCGAACGCCCCCGTACAACCGGGACCACAACCAGGCACAGGCGACCACCCTGCTGACGCGCAGGATCTCCCAGGCCCACGGCCACCACCGTGCACCCGGCCGCTCGTCGCCGCCCAGGGGTTCCAGTTCGAGCCGCGCCAGCACCAGGTCCGCGAGGTTCACCCCCGACCTGCTGCTGGACATCACGCCCGTGTTCGACGTCGAGACCAAGGCGACGGGCAGCATGACCGCGCAGGACCACATGGTCCGTCCGAGCTGACGGCAATAGGCTTTCCCGCCTGTTCACGAGGGGCCGCAGCACAGGGCACGGTGAAGGCCGGCCCCGGCCCGGTGAACGCGCCCGCCGTGGTCGCCGGCACCACCGGCCCACCCGGTGACGTGATCGTGGCCGACGACGACGGAGTGCCGTGCGTTCCCCCAGCTGCGCCGCTCGCACACACTCGGCCACCGCCGTCGCGACCACGGAGAAAGGGAAAGCCGACCCGCCGCGCTTGACAACTCAGTACAGAACCGCCTAGGTTCCTGACTGTTCAGTACACAACCGGCTCGCCGAACGGGCTGCGTGCACGCCTGGCGCCATCACCGTCCTGTCGCTCTACCTCCACGGTGCCGACGACGACTGCTTTTCCGTGGCGGTGAGCGACGGCATGGACGACCTGTTCACCAACGGCTTCGAACGCATCGCCATACCCGGCGTGGGGCACTTCCCGCACGGGCTTCCTGGACAGCTGACCCCCTCCAACCACCCAGCACTCGAAGGGCTGACCGAACCATGACTGGCAAGGAAAGGCAGGAGGCCATGGCTGTGACGACACCTTTCGTGGAAAAGCACCGCGCCACCGAGGCCATGCTGGCCCTCCTCGACGCGATGGACCAGATGCCGAGCGCCAGCCTGCTGCGGGCCCGCTCCTACGAACTGCTGTCTCTTGTCCCCGGCTCGTCTGTCGTGGACATCGGCTGCGGGGCCGGGCGGGCCGTCGCCGAGCTGGGCGAGCGTGGCGTCCACGCGGTGGGCGTGGATCCCGATCCGTGGATGCTGGCCGAGGCCCGGAAACGGTGGCCGGCAGCCGAGTTCTGGGAGGCGGGGGCGGAAGATCTGCCGTTCGCCGACGGAAGTGTGCGCGGCTACCGTGCCGACAAGGTCTTCCACGCACTTCAGGAGCCGTGGCGCGCGGTGGCGGAAGCGCGGCGCGTCCTCTGCCCGGGCGGCAGGATCGTCCTGGTCGGGCAGGACTGGGACGCCATCATGGTCGACTCCGATGATGCGGCGCTCACCCGCACGATCGTGCACGCCCGTGCCGACCTCCTGGGCGCGCCCCGCGCCGGCCGCCAGTACCGCAACCTGCTCCTGGACGGCGGCTTCAACGACGTCACCATCGAGGTGCACACCACCGTGTTCACCGATCCCGCGATGCTGTCGCTGCTCACCGGGCTCGCCGAGCGGGCCTGCACGAGCGGCGCCGTCGGCCGTGACCAGGCCGACGAGTGGCTCGCCGAACAGCACCGACGCGCCGAGGCCGACCGCTTCCTCATCGCCATTCCGTTCTTCGTGGCTGCCGCCTCCGCCTAGAGAGCAGATGGAGCACGGGCCGCGGAGATCCGCTTGACCGGGGAACGGTGACCACGCCTTCGCCGAGCAGGGCTTCGAGAACACGACCGTCGAGATCGCTGCCGAGGCGGGCCTGTCGCGCACCACGTTCTTCCGGTACTTCGGCGCCAAGGAGGAACTCGTCCTGGGCAGAATGGCCGAGTTCGGCCACGAGGTCGCCGCCGCGCTCGCCACCCGGCCCGAGAGCGAGCGGCCCTGGGGAGCACTGCGCCGCGCCTTCGACGTAGTCACTCAGCCGCAGGCCGACGCGCCCGAGCTGTTCCAGAACCTGATGCAACTGTTCAGCCGCCTGCGCCCTGATGACCCGTCAGTGGGACAAGGAGCAGGGTTGGCAGAGCACCCTGGTGCCGGAGATCTTCCGCCGGCTCGGCGGTGACACCGACCCCCTCAACGACCTCCGCGCCCGGGTCCTCGTGGCGTCGGCGATCTCCTGCCTGGACGCTTCCTACGACGGCTGGACGGCCGGTGACAGGCAGGCACCACTGTCCGCACTCCTCGACCAGGCAATAGGCACACTGAGCGAAGAGAACTGACGGGACGCTGAAGAGGCGATGGACGTCGGCGCGGTCACCGGCGACAGTCCGGCCGGTGGAACACCCGTCAGGGCCACCGGCCACACCGCCGTACAACCACAGCCCTTCCTGAGCGGCGTGGGCCCGCTCATGCCCGCCGCCCGCAATTGGCTGGCTGTACTCCCTCAACGGAGAACTGGCCGAGCCCGGAATCTAGGCGTGGGACCGGAACACGAGCGAAACGTGCCACATACCAGCGGCCAGGTAGGTCACAGGCTCGAATCGGTGTCGTAGGTACAGTCAGGGCTCGTGGCCGACGACTTCAAAACGCGTGGAGTCGCGCGCCTGCCCGATGTCCCGCTGCGAAGTCACCGGCGACACCATCCCCTTGGGCGGCCGCCGCTCCTAGCTCTCCGAGACCGTGACACGGCGGGGTAATCCCCCCGTCGGCTCCTCGGCCCCCGGACCGGGCCGCGTACGTGCGCATGCGGGAGCGACTGGAACTGGTGGGCCTACACCTCCTCGGTGAAGGCCTGTTACTGGCCCGGCTGTGCGCCGCGGCCAGGTCGGTGTGCCTCAGGTGGCGGTGTGCAGCTTCGCGGCAGTGACCGCCGTGATGGCCTCGGCCGTGACGCCGGGGGCGGTCTCCACGAGGAACAGGCCGTTGTCGGTGACGTCGATGACGCCGAGGTCGGTGATGACGCGGTGGACGCAGGCCTTGCCGGTGAGGGGCAGGGTGCACTCGTCGAGGATCTTGGGGCTGCCGTCCTTGGCGGTGTGTTCCATGAGGACGATGACGCGGCGGGCGCCGTGGACGAGATCCATGGCGCCACCCATGCCCTTGACCATCTTGCCGGGGATCATCCAGTTGGCGAGGTCGCCGGTGGCGGATACCTGCATGGCGCCGAGGACGGCGGTGTCGATGTGGCCGCCGCGGATCATGCCGAAGGAGAGCGCGGAGTCGAAGAAGGAGGCGCCGGGGAGGACGGTGACGGTCTCCTTGCCCGCGTTGATGAGGTCGGGGTCGACCTCGTGCTCGTGGGGGTACGGGCCGGTGCCGAGGATGCCGTTCTCGGAGTGCAGGACGACGTGAACTCCCGGCGGAAGGTGGCCCGGGACAAGGGTGGGCAGGCCGATGCCGAGGTTGACGTAACTCCCGTCGGTCAGCTCGGCGGCGGCGCGGGTGGCCATCTGGTCGCGGGTCCAGCTCATGCGCGTACGGTCCCTTGTGTCGAAGACGCGGACATTCGAAGGTGCTCGATGCGCTTGTCCGCCGCCTGGGCGGGGGTGAGGGCCAGGATCCGCTGGACGAAGATGCCGGGGACGTGGATCGCGTCGGGGCCGAGGGCGCCGGGCTCGACGAGTTCCTCGACTTCGGCGATCGTGACGCGGCCGGCCATGGCGGCGAGCGGGTTGAAGTTGGCAGCGGCCTTGTTGAAGACCAGGTTGCCGTGGGTGTCGCCGCGCCAGGCGTGGACGAGGGCGTAGTCGGTGGTGATGCCGTGCTCGAGGACGTACACGCGACCGCCGAAGGTGCGGGACTCCTTCGCCGGGGAGGCGACGGCGATGCTGCCGTCGGGCGCGTAGCGCCAGGGCAGGCCGCCGTCAGCGACCTGGGTGCCCACGCCCGCCGGGGTGTAGAAGGCCGGGATGCCGGCCCCACCGGCCCGCAGCCGCTCGGCGAGGGTGCCCTGCGGGACCAGTTCGACCTCCAGCTCACCGCTCAGGTACTGGCGGGCGAACTCCTTGTTCTCGCCGACGTAACTGCCCGTCACGCGGCTGATCCGGCCGTCGGCGAGGAGGACGCCCAGCCCCTGGCCGTCGACGCCGCAGTTGTTGGAGACGACCTTCAGGCCGGTGGCGCCCTGGGCGTGCAGTGCGTCGATGAGGGTGGCCGGTATGCCGGACAGGCCGAAGCCGCCGACTGCCAGTGAGGCCCCGTCGGGGATGTCGGCGACCGCCGCGGCGGTGCTCGCGCTGACCTTGTTCACGTATGGGTCTTTCAGTCGGAAGCCTGTGGGAAGCCAGTCGGAAGTTCAGTCACAGGCCGACCGCAGGGCGTCGGAGATGGACTTGGCGCCGCCGTGTGCGGTGAAGCCGCCGTCTACGGGGATCTCGGCGCCGGTGATGAAGGAGGCGCCGTCGGAGAGGAGGAAGACCACCAGCGGCGTGATCTCGTCGACTGTGCCGGTGCGGGCCAGCGGCGTCTCGCGGATGTTCGCCTCGCGAAAGGCGGGCGGGGCGGAGGCGGTCATCTCGGTCTCGATGAAGCCGGGGTGGACGGTGTTCACGCGGATGCCCCGCGGGCCCAGCTCGACACAGGCCGCCTTCGACAGGCCTCGCAGCGCCCACTTGCTGGCCGTGTACGCGACCGGATAGTGCCCGGTGAGCCCGGCGGAGGAACCGACGTTGACGATCGACGAGCCGGGCGGCATCAATGGCGCCAGGTGCTGGATGGCAAGGAGCGGGCCGGTGACGTTGACCGCCTGGACGCGGGCGAAGTCCTCGGGCGTGACCTCGTGGAGCCGCGCGCGCCAGGTGATGCCGGCGTTGTTGACCAGGCCGTGGACCTCTCCGTACCGGCGGCGCAGCTCTTCGGCGAGCACATCCCACTCCTTCGCCTCGGTGACGTCCAGGCGCAGACAGCTCGGAGCCTGGGTCACATCGGTGGCGACGACCACCGCCCCCGCCCGGGTCAGCGCCTCGGCCTCGGCCGCGCCCTGTCCGCGCGCGGCTCCGGTGACGACGACGACCTTGCCGTCCAGCCTGTTCACGGCCCCGCCGTTCACGGACGCAGCCGCGGGCGCTTGCGGGCCCCGGGGATCGGTACGGCTCCGGCGCCGGGCACGACGGTGTTGGAGACGGTGCCGATGCCCTCGACGGTGAGGGTGACGGTGTCGCCGGGCTTCAGCGGTGGCGGGTCCTGGCGGCCGCGTACGCCCCACAGCTCTGCCAGGCAGCCGCCGTTGCCGCAGGTGCCGGAGCCCAGCACATCACCGGGACGGACGTATGTGCCGCGCGAGGCGTAGGCGACCATCTCCTCGAAGGTCCAGCTCATGTTGGACAGCAGGTCCTCGCCGACCACCTCGCCGTTCACCAGAGCGGTCAGCGCCAACCGCAGGAAACCGTCGGTGTCCCGGTACGGCTCCAGTTCGTCGGCGGTGACCAGGTACGGGCCGAGGGTGGCGGCGGTGTCCTTGCCCTTGCAGGGGCCCAACCCCACCCTCATCTCGGCGGATTGGAGGTCGCGGGCGGACCAGTCGTTGAAGATCGTGTAGCCGATGATGTGGTCGCGGGCCTGCTTGGGTGTGAGGTCGCGGCCCTCGCGGCCGATGACGGCGGCGACTTCGAGTTCGAAGTCCAGGACCGAGGAGCCGGGCGGCACGAGCACGTCGTCGTGGGCGCCGATGACGGCGTACGGATTGGTGAAGTAGAAGGTCGGCGCGTCGTACCAGGCGTCAGGGACCCCGGCCGCGTCGTCGATGCTGCGCCGTACGCCCTCGACGTGCTCCTCGAAGGTGACGAAGTCCCGCACGGACGGCGGCTGGAGAGGCGGCAGCAGCCGCACCTGCGAGACATGCGGGCCGCTTGGCACGTCCAGCGTGGCGTTGCCCGCCTCACGCAGGGCCGCGGGGCCCGCCCGGAGCAGGTCGAGCAGCGAGGCGCGGCCGGGGAAGGGGTAGAGGGTGCCGTCGTCATTCACGGTGGCGATGCTGCGGCGGCCGTGGTGTTCGTACGTGGCGAAGCGCATGGCAATCCTGGCGTATGGCGTAGGAGTGGACCGGGGGCGCGGGCGTCGTCAGGGCATGGACCGTTCCGTGCCCGAGCCGAGGGGGATCAGACCGGCGGGGCGACGAAGACACCGCGGTCGACGTCGTTGAAGGACTCCTTGGCGACCAGCTCGTTCATCGGGTTCGCCGTGCCCCACTGGTCGGTGACCTCGGGCCGGGAGAAGTCGTAGACGTGCGGATGCCAGGTGTCCTCGTCGAGCTCCTCCAACTCCGTTGTGTACTCGACAGTGTTGCCATGCGGGTCGAGGAAGTACGTGAAGGTGTTGTCGCCCGCCATGTGGCGGCCCGGCCCCCAGACCTTGCGGGCGCCGGAGCGCATCACGCGCCCCGAGCCGCGCATGTACTCGTCCAGGCCGCGCATCTCGAACGAGACGTGGTGCAGGGAGGTGTGCGGGCCCTTGGCGAGGGCCATCGAGTGGTGCTGGTTGCTGATCCGCATGAAGTGCATGACCTCGCCCATGTGCGGGGAGCTGAGCGTGTCGGACAGCCGGAAGCCGAGGTGGCGCTCGTACCAGGCGCGGGTGTCGTCCAGGTCGGGCGAGTTGAGGACGACGTGCGAGAGGCGGACCGGGATGGCCTCCTTCTCCTCGATACGCCGGTGCCGCCGGGCCTCGACTTCCGCCGAGACCTCGATGGTGCGGCCGTCGCCGTCGAAGAAGCGGAAGCCGTAGCCCCCGCCGGGGGTGTCGATCTTTCCCGGCTGCGAGATCAACTGCACGTCGGCCGCGAGGAGTTGCTCGGCGAGCGTGTCCACGTCGGCGGCCGACGCGGCGCCGTAGGACACGAGGTCGAGCCGCTTCTCGTCGGCCTTGCGGAGCCGTACGACGTACTGCTCGGGGCTGCCTTCTGCGGCCAGGAAGGAGATGCCCGAGTCCTCGGCGACCTTGGTCAGGCCCCAGACTCCGGCGTAGAAGTCGAGCTGCTTGTCATAGTCGGGCACGGCGAGGTCGACGTGCCGCAGGTGGGTGAGCAGGCGGTTGGGCTGTTCGTTGGTCATGTCGGGGCTCCTCAGGAGAGGCGCAGCAGCGCTGCCGCGTTGCCGCCGCGTACGGCGTGGAAGTGGGGGTCGGGCAGATCCGTGGCGGCGCGCAGCGCGCCGACCGGGTCCTCGGTGCCCATGTCGAAGGGGAAGTCCGAGCCGAGCAGGACCCGGTCGGGGCCGGCCACCCGGATCAGTTCGCGCAGGACGTGCGGGTCGTGGACGAGCGAGTCGAAGTACAGCCGCTTGAGGTAGCTGCTCGGCTCGGACGCGCAGCCCCGCGTGTCCGGTCTGGTCCGCCAGGCGTGGTCGGAGCGGCCGATGTGGGTGGGCAGGTAGCCGCCGCCGTGCGCGGCGATCACCTTCAGGCCGGGGTGGCGGTCCAGCACGCCGGAGAAGATGAGGTGGGAGAGCGCGACGGCGTTCTCGGTGGGCTGGCCGACGGTGTTGGACAGGTACCAGCGGTCCAGGCGCTCGTCGAGTGTGCAGCCGAAGGGGTGCAGGAAGAGCACCGCCCCGGTCGTCTCGGCGAGCGCCCAGAACGTGTCGTACGCCGGGTCTGAAAGCTCGCGCCCCGGCGCGTGGCTGGAGATCTCCACTCCGCGCAGGCCCAGGCCGAGGGCATGGTCGAGGGCCTTGACGGCGAGGTCCGGGTGCTGGAGCGGGACGAGGCCCAGTCCGTGAAGCCGGTCGGGGGCCTGGGCGACGTGGGCGGCGGTTCCGGCGTTGGCCAGCTCCCACACCGTGCGGGCGAGGTCCGCGTCGGCCCAGTAGTGGTAGTGCGACGGGGAGGGCGAGACCAGTTGGACGTCGACGCCGGAGGCGTCCATCGCGGTGAGCCGGGCCTTGACGTCGGTCAGCCGAGGGATGCGGTCGCGGACCATCGGGCCGCTGACGGCGAGCGCCTCGGGGCCGTTGCGGCGGGCGTCGAGACTGCGGGCGGCGGCCAGCCCGGGGTGTCCGGCGACGGCCTCCTCGACCTGCGGAAGCAGGACGTGCGCGTGGACGTCGATGGTGGGGGTGGCCGGGATGTTCGGGGTGGCCAGGGTGTCCGGGGTCGTCACGGGGTCTCCTTCAGGGCGGACATCGTGCGGCCGATCAGGCCGGGCACGTCGGCGTCACGGACGCCGTCCAACTGCCACTGGCCGAGCTGCACCGAGGCCTCGACGACCATGCGGACACGGTCGATGCGGCGCTCGTGGTAGCGGGTCAGCAGGTCGTCGAGGGAGTCGAGGGAATTCCAGGACTCCTCCGCACTCAGCAGCTCGGCCAGCACGGAGGCGTCCTCCAGGGACATGGCCGCGCCCTGCGCGAGGGTGGGCGGGCAGGCGTGGGCGGCGTCGCCGACCAGCACGACCCGGCCGCGGTGCCAGGACCCCTCGACGAGCAGCCGGTCGAACCAGGTGTAGTTGACCTTGGCCGGGTCGGTGATGCTCGCGGCGATCTCGGGCCAGGCGCCGCCGTACGGGGCTGCCAGGCGTCGCATCTCGTCCGCGTACGTGGCCGGGTCGATGGAGGCGCGGTCGCGGTTGGCCTCGACGAGATAGGCGTAGATGGTGTTCTCGCTGGTGGGGCAGTAGCCGGCGATGTAGCAGGGCCCGCCGAAGGCCAGGTCCGTGCGCTCCACGCTCGCCGGGCGGGGTGCCGCGACGCGCCAGATGGCCATGCCGGTCGGCTCGGGCTTCTCGCCGATGCCGATCATCGCGCGGGTCAGGGAGTTGAGACCGTCGGCCGCGATGACGAGGTCGTAGCGGCCCTCGCTGCCGTCGCTGAAGCGGGCGGTGACGCCCGTCTCGTCCTGGACCAGCTCGTCGGCGGTGGTACCGAGGCGGACCATGGCACCACTGGCCCGGACCGCCTCGCACAGGATCTCCTGGAGCCGGGGCCGCTGCATGCCGATGGTCGCGGGCAGGTCCTCCCCGCCGGTGCGGATGTCCTGCTGGACGTGGAACACGTGGCCGTCGGGCGCGGCCAGGCCCACCGAGTCGAAGGCGTAGCCACTCTCCTGGACCTTGTCCCACACACCCAGCTCGCGCAGCACGCGCAGCGCGTTGCCCTGGAGGGTGATGCCGGAGCCGAGGACGTTCCAGTCGGGCTTGGCCTCGATCAGGTCCACGGCAATGCCCGCTCGCCGCAGCAGCACGGTCACGGCGTTGCCGGAGGCGCCGCCGCCGATGACGAGGACGGTGCGGGGGCGGGGGTCGGTCATGAGGTCTCCCTGCGGTGGGGCCGCGCGGCTTCGAGCGGCAGGGGTGGTGGTGCGGGCCGGACGGGTGTGGCTGTCGGGGCGGCCCACTCGGACGGTCCGGGGCGTTACTTGACGGCGATCGGGTTCACGGGGGAGCCGACGGCTCCGGTGATGGGCAGCGGAGCGGCGGTGAGCCAGAACTCGTAGCGCCCGTCGGCCGCACAGTGGTCGGCGAGGGCGTCGAGGTCCCACATCTCGCCGATGAGCAGGCCCATGTTGGGGATGGCGACCTGGTGCAGCGGCTGGAAGGCGTGGTCGAACTCGTTGGGCCGGACCTCGAAGCCCCAGGTGTCGGTGGCGATCCCGGCGATCTCGCTGCGGTGCAGCCAGCCGGCGGTGGTGAAGCTCAGGCCGGGCGAAGCGCCGCCCGCGTACTCGCCCCAGCCCTCGCGCCTGGCGCGGGCCAGCCGTCCGGTGCGGACGAGGACGAGGTCACCGCGGCCGACGGTGACGCCGTGCGCCTCGGCGGTGGCGACCAGGTGCTCCTCGGTGATGGCGAAGCCGTCGGGCAGTTCGCCGTCCTCGCCGACGACCAGGCCCGCGTCAAGGAGAACGCCGCGTCCCGCGACGTGCGGCGCCATGTGCTCGATGCCGGTGACGAGGTCGCCGTCGGAGGTGACGACCTTCTCGGCGGCCCGCCCGTTCCATGCCTTGCCATGGTCGAAGATGTGGCCGAGGCCGTCCCATTGGGTGGAGCACTGCAACGGCATGGCGATCACGTCGTCGGCGCCGCCGATGCCGTGCGGGAAGCCCTGGTTGCCCAGGGCGGCGTCGGTGCCGGTGTCGAGCATGGTGTGCACCGGATTCGTACGCCGCCGCCAGCCCTTCTGCGGGCCGTCCATGTCGAAGCGCTGGGAGAGCGAGAAGCTGACGCCGTCGCGGACGAGGGCCGCGCCCTCGCGGCGCTTTTCGGCGTCCAGGAAGTTGAGCGTGCCGAGGACGTCGTCCTCGCCCCAACGACCCCAGTTGGAGTACGCCTTGGCGGCCTCGGCGATCGCGCCCTCGGCGTCCTTCGCATCAGGCACAGTCGTGCGGTCGCTCACGGTGCCTCCTCCGCGACACAGCGGGTGCGCTGGGCACCGAGGCCCGTGACAGAGCCGTCCATCACGTCGCCGTCGCGCAGCAGCCGACCCCAGTGCATGCCGTTCCCGGCCGGGCTGCCGGTCAACACCAGGTCGCCGGGCAGGAGTTGGGCGGTCTGGGAAATGTACGAGACCATCCGCGCCACGCCGAAGATCATGTCCTTGGTGGACTCGTCCTGCATGGTCTCGCCGTTGAGCTTCAGGGTGACCCGCAGGTCGGACGGGTCGGCGATGGACCCGGCCGGGACGATCCAGGGGCCGAGCGGGGTGAAGCCGGGCGCGTTCTTGCAGCGCAGCCAGTCGGTGCCGATGGCGGGCATGTCCCGGCGGAAGACGGTGGACCGGTCGGTGAGGTCGTTGGCGATGGTGTAGCCCGCGACGTGTTCCAACGCCTCCTCCACCGTGACCCGGTGGGTGGGGCGGGAGATCACCGCGGCCAGCTCCAGTTCCCAGTCGGGCTTCCTGGCCCAGGCGGGCAGTACGACGTCGTCGTACGGGCCGGTGATCGTCGTCGGCAGGCCGATGAAGACGTACGGGAGGTCCTCGGCGGCCCGTCGGTCCATGATCGCCGCGATCTCCGCGCGGGCCTCCTCGACGGTGCGCGGGTCGTCGGGGGCGCGGTGCGCGACCTCCAGGTCGATCACGTGCTGCCGGTAGTTGGCGCCGGACTGGAAGATCTGCCGGGGCTCGACGGGCGCGTGCACGTTCAGGTCGTCGAGCGACAGCCAGTCACCGGCCGGATCGCCCGCGAGGCCGTGCAGGCGCGGCAGCTCCTCGTCCCAGCGCTCCAGGAGCGCGAGGGCGGTCGTACGCAGGTCCAGCACTCTGCCGTCCGGGAGCACCAGTCCTGCGGACGGGGTCCGGCCCGGGGCGGAGAAGGTGCCGAGGGCGAAGGGGCCGGTGAAGAGGGGCGCCGACATGGCTGCGGATTTCACGGAGATGTCCTCCCGATTGCGATGTCACCAATCTGGCGCGTAAATTGCGATCGGGGAAATCGATTCCTCGGATGATCCACATCCAGGTGGCGAATACCCGGGCTCCGTCTTCCACACCGCACGGGGGCATCTCGTGAACCTCGCCAGCCTTGACCTCAACCTCGTCGTCGCCCTGCGCGCCCTCCTGGAGGAGCGCAACGTCACCAGAGCCGGCCGACGCATCGGCCTCAGCCAACCCGCGATGAGCGCCGCCCTGGCTCGGCTGCGCCGTCACTTCGACGACGACCTGCTCTCCCGGGTCGGTGGACGCTACGAACTGACCGCCCTCGGCCTGGCCCTCCTCGACCGCACCGCCACCGCCTGCGACCTGCTCGAACGTGTCTTCACCAGCCAGGCCGAGTTCGACCCCGCCCACGAGGAGCACGAGTTCACGCTGATCTCCTCCGACTACGCGGTGGCCGTCTTCGGCGCCGAACTCGCCCGTACGGTGCACGCCGAGGCACCAGGCATCCGGCTCCGGTTCAAGCAGGCCCCGGCGGACATCACGGAGGACACCACCGCGCTGCTCAGCACCGCCGACGGTCTGCTGCTGCCGCACGGCATCATCAGCGACTTTCCCACCGTGGAGCTCTACCGGGACCGCTGGGTCTACCTCGTCGCCGAGGACAATCCCGAGGTCGGCGAGCACCTCACCCTCGACGACCTGGCCCGGCTGCCGTGGGTGACGTACCAGCGCACGTACGACGCACCCGCCGCCCGCCAGATCGGCATGCTCGGCATCGAGCCGCGCGTCGAGGTCTCCGTCGACAGCTTCCAGCTGATGCCGCTCCTGGTGGCCGGGACGCGCAGGGTGGCCCTCATCCAGGGGCGTCTCGCCGACCGGCTCGACGGACTCGTCCCCGTACGGGTCGTGGAACCGCCCTACGACGCCGTGCCCCTGCGGGAAGCCCTGTGGTGGCACCCGGTCCACACGCACGACGCGGCGCACATCTGGCTGCGGGAGACGGCGGCTCGGGTCGCGCAGACCATCCACGGCAAGGATGATCGGGATCCGACAGATCGATCGGACAGAGGCTAGGCAGGGCTGGGTCCCTCACCCATAGTCGACCGCAGTTCCTCCGCACGCTCCTCTTCTCGGGGTGTCTGTTCCCCGGTGGCGTGCCCGCCCCTCCCCTCCCCTCGCCACATGGAGTTCCCGCATGCCCGCTTCCGTGCCATCGCCATCGCCGTCGTCCGCGCCCGCTCACGCGGAACCCGTGCTGCCGCCCGGCGCGGTCCTTCCGACGTCCGGTGCCGCGCACCGGCTGCGCGTCGCTCTCCTCATGGCCGGTAGCTGTCTGCCGATCCTCGGGGCCGTCCTGATCGCCCCCGTGCTGCCCAAGATGCAGGACCACTTCGCCGACGTGCCCGGCGCGGGCGCCCTGGTCCCGATGGCCCTCACCGTCCCGGCCCTGGCGCTGGGCCTGCTGGCGCCCTTCGCGGGCGTCATCGTCGACCGGCTCGGCCGCAAGCGCCTGCTGATCGTCGCGACCGTGCTGTACGCGATCTTCGGCACCGCACCGCTGTGGCTGGAGTCGCTGGGCGCCATCGTGGCCAGCCGCGCCCTGGTCGGTATCGCCGAGGCCGCCATCATGACCTGCTGCACCACGCTGATCGGCGACTACTACAGCGGTCGGGTACGGGACCGCTACCTCGCCCTCCAGACCATGTGCGCCTCCGCCTCCGCGACCGCCTTCTTCGTCATCGGCGGTGCCGCGGGGTCGGCCGGCTGGCGGACCCCGTTCTGGATCTACGCCGTCAGCCTGCTCATCGCCCCGCTCATGGCCATCGGGCTGCCGAAGCCGACCGCGGCCACCGGTGCCGCCGCCGAGGACGGCGAGAGCACGGACACCACGGTCACCCCGAAGCGCTCGTTCCCCTTCCGGCAGCTGGCCGGGATCTGCGGACTCACCGTGTTCGGGGCCCTCGTCTTCTACACCGTCCCCGTGGAGATGTCCTACCTGCTGGACGACCTCGGCGTGACGGCGACCAGCGTGATCGGGCTGGCCACGGCCATCGCCAGCGCCGCCACCGTGGCCGGCGCGATCACCTTCGCCAAGCTGCGCGGGGCCCCGGGGCCCCGGCTGCCACTCGTCTTCGCCCTGTGCGCGGCCGGGTTCGCGGTGATGTGGCTCGCGGACAGCGCGCCGCTGCTGATCGTCGGCGCCGTACTCAACTGCCTCGGCACCGGTCTCCTGCTGCCTTCCCTGCTCACCATCGCCATGTCCAAGCTGGACTTCGCAGACCGCGGCCGTGGCACCGGCCTGTGGACCGCGTCCTTCTTCATCGGCCAGTTCATCTGCCCCCTGGTTCTGATCGCAGCCAAGTCCGCCCTCGGCACCCTGGCCGCCGCCGTCGGCCTGCTCGGCCTGGCCTCGGCCGTCGTTGCGGCAGGCCTCTTGCTGACCGCCCGGCGCAAGGCCGCGGCCGTCGCACCGTTGCCCCAGTAGGAGGAGGCCGCCCGCGACGGGCGAGTCGAGGGCGGCGCTGTCCGTATGTATGCCTCTCGGTCGAATGCCGGGGGCCTGCCGCCGCGACTTCCGCGACGAAGCCGGTGACCGCGTTGATCGGCCGGGATCGGGATCACCGCGCGGATCCCGCGCTTGCGGAGGTGGTCGCGGATCGCGCGTGACGAGTACGCCTTGTCAGCGAGGACCAGGTCTGGCCTGGTGCGGGGCCGCCCTCGTCGACGTGGAACTCGCAGGCGGGCCATCACGTGCGGGAAGGCGGGCGCGTCGCCGGCTTGTCCGGCCGCGAGATAGAAGGCCAGAGGTCGACAGCGGGCATCGGACGCGAGATGGATCTTCGTGGCCAGTCCGCCGCGGGACCGACCGATGGCACGGTCGTCCGGCTCGCCAACAGGGGCCCCTTTTTGCGGGCCCCGCCGCGTGCTGGTGAGCGCGCACGATGGTGGAGTCGACCGAGACGGCCCAGTAGAGGCCTTCTTCGGCATCGGCCTGCGCGACAAGTGCAGTGAAGACCCGCTCCCCGTGCCGTCGATGGCCCACATCCGTAGCCGGTTGTAGACGCCTCGCCAGTTGCCGTACTTCGCCGGCAAGTGGACCCACTGCGAGCCGGTCTGGGACTTCCAGGCGATCGCGTCGATCACTTCGCGATGGTCTCTCCACCGGCCCCCGCGTTTCGGTGTCCGGTCCGGGAGCAACGGCTCGATCCTCGCCCACTGGGCATCAGTCAACGGCACCCCCGAACCAACGACGCAGGCAGCGCGGCCGTCGTGCCTAGTCCCACCAGAACGACCAGGAAGTCCGTCCCATGAGGTCCATCGCATACTCGGGGAACGGCGTGGGCGGGTCGTCGACGATGTTGTTCGCGGTCGAGAGCACGTGTTCCAAAGCGAGCAGGTTCGCGTGCTCTGCTTCGACGGGCGGCCTCGCGACCGATACGTGCAGCTCGCTGCCGAACACCGCCACGACCCGGGCGCCGAAGCGATCTTCCCAGCTCCGCAGGAGTGCACACAGCAGAGGCAGCGGCGCCTCCGCGGACCAGCCGATCGACGCCAGAGCATCGCTGCTGCGATGGGCAGGGACAAGCACGAGACGGCACCCGTCCAGCCCGAACTGCCCCGTCTCGAGGAACCAAGACAGCAGGCTTGCCGCCGCGTCCTCGGGCTTCGGATCTGCGGACGCAGCCGGCATCTGCGGTGCCAGGCCCGGCCACTGCACGAAGGGCGGCCCGGGGTCGTGTGGCCATGGTTCGACTCCCTCAGGCGCTGGGGCCGGTGTCGGGTCCATCCAGAAGGGCAGCCTCCTGCGCCGGTACTCGGCGAAGTCCGTGGCCAGCACCTCCTCCAGGCAGACGGCATCGACGTGGTCCAGGCCGAGCGGCCTTCCCAGGGCATCGGGCCAGCACAGGAGCGGAACCGAACCACGGGCCTTCTGCTCGCTCAGCAGGCGAGGCCACAGCTGATCGACGTCTTGAGGAAATTCGTCAGAGACCCACACACGTGTGGGACCGGAAGACAGGAACCGGCCGGGAGGCAGACCATCGGGCAGGACAAACGACATGGCCGCACCGTAGACCGTGGCGCTGACATCGAAGCTCCCAGCAGGACACAAAGACTTCCCGCCAACAGTGATCCAACCGAATCGCCCTAGAACCCCAGGCCGAAGTGCTTGGCCTTGCCCGCATCGATCAACTCCTTGACAGTACTCCGGCAAGGGGCCCGGCTCAGCGTCATTCACCAGGCGGATCGGTTGCGATCACCGACTCAGCCTGCTTATTCTTACGATCGTAATTTAATGGGCTGGGTCGCATCGGGCCACGCCATCCGTGCTCTGGTCATCTCCTCTCCACTTCACCGGGAACCTTCATGGACCTCTCCGCCAGCACCGCCCTTGTCACCGGAGCGAACCGGGGCTTCGGCCGGGCCCTCGCCGCCGAACTGCTCAGCCGCGGCGCTGCCGTCTATGCCGGCGCCCGCAATCCCGACCAGGTCGACCTGCCCGGCGCCAAGCCGATCGCACTCGACATCACCGACCCCGCCTCCGTCGCGGCCGCCGCCGCGGCCACCGGCGATGTGACCATCCTGGTCAACAACGCGGGCTCCTCCACCGGCGCCGACCTGCTCACCGCCGACCTGGACGACATCCGCCTGGAGATGAACACCCACTACCTCGGCACCCTGACGGTGGCCCGCGCCTTCGCGCCCCAGATCGCGGCCAACGGCGGCGGGGCCATGCTGAACGTCCTGTCCGGCCTGTCCTGGGTCAGCTTCCCGGAGTTCGGCGCCTACTGCGCCGCCAAGTCCGCGGAGTGGTCACTTACCAACACCCTGCGCGTGCAACTGGCCGACCAGGGCATCCGCGTGGCCGGTCTGCACGTGGGCTACATGGACACCGACATGGTCCGGGCCGTCGACGCGGCCAAGTCCGACCCGGCCGACATCGCGCGCATCGCCGTGGACGGCATCGCCGCCGGCGCCTACGAGATCCTCGCCGACAACGCGGCCCGCCAGGCACAGGCAGCACTGTCCGGGGGCGTCTCGGTGCTCTACCCGCAACTCCCCTGAGCAGCACCCGCCACCGCCTGCCAACCGCCAGACACGTCCGCCGAGGGAACATCCTGACGCAGGATCACAAGCAACCGGTTCGGGAGGCAGCGCCATCGGGGCCTCGGCCATCACCAGCATGGCCGGAGTCATCACCGCGCTCGACAACCTGATCGTCACCCCCACCCTCCCCATCCGCAAAGACCTCGGCGGCGGCCTCGCCCGAAAGCGAGGATCTCCTCCGCCCGCCTGCCCTTCCCCACGCTCGTACGCCGCCGGACGGTCTCGACGGCTGCGGTTCGCCGGTCGGCCATCCATGGGAAACGGCCGACCGCTGGCTCGCCCCGCGGTCGGGTCTTGCCTGTTGAGCAGTTCCCGACCCATTGCATTATGATCGTAATGTAAATGGTGGGACCGAGCGGTGGCTCGCCATCAGCCCGAACAACGGAGCCCACGCCATGCCGCACAGGTGCAGGCGGGACCGACTCAGCCGACGCAGCCCGAGTGACAAGCCGACGACACCCGCACCCCACCCGGCGCAACAGCTCCGTGGTCGCCGAACGCGATCACGGCCAGGCAAGCCCAAGCCCAAGCCCCCTACGAAACACGAAACGGAAACCACACCATGAGCCAGCCCAGCACGATCCGCCTTGAGCGGACGACTCCGCGCACCGCGAGGATCACATTCTCGAATCCTCCCGTGAACCTGGTGGTTCCCGAGTCGATCGTGACGTTGCACAAGATCGTCTCGGAGCTGGAGAACGACCCGGACATCCAGGTCGTCGTCTTCGCCAGCGAACTTCCCGACTTCTTCATCAACCACTTCGACGCCGCCGCGGCCGCCGACCTTCCCGTGCCCGAGCACGAGGACGACAACCCGTTGTGGACCGACATGGTCCTGCGGCTGAGCAAGGCTCCGTTCGTCAGCATCGCGGCCATCCGGGGCCGCGCCCGGGGCGCCGGCAACGAGCTTGCCCTCGCCTGCGACCTGCGCTACGCCAGCCGCGAGAAGGCGTTCTTCGGCCAGCCCGAGGTCGGCATCGGCCTTGTCCCCGGCGGAGGGGGAGCCGAGCGACTGCCCCGTTCGATCGGCCGCGACCGGGCGCTCGAGGCCATCCTCGGCAGTGCCGACTACGACGCCGGCACCGCTGAGCGCTGGGGATGGGTCACCCGGGCCCTGCCCGACGCGGAGCTCGACGCCTTCGTCGACGCGACCGTCGCCCGTCTCGCCTCCTTCGACCGGCAGGCACTGGCGACCGCGAAGTCGCAGGTCAACCGGGCGACCCTGCCGCCGGACGCCCACCTGGTCGCCGCCTTCGGCGAGTTCGCGGGCACCCTGACGCAGCCGGGATTCGCCGCGCGTGCGGTCGGGCTCGGCGCACTGGCCGCCGAAAAGGGCCTCGACGTCGAGTACCAGCTGGGCGAGTACATCGGCCGGGTCAACGAAGCCCTCTGATCGCCTGTGCCGCGCCTACGACCGACCGTCGCGCCCCACAGGGCGCCCGTAGGCGCCGCGACACCCCGGGCGGGATCCGTCCCCGGCCCACCAGGGTCCCCATGGCGGCCGGGCGCGCTTCCACGGCGGCCCGGCCGCCGGCTCCCGGCCGGAGGGCCCCGCCGCACCCGCCAGCGTCCGAACACGGAAAACGCGACGGACATGCCCCACCGCGCACCGGTCGTCACGTGCTAGTCGACCGCTCTCCCGTCCGGTGCCGTGACTTCGTCGACGGCACGAACAGCCGAACCAACGGCTCACAATCGCAGGCTCGTCAGTGTCTGACCCTCGGGTGGTCGGTCGGCTGCGGTCAGGCTTCCGGGCTGCGTGCCGCCGACTGGTCGTTGCTGCCGTGTGCCAGTGAGGCGAGGATTCCCTTGCGGCAGACATCGAGGATTTCGTGCGCCAGCGGAGAACCGTCCGGGCATGCCCGCGACAGCATGACCGCGCCGACCGAATGCGTAAGCATGTCGATCGCCATGGTGCGGGCCTCGCGTTGGTCCGCATCCCCCGGCGTATCGCTTGGGGCCTGAAGGGCCGTCAGCAGGTTCTCGATCCCGGCCGCGAACTCCGTTTTGATGTTTGCCGGCTGACGTGCGGCGTCGCCGCTGAGGGCCGCGATGGTGCAGCCGTCGCCTCGCCCGTCGCGATGCTCCCGGAAGACGTAGCTCTCGACGAACTCGGCGGGGCCCAGGCCTTCTGTCCGTGCCGCGGTCCGCGAGAGCCCGCTCGCGGACGATTCGGCCATCAGGTCGGCCTTGGAGCGGAAGTGCTTGCAGAACCCGCCATGGGTGAACCCGGCGTCTGTCATCAGTTCCGCCACGCCGCCACCGTCATAGCCGCGCTCGCGGAACAGCCTGACCGCTGTCGCGACGACATGCGCACGGTGCTGCTCCGCCTGCGCCTTGGTCACTCGCATGTCCAGCCGCCCCTTCCACGGTCGACGCTCGACGGTCGAGCATGCATAGATGCCGATCGACATCTAAGAGCTTGACTTTTTATATTACGACCGTCATTGTATTGCTCATCCCCTCCAGAAAGCCGCAGACCATGAGTGACACGCATGTGACCGCATCCACCCAGTACATCGAGGTCGACGGCGACCGCTTCGCCTACCGCCGCTGGGGCAAGCCCTCCGGCGTCCCGATCTTCCTCGTCCAGCACTTCCGCGGGGGTATGGACAACTGGGACCCCCTGCTCACCGACGGCCTGGCCGAAGGCCGCGAGGTCATCCTGTTCAACGGGCGCGGCGTTGCCTCGTCATCCGGTACGCCGCGCAACCGGGTCGAGGACATGGCCGACGACATCGCCGCGGTCATCCGGGCGCTGGGGCTGGAGCAGGTCGATCTGCTCGGCTTCTCGCTCGGCGGTTTCCAGGCACAGGAGGTCGCGCTGCGCCACCCCGAGTTGGTGCGCAAGCTCCTCCTGCTCGGCACCGGTCTCCGGGGCGGGGACCCGACGATGGACCCCAAGGTGCCCGAGGTGGCGCTGAATCCGGTCCCCGGCCTGGAGGACTTCCTCTTCCTGTTCTTCGGCCGCTCCGAGGCCGCCGTCGAAGCGGGCCGGACCTTCTGGGAGCGGCGTCACCAGCGGGCCGACCAGGACCCGCCGAGCTCGCCCGCAGTCGGGCAGGCGCAGTTCGAAGCGTCCATGGCCTATGCGGAGCCGCTGCCGGGCGAAAACCCTTACGCCTACCTGAACGCGATCACCCAGCCGACGCTGGTCCTCAACGGCGAGAACGACGTGATGATCGCCTCGATCAACTCCTGGCACCTCGCCCAGAACATCCCCAACGCCCAACTGCTGATCTACCCCGACGCCGGGCACGGAGCACAGTTCCAGTACCCCGAGCGGTTCCTGAAGCACGCCCTTCAGTTCCTCGACGAGTAGATAGCGGCGCGCACAAGGCGAACGGCACGCCCTCGGCCGACTGCCGTCCCGGCCATCTTGCGCCGCCCGCCACCCAGCAAAACATTACGGACGCAATTTAATTTATCCATGCTCATGGCGGATGCCTCATCGGATTCACAGCCCGGAACGCGGGTCTGCCGGATGTCCGCCACCAACAATCTGAGGAACCACGCATGCTCGACAGCCTGTGGACCCCGACCGTCGCCGGAAAGATCTCCCTGCCGCACCGTCTGGCGATGTCCCCCCTGACCCGCAGCAGGGCCGCCCCGGACGGCGTGCCGACCGAGCTGAACGCCGAGTACTACGCCCAGCGCGCCTCGCACGCCCTGATCATCACGGAGGGCACCCAGCCCTCCGCCGACGGCCAGGGTTACCCGGTGACCCCGGGCATCTACACCGACGAGCACATCGCCGGCTGGCGCAAGGTCACCGACGCCGTACACAAGGCGGACGGACGCATCGTCATCCAGCTCATGCACGTCGGGCGTATCTCCCACCCGGACAACACCACCCATCACCGGCAGCCGGTGGCCCCCTCCGCGATCAGGCCGGCGGGCCAGACGTTCACCGGCTCCGGGATGCAGGAGATGCCGGAGCCGCGCGCACTGTCCACCGAGGAAGTCGCCGCGACGGTCGACGACTTCCGGCGCGCCGCCGCGGCCGCCGTCGCGGCCGGCGCCGACGGCGTCGAGATCCACGGCGCCAACGGCTACCTGGTCAACCAGTTCCTCTTCCCCAGCACCAATCAGCGCACCGACCAGTACGGCGGCTCCCTCGACAACCGCATCCGCTTCGCGGTGGAGGTCGCCACCGCCGTGGCCGACGAGATCGGAGCCGACCGCACCGGCATCCGGCTCTCCCCCGGCAACCCGTTCCGGCTCGGCGACCTCGCGGAGGACGACCCTCACGAGCTCTACCCGCACCTTGTGCGGGCACTCGCGCCCCTCGACCTCGCCTACCTGCACCTCGCCCACGGCGGCGACGAGGAACTCCTGGGAACGCTGCGCCAGCTGTGGCCCAACACGCTGATCCTCAACCGCGCCGGCACCGACATCGCCACCCGCGCCAAGGACATCGAGAACGGCATCGCCGACGTCGTCACTGTGGGCTCGATGGCGCTCGCCAACCCCGACCTGGTCGAGCGGATACGAGCCGGAGCGCCCCTGAACACCCCGGACCCCGCCACCTTCTACGGCGGCGGCGCGGCCGGCTACACCGACTACCCCACCTACGCCGCCTGACCGAGCGCCAGTGCCCGAGGAAGTCGTCTTCCTCGGGCGCTTCGGCGTACGCACGGCGCAGCCAGGCAGCGGTGAACACCGCTCGCGGCGTGAGCGGTGTGCCGTCGATGACCACGAGGTCCCGCTCCGCGGCTCCGAAGCCGGACTCACCGCACCGGACGTGCACTCGGCCCCGTCGACTACGTTCGCCAACGCCCTCAAGGCGCGGCCGGGGTTGTGACATACGCGGCTCCGCCCCGTGGGCGCGACCAGCCACAACGGCGCCGCAGCCGGACGACGGCACCACACGGCATCACACGGCACTTCAAGCGGAGCGCTTGGCGGCGGTCGCGCGAACACCAGGGCTATATCCGCTCACTGAGACATGACCACGGAAAGTGCGTCGGTAGCGCCACCGGGGAGACGCCGACGGCGGCGTGCAGATGCTGTCGTAGCGAGGTGTGGGCAGCGAAGCTGACCTGGCCGGCGATCTCGTCCACCGGCAGGTCGGTGGTCTCCAGGAGGTGACGGGCCCGGCCGACCCTCTGTTGGATCAGCCGGCGTCCGGGTTCATGCCCATGCGCGCGCAGGTGGAGCAGTTCGGCACGCTGCGGCCCGGCCGCGATGGCCTCGAGGATCTCATCCGCTCGTATCCTCGCCCGAGCACCAGGACAACCCCGGCAACGGTTGTCCGAACGCCGCCCTGCTGGACGAGATCGGCCGCTGCGGTGACGGAACCAAGGCCGCCTACACCCACGGCGCCAAAGCCGTCGGGGACGAGTTCGCCGCCCGCCTGGCACCCGAGGATCCGCGGTCCGCCCGCGGTCAGGCCGTCGGGCTCTTCGCCCTGGCGGTGGGAACGCTGGCGCTGTCCCGCGCGCTCTCCGACCAAAAGTTCTCCGACGAGGTCCTCGAGCAGGGAATCGAGAACGCCCTCGCCATCGCGCGATGCACGTCAGCACCGGCTGGATGACCTGGCACGGGCCGGGATGCCGGTGCCGCGTGAGCGGGTGGTCCCCGGGGCAACTGCGCTCTCGGGAGCGGCCGGCGCGGGGGTCCTCCGCTCGTACGGCGGCTGACTCCGCGCCCGTTCGAAATACGCCGTAGCGGCAGTGCAGGTCCTGGGCCTGGGTCCTGGTGCCCGAACGGGACGCCGGCCGGTCTCCGCATCGCCATCCTGCACGACAACCGCCTCGGCGCCGCAGGGCCGCGAGGTGAGCAGGTCAGTTACGTCGAACACGTGACGAGAGCCGTGACGCCCGGCGGGCGTCACGGCTCTGAGTCAGCGTCTTCGGCCCCGTACGCAGACCGCACCGCGGCCCTACGGCCGGCCGAAGAACTCGAGAGCCGTCGGCACGAACTGCTCGTGGTACTGGAAGATGCCGCCGTGGCCGCCGTCGGGGTAGATCACCAGTTCGGCGTTGGGCAGTCGCCGGGCCATGTCGTGCGAGTTCGACGTCGGAACCATCCTGTCGTTGTCGCCGTTGGCGACGAGTACGGGCTGCTGGATGCGGGAGAGATCCTGCGGCTCTGCCAGCCCCCAGCGGTGGATGGCCTTGAGCTGGGAGAAGTAGGAGGTGAGGCGGATCGCCTTGTCCCGGTCCTTCGTGCGCTCCTTCAGCCGGGCGAGGAACTCCTTGCCGGCCCGAATCCCGTTCGGGGTGCGGGTGAAGAAGAGGAACTGCTTCACGTCCTGAAGGGTGAGCAGTGCCCGGAGGGTGTCGTAGTGCGAGATCCGGGTCACGTTCTTGATGCCCTCGCCGCCGGCCGGACCGGTGCCCGCGAGGATCAGCCTGCGGATGAGCTGCGGATCGGTCTCGGCGATCACCTGGGCGATCATGGCGCCCATCGAAAAGCTGAGGACGTCGACCTGCTCGAAGCCCAGTGCCCGAATGAAGGTGACGGCGTCCTTGGCCATCTCCTCGATGGTCTTCGGCGTCACGCCGGTTGACGCGCCCACACCCCTGTTGTCGAACGTGATCACCCGGTGCTCGGCGGCAATGCCGTCGACGACCCGGGGGTCCCAGTTGTCCAGGACCGCGGCGAGGTGGGTGATGAAGATGACCGGCATGCCGGTCCGGGGGCCGAGGTCGCGGTAGGCGAAGGTCACTCCGTCGGCGGTGACGGTGCGGGTCTGCGCGTTCTTGTACGACGTCACCACGTCATCATGTGTTTCGCGTGCGTTCACGGTCGTGCCCTTCGATGTGTGGGTCACCGCTACTGTGCGCCAATTTCCGCTTCCTCGCAGATGGGCGTAGAGCGGGCGGCGCTCCTGTGTCTCCCGGCCGCGACTGCAGTCCGGACTCGACGGTCAGAGGAGGCTCATGGAGAACCACCTGGATCAGGCCTCTGAACAACCCGTCAACCATTGAAGTATGACCATACTTTCATCAGGGTGCAAGTGGTGGAGCCGAACGAGATGCACAGCTGTGGAATCACGGGTTCCGCCGGGCTTCACGGCGCACAGCACAGCGCACCACCAGGGCAGGAGCGGCTCACCTGCGCCGACGGCTGCGAGACTCTGGTCGTGACCGGCGAGTCGCGGACGTCCGGCCCCGAACCGATGACAGCCGACGACCTGTTCCGCGGTCGTGGCATCGATGCCAGGCGTGAGGACGACCCCTGGCTGCGCCCGGATTCCAGGACGAGGGCCGGGCCGGAGTCCGCACCGTGGACTACGACAACGGCCGCCTCAACCCCGACCCCGCGTCGCCGGCACAGCGCATCGCCGACTTGCACCCGCGGCGGACCCGGCGCGACGCTTACGGCGCCTGCTCCTCAGTTCTGACATGAGCGGCTGCGAAGACGCCTTCGAACCGGCCATGGCCTTCCACGGGTTCCGCTGCGTTGAGCTCACGGGCCGCCCCAAAGGCATCCCGGCCGGTGACGCGCTGAGCGCCGTCGTCATCGACGTCCGCCCCGTCCTCGAACTGTCGTGGGGTTCACTCATACTCCTGCGCGACACCGTCGCTGTGCGCAGATCGGCCGGCTGATCCCCGATCCGGTCGGCCCTGCCCGTCGAGGTCGGCGAGGCCGAACTGGCTGAGGCAATGGCGGTCGCGTCCCAGGCCGACTACGTCGGCCGTCCCAGGCTGACGTAGTCGGCGACACCGTCGGTCCGACCGGAAAGGCCGCTCCACGGCGACGCTGGATCTCGTCGGGAGTCAGATCGCGCTCCTCGGCGACCTCAGAAGCTCGACCGGCCCCTCATCTCGTCTACCGAGGCCAAGCTTTCGACGCTGCCCGCCTCGGAACTCTGCGCGGACGCCATCGACCAGGCCTCAACCCGGGGATGCAGGGCGGTCGGGCGGTCGCCGAGCTCGTGCTCGAGCGCATCGAGCCGAGCGGGCGGCTGCCCCTCAACGTTCCCCGCCCTGCCGGACAGCTGCCGGTCCACTGCGGCCAGGTCCGGGGGCATCATGTCCGCCTTCGGCGACGGCCTCAGCTACACGACGGTGCACTGCTCGGAGCCGACAACCCAGAATTGTCACGTCGCCGGTACGCACCGACTGCCCAGCCCCGATGGTGATGACGGGCGGCAGTCGCGCAAGCGCCGCCTCACGGCTGTGATGCGGCGCTTGCACGATGGCTGACCGGCAGTCGCCCGGGGTTCGGGATCGGCGGCGCGGTAGGCGTGCTCAGGCGGCGAGGAAGTCGGTCACCTGCTTGGTGAAGGCCTTGGCGTGCTGGAAGAGGAAGGCGTGGCCCGCGTCGCCGTAGAGGAGGAGGGTGGCGTCGGCCAGGTGCTGGACGGCGACGTAGGACGCGTGGGCGGGGACCATCACGTCGTGCAGACCGTTGGCGTACAGGACGGGGTGCTTGATGGACTCCAGTTCGGCCCGTACCTCGTCGAAGGGGGCCGCCAGGAGCTGGCCGATCGCGGCGAGCATGCCCTGCGCCGTCGCCTCGGTGACCGCGGAACCACCAGCGGCGAGCCGGGGCGCGACGTGGGCGAAGTGCTCGTGCCCTGAGGCGCGGGCCGCTTCCGTCTCCGGGTAGAACAGGTACAGCATGTCGTCCTGGTCGGCGTCGGGCTTGGCCATGATGCCCAGGACCTTCTCGCTCGCCTCCGGCGCACCGGGCACCCAGCCGTTCGGGCCGCTGCCCGCCACGACGATTTTGCGCACCAGCTCCGGGCGACGCGCGGCCAGGCGCTGCGCCACGAAGCCGCCCAGTGACCAGCCGAGCACGTCGGCCTGCGTGAGACCGAGGGCCTCGATGAACTCGGCGGCGCCCTCGGCGAATCCGTCGATGGAGTCGCGCGGCTCGCCGGAGGTGTAGCCGACGCCGACGTTGTCGAAGACGATCACGTCGTGGTCGGCGGCCAGGTGGTCCAGGAACTCCGGGTCCCACCAGTCGATGGTCGCGCGGAAACGCTGCAACAGGACGAGCGGGACACCGCCCTGCGGACCCATGCGCCGGTAGGTGAAGGTCGCGGAGGGCCCCTCCACGGTGAGGTTCTCGGCCGTGTCTGCCAGATACGTACTCATGACGCCCTTCTTGTTGGCGGGTACCCGTCCGTTCTCGCGGGTCAGCTCACGCAGCACGCAAGACATGCCGGGCCTGTGGGGCCACTGCCCTTGGCCGGCGCGCGACGAGGCGAGCCGGAGTTGTGGACCAGGCTGACGATCCGCTCGGATCGCTCGATCACCTTCTCGCCCCCTCGGGCGACCCAGACGGCTTCCAGCTCGCTCCGATCACCTCGCAAGAGCGCCGGAATTCGGAGCTATTGAATTACGTTCACAATACAATACATTGGAGGAGCCGCTGGAGGGCGAGTAGCCCTCCCGGCGCGTAGAGGAGTGTGTGGTGCGCTACAGGAAAGAGCACAAGCAGGCGACCAGGCAGAGGATCATCGAGACAGCGGGCCGCCGCTTCAAGGAGGACGGCATCGACGGCTCGGGCATCGCGGCGCTCATGAAGGACGCCGGGCTGACCAACGGCGCCTTCTACACCCACTTCACGTCCAAGGACGACCTGGTGGCCACCACGATCGCCGACCAGTTGCAGGCCCAGAACGCGACCATCGTCGCGCACGCGCAACCGGGCCGCGCCGGCCTCGAACAGATCGTGCGCTGGTACCTGTCTCCCTGGCACCGTGACAGCCGTGACGTCGGCTGCCCCTCCGCCGCCCTGCTCGACGAGATAGGGCGGTGCACACACCCGACCAAGCAGGCTTACACCGAGGGCGTACTGGTGATCGCCGACGGCATCGCCGCCCGCCTGGCGCCGGGCGACCCGCTCTCGGTCCGCCCCATGGCACTCAGCTCCTACGCCATGATGGCCGGCACGCTCCAGCTCTCACGGGCCCTCGCCGACCCACAGCTCGCCGACCAAGTCCTCGATCAGGGCATCCACAACGCCCTCGCGCTCCTGGGCATCGAACACGAAGGGGACACCAGGAGGGCGCACTGACTGGCGTACACACAGACACTGCGGAGCGCGCGCCGCACCGCCCACGCCGCGCCAACCCCCGTCCTCGACCCGTCGGCTTCCGTGCGCCACACCCGTACGGACGCCCTCCTCCCCCGGCTGGAGCCGGGGGCTTCTCGCCAGGTCGCCGGAGCGGCGCGCGCCGAGTCGCCGTACTTGTAACCCTGTTCGGCGGCGATGCGGCGTGCCTGCTCGTGCAGGCTGCGTGCCTGCTCCCAGTGGCGGGCGAGCAGTTCGAGCCAGCCGAGGCCGGACAGCCGCGCCGACACCTCAGCCTCCAGGCCCAGTTCACGCGCCGGCCGCAGCCCTTCGCGCCGCAGGCAGGCCGCCTCGTCGTACTCGTCTTTGATCTCGGCGAGCGCGGCGAGGTCGCCACGGACAAGAGCGAGCGTGGCACGCAGACAGAGCGCTGCGGCGGTGCCCCACTGCTCGCCCGCACCGTCGAAGAGGTCGAGCGCCCGCCGCGTTCAGCTCGGCGCTCGCAGTCACCTCGCCCGCGCTGAACAGGCCGTAGCACACAGCCGCAGAGCACGGGCCCGTCTCGGACAGCTCCGCGACGGCGCCGGTGGTGCATCTGGAGCGGTTCACCAGCGACCACTATCTGGAGAAGCCTTCCGATGTGGGGCATTACAGCGTGCTGCACGACCACCTTCAGGCCCAGACCCTCAGCCCCGACAGCAGCCGCGACTTCAGCACCGACGTCACCAAGTCGTACATCGACGCGGCAAGCCACCCTGAGCTTGTCCTACCTTCCAAGCGTGGGCCTGAGACGGCCATTCGTAAGATCGTCGGACCCAGGGGTTTTCGATATGGCTGTCAGCTTGTAGCCGTCCGATGGCTCAAATGACTTGACCGTCTGGAGCCCCGCGACGACTCGACCGCTAATTGGGATACGCGACTCGATCGCTGTGTAGGACAACGTCGGCGAGGTCGTCTGCGGGACTGCAGTGGGACGACGAGCTGGCGGAGGTGACCATGCCTGAGATCTGGGCCGGCGTGGACATCGGCAAAGAACATCACCACTGCGTGGTGATCGACGCGCAAGGTGAGCGTCTGGACGAGGTCGTCACCATCGGGATCGCCATCACCGGCGGGATCACCGCGTGCGTCGACTGGCCGCGCGCCATGCCGTTGCGGATCTGCCGGCCATGGTCGAGGTACTCCGCCTGCCGTGCCGTCAGGCTCCCGCTGGCGGCGCCCTGCTTGATGAGCTGGTGCAGCGGCTTCCTGCCCGCGTCCGGGATCCGGTCGCGCAGCACGATCTCCACCGCGATCAGGCAGTGCATGACCGCCACCGTGGAGAACTCGTAGCAGTAGCCGCAGTCTCCCAGCGGCAGGCCCGGGCGGCAGCGGCTTTTCTTCGGCCGTCGCGCAGCGTGCCGGGACGGAGATTTCTCCCCACTGGAATGGGCGGAATGTCGCAGGTAGCGGAACGGGACAAGGGGCAACTCAGGCGCCTGTGACCGCTCACGATTGTTGGCGGGCGTGGTCCGATGTTCCCGCAGGTCGCCGGAAACTGTTCAGCGCTGTTGGCGGGTTCTGTTCGCGTTGGGTGGCGGTTTGGCGCCGTCGGCCGGTGTGAGCATGCGGCGACCCGACACCCTCGCCTGAGTCGGAGTGCCTGTTCTGAACCTGAGCTCAGCAGATCAAGGGCCGCGAGTCCGGAATGGGTGCTTTGCGCAAGCGTTTGGGGAACGGTCACCGTGACCGCTCCCCAAACGGAACGCACCAGGCCCGTGCTGCGCGACTCCGCAGCTGGTCACCGGGGAGGGCTGACCGGCGTCGGAGTGCCCGGCTCGGGACATCTACAGGTGCGAACAGCCACCGCGGGAACAGATCACGCCGTCCAGCGGTTCCATGTTCTCGTCGTACATCAGGATGCCGACCTGTACGACGCCGCCCGGGAGCGGAATCCGCATTGATCCGCCCCAGGGCTGGTTCGGCCCGTTCGCGTACGCGGGCGGGCTGCAGGGGGCTTGGTCCGACTCCGCGTCGCCGTTGAGCCCAACGGCGCAGACCGTGCGGGTGCCGCTCGCGGCGTGGACGACGCCGGACACGCTGGCGGTGTACCCGTCGGTGAAGCTGACCGTTCCGGTGGCGGTGCTGGCGCCGAAGGCAAAGCTGTAGGGCTTGGACACGGTGGCGGCTTGCGCCGGTGCGGCGAAACCGATGGCCGCCATCAAGGCCACCACCATCACCGTCAAGAGCTTGCGCATGGCTCTTCCTCTCCTCGGACGAACTTGGGCGGTGCCCGAACGGCCGGGTGGAACGCCCGTCGTCCGCCGGAAGAGCCAATCAGCAGCCGACGGCCCCTGCTAGAGCGTGAAGTAGCCACAGGTTCAGCAGTAGACCGAGCACGAGCAGGAACTCGTAGAGGTCCTGGCTGTCCAGCCCATGGACTACCGCGTTGTGATGGCCGTCTGCCAGAGCTTTGCCGTCCATCGGGAACCGGTGGACAAGCGCAGCGCCAGTGCGAGTTTGATCGATAGTTGGCGGGTGCCGCCGCCCGGACCGGCTGGTCGCGTGACGCCTTCGATCTCTGACTGGCGGGTTCTTTGCTTGGTAGTTGGCGGCTCGTAGACCCCGGCCAGTCACTCCAGGTGAGGAGGGTCTCCGCCCGCCGCAGTGGATCAGAAGTGCGTTGCGATGCCGAAGGCACGGCGGAGTTGTGCCATGTCGTGACGGTCTCGTTCCGAGGGCTCGTAGCCCTGATGGAAGTAAGCCTGCTGTTCGGCGGACAGGCACGGGACCGACGTCCCATGGATGGTGCCCGTCACGAAGCATGAAGACGGGTAGGTGAACGGACGCTCGGGTTCGGGTGATGCCTGTAATGCTGAGCCGTCGTCGGCGAAGACCAGCGGGTGGAGGTCGATCTCTCGTCCGTCCGGTGCCGTCACGACGAATCGGATGGGCCTCCCGTTCAGGGTCTCAACGAAACCGGCCTCCTGGAGGGCCGCCAAAACGGTGCCTTCCTGGTCCCGCCGGTGCATCAAGTCCAGGTCGCGGTGGTCTCGCGTCTGCTCGCCGATCAGAGCATCGATCCCCCATCCTCCACCGATCCAGACGTCCGTCTTCGCCTGTCGTAGCAGGGTGAGGACGAACAACACGTCGTCAGCTGTCATCACCTGACGCAGGCTAGAGGCGTCTGACCTGCGCCGCGAACGATTTCCTGTGCAACCGACTGCGTACAGCGTCACCGACTTCGTACGTCACGACCAAATGGTCAACCCCACGCAGATCGGAACGGATCCGGGCCCTCGCCGCCTCCACCCGACCAGCACAGCAGTCCGGCGTACGCGGTCGGCACGTATCTCCGGTCTTGACCGCAACCCACAGTCACCAGACCGGACAGCCGCCAACCAGACATCAAATCCGCCATCTGACGATCAAAGTCACAGACAGCCAGGCGAGTCCACTCACCGTCGGTGCGCGGAATCCATCCACAGGCATCCGCTCTGAAGATCGCTTTTGAGGCCGCCGCGATTGGCGCGGCGCCCCGTACGTGAGGAGCCATCATGCCCACCACCAACATGCCGCTCGCCCCGATTGACCCCGGACGCGGCCATCAGCGCGTTCAGACACGTCCGGGCCCTCCAGGCCGACGAAGTCGAAGCCGCCCGCGAGCTCGCCAGCGGCGAGCTGCGGATGCCCGAGCTGCTCGTCGACGTCGTCGAACAGATCGTCGTCCCCGTCACCGCGCTGCCCGGCCCGGAGGCGAGCGAGCCATGCGCGGACACCTTCGCCCTGGAGGCCCTCTGACGCGTCTTCGTGACCGCACTGCGGCATCGCCCGCTCCGTCATCGACTTCGCCGCCCAGTTCCTCACCGGACGACCACGAGGACGCCGCCGACACCCTGCGCCACCTGGAGGCCCTCGGAGTGGACCAGGCCCTCGATTCCCACCCCGCACCCGCTGGCTCGCACCCGGTGCGCCTGACCGTCGCGTAGGCGCACCCCACACGCCCGCCACCGCCACGCGGCGCATCGCATCGCATCGCATCGCATCGCATCGCATCGCATCGCATCGCATCGCCCATCATGGTGCGTGCCATCGGCACCGCCGCACCGCACCTGGCGCGCGCCACGGCTGGGCGGGCTCCCGTGTCACCCATCCCCTTGACCGCGACCTGATCGCCAGCCGAAAGGGGCTGTGTCAAGGGGAAACGCCTTCGGCGGCGGACCTGGTCAAGGGGTAGCGCACGCCACCGGCCGCACCTGGTCAAGGGGTCGGTCGGCGGTGGGCGCACCGGCGCGGTGCGGGACATCAGTTGCGGCGCATCGTGCGCGCGAGAGTGCTGGGCATCGTCGGGTGGTGCGCCGCCGGATGCGGTGACGGAATCGCGGTGCGGACCACGTGGCGTGCATCGTCATCGGGCGCACAGGAGTGTCGCCACACTGGTCGGCTTCGCACACTGCGGCGATGAGGGAGCTGCTTCGACTCGCGGGAATCGCGTTCCCCCGAGAGTTGGTGGGTCGGAGAGACAGCGGGACGCGGTCAGGCATTGTTGACCTTTTCGGGTTGCCTTGAGCGGGCCTTCGGTGGAGCAATGGCGCCGCAACTGGCGTGAAGGCGGTATGGAGGGTCTGAAGTCGAAGGGACCCTCGAAAGTGCCGAAGCTGTCGGACGAGCGGTTCGCCGTGCTGGAAAAGGAGCTGGCCAAAGGTCCGGGTGCGCATGGCTGGGAAGATCAGCGGTGGACTCTGGAGCGTGTCAGAACGCTGATCGGCCGCCAGTTCGAGGTCAGGTGCTCGATCGCGGGAGTGTGGCGGCTCCTGCACCGCCACGGCTGGTCCTGGCAGAGAGCCCGGCCCGCCGTGCGCAGGAACGTGACGAGCACGCGGTCGAGCTCTGGAAGAAGGACGTGCGGCCGCACCTGGGACCGGCGCGGACAGACTCCCGTGGTGAGAGTGCGGGGCCGGTCCCGGCGGCGGATCTCGGTCGCCGCGATGTGCTGCTACCGGCCCGGCGAGAGGTCCCGGCTGATCTACCGGCCCCGATTCCACTCCTTGCTGAAGGGTGCACGCAAGAGCTTCGCCTGGCAGGACTACCACGATCTCCTGGTCCGCGCGCACCTACAGCTCGGCGCTCCGATCATCGTCGCCTGGACCATCTCAACACTCATCGCACCGCTGGCCTGCGTGACTACGCCGCAGGCCACGACTGGCTCACGATCGTCCAGCTCCCCTCCTACAGCCCGGACTTGAACCCGGTGGAAGGCGTCTGGTCCCTGTTACGGCGAGGCCCGATGGCCAACACGGCGTTCAGTAAGCAGTGAGCAGCCCCACCCAGGGCCACCGCGTCTCGCGCGGCGGCCCTGGGTGATGAAACCGCCCCTCAAAGGGACACCGACGCGACCGCGGCCGATACCGGCGCAGCCCCACCGTCAGCCAATACTTGGCTAGCCACGCATTTACTGTTACGTTGTTATGTGTCTAGCCACCTAACGGGTGGCGACACGTAAGGAGTCGTCATGAGAGCCATCCTGTTCGACCGTTTCGGCGGCACGGAAGTGCTGCGCGAGGCGGACGTCGAGGTCCCGCAGCCCGGCCCCGGGCAGATCCGCGTCCGCGTCAAGGCGGCAGGGCTGAACGCGCTGGACGGCAAGATCCGCTCCGGGGCGATGGAAGCCAAGTTCCCGACGCCGCTGCCCGCCATCCCCGGTGGTGAGCTCGCCGGCGTGGTGGACGCCCTGGGTGAGGGCGTGCGGGACGTGCAGGTGGGCGATGAAGTGCTGGGCTGGTCGGACACCGGCTCGTACGCCCAGTACGCGCTGGCCACCACCGTCGCCCCCAAGCCCGTCGGCCTCGACTGGCAGGACGCGGCCGCGCTGCCGACGGCGGGCGCGACGGCCGAGCGGGTCCTTGACCTGCTCGGCGTCGTGGCCGCGGAGACCGTACTGATGCACGGCGCGGCCGGAGCGGTCGGCACCCTTGCGGTCCAGCTCGCCACGGCCCGCGGAGCGCGTGTCATCGGCACCGCAGGCGCCGCCAACCAGGACTACCTCACCGCGCTCGGCGCCACCGCGACCCTCTACGGCGAGGGCCTGGTCGAGCGGGTCCGGGCACTCGCCCCCGACGGCGTGGACGCGGTGTTCGACGTGGCCGGGAAGGGAGCCCTGGAGGACTCCATCACCCTGCGCGGCGGCACCGAGCGCATCGTCACCATCGCCGACTTCAGCGCGTACCAACTCGGCATCACCTTCTCCAGCGCTCCCCGGGAACGCTCCGCCGCCGGCCTGGCCGCCCTGGCCCAGGACGCCGCGACCGGCAAGGTCGTCACCACCGTCACCGCCTACCCGCTCGCCCAGGCCGCCACAGCCCAGCAGGTCAGCGACGCCGGGCATGGCCGGGGCAAGATCGTGCTCACCGTCGACTGATCACGCCCGCTTTCCCCTCTTGTTCCGATCATCACCTGTTGTTCCGATCATCACCTGGCCATCACCACACCGAAGGACCACTCATGCTGAACGCCCTGTGGACACCGATCACCGTCGGAGACATCTCTCTGCCGCATCGCCTGGTCATGGCCCCCATGACCCGTGACCGCTCCACACCGGAAGGCGTACCGACCGAGCTGAACGCCGAGTACTACGCCCAGCGGGCCTCGCACGCGCTCGTCATCACCGAGGGAACCCAGCCCTCCGCCGACGGACAGGGCTACCTCCTGACCCCCGGCATCCACAATGACGAGCAGATCGCCGGGTGGCGCAAGGTCACCGACGCCGTGCACGAGGCCGACGGCCGCATCGTCATCCAGCTGATGCACACCGGACGCATCGCCCACCCCGACAACACCCCCCACGGGCGTCAGCCGGTCGCCCCTTCCGCAATCCGGCCGGCGGGCGTGATGTTCACCGCGTCCGGGCCCCAGGAGATGCCGGTCCCGCGCGAGCTGTCCACCGAGGAGATCGCGGCGACCGTCGACGACTTCCGCCGCGCCGCGGCGGCCGCCGTCGCGGCAGGCGCCGACGGCGTGGAGATCCACGGAGCCAACGGCTACCTGGTGCACCAGTTCCTGTCCGACAACACCAACCAGCGCACCGATGGCTACGGCGGCTCGACCGAGGGCCGCATCCGCTTCGCCGTCGAGGTCGCCGCCGCGGTGGCCGACGAGATCGGCGCCGAGCGCACCGGTATCCGTATCTCCCCCGGCAACCCCTACAACGACATCGCCGAGTCCGACAGCGCCGAGCTGTATCCGGCGCTCCTGGACGCCCTGCGCCCACTCGAACTTGCCTACCTCCACGTGATACACCCCGGAGACGAGGAGCTGCTGGGCACGCTGCGCGCGCTGTGGCCGACCACGCTGATCCTCAACCGGGCCGGCACCGACCTGCCCGCCCGCGCCAAGGACGTCGAGGACGGCACGGCCGACCTCGTCTCCGTCGGCGCCCTCGCGCTGGCCAACCCGGACCTGGTGGAGCGGCTCCGCGCCGGCGCGCCGCTGAACACCCCCGACCCGGCGACCTTCTACGGCGGCGGAGCGGCCGGCTACACCGACTACCCCACCCACACCGTCTGAGGAATCCGCATCATGCCCGCCTCCACACACCGCACCCCCTCTACCGCCAGCGAGGGGCCGATGAGCTACGCGATCTTCCAGCTCGCCCGCGCTCACCGGGCCCGCGCCGCCGCCATGCTCCGCGAGATGGACCTGCATCCCGGACAGGAACTGCTGCTGATGCAACTCCTCGAGCGGGACGGCCAGACCCAGTCCGAGCTCCTGGAGAGCGTCGGCCTGGACCACTCCACCGTCTCCAAGTCCCTGCGCCGCATGCAGGACGCCGGCCTGCTCAGCCGTGAGCCGGCCGCACACGACCGGCGCGTCATGGTCGTGCACCTCACCGACAAGGGCCGGGCGATGCGCGAGCCCATCGCGGCCATGTGGCGGGCCCTGGAGGAGACCTCCGCACGGGACCTCTCGGCCCAGCAGGCGGAGTCCTTCGTCCGCACCGCCTACGCCATCGCCGACGCCATCAACAGCCGCGCCCTGCCCCAGGAAGAGTCCGAGTAACTACCCCGTTTGCACCCCATGTCGGCGCGCCCTGCACGACAGACGGGTGGACATGCGGACATGGGGTGCGAGTCGTTCTGGATGTGGCGGAGGCACTGCCCGTGTCCTGCACCCGAGCTCTGTAGGCAGTTTGGGATGCGCCACGAACTGGCAACCCACCTGGCCGGCAGCCCAGCTCCAGCTTCGGGATACACCAATGGGTTTCCGGCGCATGACACTAGCTTCTGCACGTCAGGGAGATCGTTCGGTTGCGGGGCCTCAGCGTCATACAAGCGCGAGCAGTCCTAGCTAACGCAGGCAGGCGGAACTCATGAGAGGCAAGGCAACCCCTTAGCGGGGACGGTGAGCCTTTCCCGCCGCCAGTTGGTTGTACATCGAGGACGGCCGCGTCACCGCCCGCTCCCCGCCCGCTCCCCCAGCGAGCCGGCCCCGCGGCACCCACCCCCTCGGCTACCCCTGCCTACCCCCCCCCCACTACTGACCTGATGGAAAGTGAGACCCCCATGACCACCACCCTCCCCACCCTCGTCGTCGGCGCGACCGGCTCCCTCGGCGGCAAGGTCGTCGACGAACTCCTGGCGCGCGGCAAGCACGTCCGCGCCCTGGTCCGGCCGACCACCGACGCGAGCGGGCTCGAAAAGCGAGGTGTCGAGATCGCCCGCGGCGACATGCTCGACCTCGACTCGCTCGTCGCCGCCATGAACGGCGCCGACGCCGTCATCACCACCGCCGCCGGCTACACCCGCGGCGGCAAGAACGCCAACGACGTCGACACCGTCGGCAACGCCAACCTCGCCGAGGCAGCCCACCGGGCCGGCATCCGGCGGTTCGTGCTGACCAGCATCCTCACCAGCGACCAGACACCCCAAGTCCCGCACTTCTGGCACAAAAAGCTCGCCGAGGACAAACTCGAACAGCTCGGCGTCCCCTTCGTCGCACTGCGCCCGGGCGCGTTCTTCGACCAGATCGCCACCATGGCGGGCAACCCCATCGACAAGGGCCGCCTGATCTGGATGGCCAAGGCCGCCGTCCCGCTGACCTTCGTCCACACCTCCGATCTCGCGGCGTACCTGGCAGCCACCGTCGACGCCCAGGCCGACAACGGTGAGCGCATCGACATCGGCTGGGACCGTCCGGTCAGCATGCGCGAGATGGCCGACCTGATGGGCAGCCGGGCCGGAAAAAAGATCAAGGTGTGGGCCGTGCCCTCCGTCGTCGTCCGCGCCGCCGGAGCCGTCGTCGGTCGCTTCATGCCCCTGGTCAAGGACATGGCCGCGATGTTCGGCTGGTTCGACACCGGCCGCTACGTCGCCGACACCCGCCGACAGGAAGAATTGTTCGGCCCCGTCCCCACGGCCGAAGAAGCCATCGCCCGGTACACCGACGAGCTGACCAAGGCACAGCACCGGTGACAGGCCGCATCCTGGTCCCGCCGCCCGGGCGGGGTCCATTGAGGCTGGGCACCGACGGCCCAGGCCGTCGCTTGGCGAAGTCGCGCAGGTTCATCTCCTGCTCCCGTACGTGAAGGGCCATGGAGAGCATGGACTCGTCGGTCACGCCGCCCGCGTCGCCGTTGGTCCCGGACATGGCCGCGAGCACGGTGAACACCACACCGGAGGCCTAAGCCCTTCAGCTCCCCGCGAGCTTCACGGCGGCCTCCAACTCGCGCCGCCTCATGGCACGGGTGTGGCCCCAGTCGCCCGGTGTCTTCTATTGACCATTAGGTGTCCGTGCCGACTGGGCGATTCGCTGGGATAGAGGGAGAAAGTGGAGAGGCGCCGCGGTCGCGGAGTGCGCAGAAGTGAAAACCGGCATGAACGAAAGATGGGAAAATGTCGTGACCCGTGATGAAGTCGAATCGCTCGTCGAGTTCGAGAAGGCTATTCAGTGGCGGTGGAGCACGGGAGACCCGACGGGCTACATGGATGTGCTGGCCGAGGACGTCACCTACTTCGATCCGCTCGCCGAGCACCTCCTCGTCGGCCGTGCGGCTGTGCTCGAGCACTGGAAGCGCATCTATGCGGATGCGCACATCACTAGGCAGGAGTATCTCAACGAGGTCTCGCGCGCGAGCGTCAAGGGCGACGAGGTCCTCCTGGCCTTCAACTTCAATACGTACCAGCAGGACGACAACGGCGAGGAGAAGCCGTTCCTGTCGTGGGACATGTCGCTCATCTTCCGAAAGATCGCCGACAAGTGGATGATGGCGCATGGGCACTTGTCCCTGAGCAATACGCTGGATCTCGACAGCATCCGAAAGTAGAGCACCATGATGCTCTGACCTGGCGTCGTCCCGGGCCTCCATCACAGAACCAGCGAGGCCCGTCGAACAGGATCAACGCGAGCACATTCCGGTCGCCGGGCGGGATCACGGCCTGGGTGGTGGGGACATGGATCCTGGTGCGCAGCTGTTCGTCTGCAGCACCGAGTAGCAGAGCGACCACTTCCTGGCCTTAGTCAGAGGGCATCTGATCGACGTTCAGGCCGTTGTGGTGGTCATGTCCGTTTCGATTCGTCACGTTGGCGTGCATTCTCCCGTCAGTGCGCGGGACATTTGTCAGCCATCGCCCAGTGAACCATTGCCCCGGGTTCTGCGGGGTAGGGCTTCGTAGTCCCGGGCCAGCCGGCGGTGCCGCATCAGCCAGCCGAAGTCCCGCTCGATCACTCACCGTTTCGGCCAGATCTCCCTCGCGGACGAGGCCGTCCCGCCGCCCTGCCGCCACGTCCGGGGCGGCGTCAGCGGGGCCGCGGGTTGTCCTGTGCCCGCTGGCCCATCCGCTCCCAGAAACGGCGCAGTTCGGCCACGTCCGTGCGTTGCTGCCAGGGGGCCTGGGGGTGGAGGAACGACCGTGACAGCACGCTGGACTGCGCCCGGCAGAAGGCCTCGCTCAGCTCGACACGGTGGCCGTCGAGCCCCTTGGGCGGGTACGGGCACAGCTCGAAGGCGCAGTCGTCACGGCAGTTGGAGCCCGCCTGGGAGGCGGTCGTCGGGACGACCGTGCGCCCCGGGTCGAGCGGGCTGCGGTCCCGGCTCAGGCACGGCGGCAGGTCCGGCCGCGCCGTGTGCCGCAGGCGCCGGAGGCGGTCCTTGGGCCAGTCGCCCCGCTCGGCGAGGTTGAGGAGCAGCAGCACGTCCGCGAGGAGCTGCTGGGCCCGCGGGTGGAGGGTGCTCCAGCCGGTCGAGGGCGGGATCCACAGCTGGTGCTTGCGCGCCTCGCCCCGCGGTGCCGTCTGCGAGCCGACGTGGGCGGCGACACCCGACTCGTCGATCCACAGGAACCGTTCCGGCTGCCGGGTCTCCAGGGCCCAGACACAGAGCCGGGCGGCTTCCTCGACGAACGGGTGCTGCTCCTTGCCGTCCGGCAGGGCCAGCCACTGACGGACCTGTTCCGCGGGGTGGGAACCCCGGCCGTGCGCGGGGCGCGTCACCGTGACCCCGTCGGGCAGGTCCCACAGGGTCAGCGCGTGCAGCAGGGTGAGGCGGGTGAACCAGAACCGGGTGCGCTTGAGCATGTCCCAGGCCTGCCCGCTCAGGTACTCGCGTGCCTCGGCGCGGGCATGCGGATGGCGGTGGCGGCGGTTCGCCGCGTACTTGAACCCCTGGGCGAGGGCGATCTCCACGGTCAGGTCGAGCGCGGGCGCGCCGGACCCGTCGGGCGCGCCGACCCGGCGTACCCAGCTCTCCAGATACTCGTAGGGCGTGTTCTGGTGGCGTTGTGTCGTGACCGAGCCGACCAGCAGGGGAACCAGCCAGGCGCACATGGTGTTGTCCCGCCACCGCTGTTCCTCCTCCTCGCGCTCGGACTCCTCCTGCCTGCGTTCCTCGCGCCGCCGCTCCCGTTCGCGCGGCTCCCAGGGGCTGCGCGACCCGTCGCGCTCCGCCGGACGGTGCCCCCGGCGCTCCGCCTGCGCCTCCGTGTCCGCGTTCGGCTCCTGCGCCCCCCACAGATCGACCATCCAGTCCCGGGCTCGCTCCAGCATCTCGTCCCGGTCGGTCTCCGGGCCGCGCAGCCGGGCCTGCAGCACCGCGAAGGCGCTGTCACCGCCCGCGCCGATCTCCTGCGCGATGGCGACGCGGATGGGGTACGAGGGCTCCAGGCGGGCGATCTCGAAGAGCTCCAGGTACGCGGGGACCACCGTGCGGCTCCGGGCGACGCCGCGCATGGCGTCCCCGAAGCGGGAGACGAGCAGCGCCTTCGCGACGCGCAGCGTGTGCGGATCGCGGGCGCGCAGGTCGGGCCATGACGTGGCCAGCCGCATGGCGATGAGGTGCTGCTGCGGCTCGGCGTCCACGCTGTCGATCTCCAGCGCGGCGGCGTACAGCTCGAGGGCCTTGGCGTGCAGCGTGCGACCGAACAGCCGCTGCACGTCCGGGGTGTGCCGCCCCGAGAGCTGCTGGGCCGGTTCCTGTGCCTCCGCCGGACGCCCCCGGGATGCCCGGGCGCGCTCCTCCGCTCCCGTGGACCGGCCCGGTGTGTCCCGGGCGCCTTGGTGTGCCGCCCGGCCGCCTGCCCCGGCCGGCCGCCGCGGCGGGGAGCCCGGGCGGGAAGCCTCTTCCCTGCTGTCCATCTGCGCCTTGCAGGCCGCACGTACCAGCAGGTCCCGCGCGGCGGACACGGGACACCACGGCTGCCCGTCGCCGTGCGCCTCCTCCCCGTGGCGGCACGAACCCTCGGGCGTGCGGGAGTGGAGCACCATGGCGATGAGCAGTTCCCGGCCCGGCTTCTCCAGCGCCGCCGGGAACAGGTATCCCTCCGTGGGTTCGGCGGGCACGCCCGGATGGATCACGGCATTCATGAACCGCGCTCCGAGGTGGGCCTGGATCACGCTGTGCTGGAAGCGGACCCTGTCACCGCCGACCTCCACCAGCCCCATGCGCGCGCCCCAGTGGGCGGCGAGGCGAATGTCCAGCTTGCTGTCCTCCACCCTGCGCACCAGTTCCGCCAGGATCTCGGGGTAGCGGGGCCGCGAGGGGTTCTGCTCGTCCACCACGTCGGTGAAGTGCACCTCGCAGGAGTCCGACGCCAGCCCCGCGCACGCGAGCGCGGAGAGGTAGTGCACGGCCGCCCGTCGCTCGTCCTGCCCCAGCGGTAGTTCCGGCAGGAACCGTCCGCTGATCAGGGCGGCGATCCAGGTCTCGACCAGATGGTGGCGCAGGCCCGCCCGGTCCCCGCCGCGCGTCTCCACCGCCTCTTCCTCCGCGCTGGCGTTCAGGGCGCGCTCCAGCAGGCCCTCCTCGTGGAGTTCACTGGCGATCTGCAAGTAGGTGGGCGCCTCCGCGATGCCGGCCTTCTCCACGATCCAGTCCAGCCGCTGCCGGTCCTCCCAGGCACTGCCCGAGGAGATGTACGCGAGCGCGGCCTCCTCGCTCAGCGGTTCCAGGTCCGTGAGGGAGGCCTCCATGCCCCGCAGGGAGTCGTGCGGGCGGGAGGTGATGATGAGCGGCAGCCGCTCGTCTGTGGCCCGCCGGATCGCCAGCCGGATGACGGTGTCGCGTTCCTCCGCCAAGGTGTCACCGGTCAGCGCCTCTTCGAGGCCGTCCGCGAGGACGACGATCCGCCCCTGCTGGCACAGCCTGCGCCATACCTTCTCCGCCTCCGCGTCGGAACGGATGTAGCCCTGCACCTCCCGGCAGAACCGTCTGAACGCCATCTCGCGGAAGTCCAGGTCCGTGTCGGCGTTCCGCAGCCGCAGCGGCACGGGGAGGGCCTTGCGCCGGGCGAACTGCTCCGTCAGCAGCACGATCAGTGCCGTCTTGCCCGTGCCGACGCCGCCGACGACGACATGCGTACGGCGGAACCGGGCGTCCCGCTGGTCCTCCATGAGGACCTCGCACAACTGGTCGCGGCCCACCACCTTGCCGAGGATGCCCCCCGCCGTCTCCACCAGCTCGTGCGGCGTCGCCCGGGCCTTCCTCAGGTACGCCCTGCGCACCCTGGTGAACCGGAAGGAGAGGTACGCGACCGTGGCCAGGGAGAGGGTGAGGAACGGCATGATCAGCGACTGGAGGACGGCGCAGGCATTGCCGCTCTTCTTGCAGTGCTGGTCGAGCCACCGGACCGGTGTCCAGAACGTCCGGTCGTTCGCCAGCGTGACCACTGCCGTCACGGCCAGGAACAGCAGGAGCAGCGCGCCCAGCAACGTCGCCACGAGCGACACGTAGTACCACCCGCTCTTGCGGACCCGCCACGGCCGGGCCCTGCCGTACCCCTGCCGCGTCAGTCGGCGCAATGGTCTCCTTCCAACGTTCACGTGGTGACTGATTCCGTATCGGGTGGGTGCCCCACCGTGGTTCACCCGGCCGGTCCAGCCGGGTCCATACGCGGAGTGCAGTGCGCGGCCGTGTTCATGACACCGGCATCGAGCGGGGACGTCATGCGGCCGTCCGACCGAGAAAGCGTCCCGCCGCTGGCCGGCGCGCTCCGGCCTTCGGACGATCGCCGCTCCCGCGGCTCCTGCGGCTCCCGCGGCCCGCGCGACGACACGAGGAGATCCCCGACATGGCATCCACGCGTTCGTCGGTCCTTCGCGCCGGTGCCGTGGCCGGCGCGGCGCTGTCGATGGCCACGCCGCTGTCCCTGCCCGCCCACGCCGATTCCGGCGACTCGCCGCCGCGACGGTGTCGACGCGCGGCCAGTGGGCGGACACCGGCACCGGCCAGCCGTACACCTCCATCACCCCGGGGCGTGTGACGCTCATGGGACCCCAGCCGGCGAGCGTGGACGCCGACGCCGTGATCGTCCAGCGAAGCCGCACCTGCGCCGACGGCCGGAAGTGGGAGTTCGCCCGGCGGAACGGAGGCGAAATGATCAGGGACAAGGCCACCGGGCACTGCCTGACGGACGCCGGTGTGCCGAACGGCAGCCGCCGCGAGGTCCGGCAGCTGCCGTGCACCGGGCCTTCTGCCAGCTGTGGATCAACCGCTGACCTGACGCTGCCCGGGGGCTGTGTGCCGCTGTCGTACGGGGCCTTGTGGAGTCCGCCCGGTCAGTTGACCACGTATGTCAGTTCATACAGGGCCCCGGCGCCGTGGAACTGCTTCCGCACCTTTCCGCGACCGGCCTCGTCGGCCTTGAGGGAGACCGTTCCCACCAGACTCGCCGGCATCCCTGAGCCGCGGTCGATCTCGTGCAGCGCGAGTTGGACATCGCCACCGAAGATCGGCACGAAGATGTCCAGCTCCTCCGTCGTGCCCTCGCGCATGGAAACGGTCCCGCTGGTGGGGAAGAACTGGACTCCACCCACCCTGCTCATGACTATTTCGTCCTCCCCGTCACGGTCCTGAGACGTGGCGGCGGTCAACTCCAGAAGCTTGGCGAGGACTGACATCAGACCCTCCTGCTGTGTCGAACGGTTCATTCGGTCGGCTTCGCCGGGCGGTTGCGCCCCGGCCGGGACGGAAGCACCGGTGGAGATCCGTCACTCGTCGGCGAGTGGTGACTCGATCCTGAAGCACGCCGACTGGAGTTCCTCGGGGCTGTTCACCTGCTCGGCGAAGAGCTGGAAGTCCCTGTGCCGGATGAAGCGATCCGGGAAGCGCACGGATCGGAACGAGATGTGGTTCGGGTCGATGACCGCTCTTTCCAGGGTGAAGGTCGAGTCCAGACGGACCTCCGCCGCGACGTCGGGGTCCGTGATCCCCTCGAAGAACTTGCTGTGGATGCGGAACTCGTCGAACGTCGCCATGCGCAGGCAGAATCCGGTCGGAGCGACGGCGCGCAGCAGCTGTCCCTGCTCGCCGATCTGCAGCCTGCCCGTCCACTCGAACGTGGCGTTGCCGCGGTCCACGTCGGTGACGATCTTGGCGATGTCGACAAGACCGTTCTGGTCGATGACGAAGAAGTCCGGAAAGTTGTTCGAAAATAGCGAAAGTTTGACAGACATGATGTCCCTCGCTCCGTGAAGGTCCCTACAGAGGTCGTGCCTCAGCACGGCTGGGAGGTCAATGATCGAATCGGCGTCCGTCATGCGCCGATTCATGCGGGACCGGCGTGGGGGTCGAGAGGGGTGTCACTCTGCGACCTCCGTACAGGTGAGAGTGGTATGTCCATGATGCGCCGTCAGTGCCGCACATGCCAGTTGCTGCGCCTGGCCGCGTAGATCGTCGCGTTCGGCGCGGACGCGGGCCAGGTCCTTCTGTTGCTTGGCTGCGCGGGCTCGCGCTGAGTCAGGCAGCGCGTCGGGAAACGCTGCCGGGAGGTCTGGCCCGGATCAGCTGCGCCAGCGGCCGGCCTTCGAGGCCTGCGCCGCCTCGTCCTTGGTGCTCGTGCTTCTGGCGCTCGCGTTCGGCCTGCTCCGCCTGCCGCTCCGCCTCGAGCACCCTCACCTTGCGGTCGTCGCACATGTGCGGGTGACTGTCCCGGATTTGGAAGCCGTGGTCGACGGGCTGAGTCTCAGCCGCGGTCGAGCCGCGGCAGCGACGCACAGAGGTGCTCGGGCAGTTCCGGCAGGACTTTGTGGATCCCGGCGCACCCCGCATCGCCGTTCGTGGCGACCGGCCGCCAGCCCGAGGGGTCGGCCCGGTAGAACCAGCGCTGGGAGACAACGGAGGAGGAGCATCCGTCGCCGGCGTCACCGCACGCCGGCCCCATCCGGGTCGACAGGTCCAGCACCAACCACGTGTCGTCGCAGCCGCGATCCTCCCAACTCGTGTGCTTGGGGATGTCCGTGTCGTTGACCGCCTGCTGGTACGAGGACGAGGTGCAACGCGGCGGCGTGGGGTCGCAACCGTTCTCACCGCACTGCCGCAGGGCGGGTGGCGTGGCACCGATGGGGGTGTACACGTCCATGCTGTTCGTCATGACCCTCCGGGTGCCGAGGGGCTCGCCCAGCTTCACCGTCGCTTTGACCCGCCGCGTGCCGGTGCAGCCGGAGTCCTGGCTCAGGGAACGGGTCTCGTACGTGACCTTCACGTACACCGTGCCGTGCTCGACGGTTTCGAGCTCACCGCGCAGGCTGCGCACGCAGTCGCGTGCCCCGTCGGGCACTTCGGCATCGACCACCAGAGACCGACCGCCGTCGGCGGTCCGGACGCCGTCGATGCGAATCGGAGTAGCGAGTGTCCAGGCGGAGGCCGTGGCCGCACCTGTCGCCTCCTCATCGGTCTCGGCGGTCTTGGAACCGCAGCCAGCGACGACTACCAGGGCCGCGCCGAGCACGACCGCCCATATCCCCCGCTGCCGCATGCCATGCCCCCGTCCGCTGAAAACCCGCAGCCTAGCTTGCCCCCGGGTATCCCTCACCGTCGAGGCCGCGGAGGCGGTGCTCGCAGTCATGGGCGGAGACGTCAATGACGAGTTGCTGATGGTGCGCGAGACGGTTTCACAGGTCACCGGCTCCCCGGCTCCCCGGCCAGACCGTTCCAGCAGTGGGCTGCGGAGAATGCCGGCATCTTCCGCTGAGACATCCGGCCCGTCAGAGCCGGTCGTCTGGTGGTTCTTGAGCGTGAGGTCAGACTGTGGCTGCCTGTTCGGAACGGGCTTTGTTCCGGGCCAGACGGGCTTGCCCTGGCCTTCCTGACCTCCGTCGCCGATGTGGCGCACCTGGGCGCAGGTCTGGATGGCGATGGTGTCCTCGCGCGGCGAGTCCGCATCCGCGGTGACGAAACCAGGGTGGTTGAGGACCGCCGCGGCGATGGCCTCGGTGGTGAATCACACCGTGTCGCCGCCGACGTCGGTGTCCACAGCGGCGAAGTGTGGGCTGCGGCGCCGCGTCGGCGGCGACGCCGCTTCGTGGTCGGCGTCGAACGGCGGGCTTTTGTCGCGGTCGATGGGCCGAGCCGAAGCACGATAGTTGGCACGACTGGAATCCGCTGACCTGTGGAGTCGGCCGGGTGAAGCAGGGCGGTTGTCACCAGATCGGCGCGCTACCTGTCACCAGCAGCACCCGAAGCAGACCAGGTGTCATCGGCTCCGACGCCCCTCCAGGCACCTGGACTTCGCCACAGTCTCCGTGGACAGTGCGGCGGGACCAGCGTGCGAGCGCTGGTGAGCTCATCGAGGGAAAGGCCGCTGTGAGCGAATGTGGCGAGTCGGCGGAGGCATCGGTTCCGCGACGTCGTCCGTACGGGTGGAGACGGCGCTCAGGGCGCGATCGGGCCGTGCGGACATCCGGGGGCGCAGTCAGGAGTGGCACCGAGACGAACGCCCCACGGCCCGGCACCGTACGGTCGAGAGGCTGACGGCTGCGGGGAGGCCCGATCCCGGTCACCACGTCCAGCACCGGCGCCGTGAGGCGTCGCCTCCGTACTCAATCGATAAAACGCACCTCCGGGTGAGCGGAGGAAGGGCCGTTCAACAAGTCCTGGGGCCTGTCACGCAGGTGCTGGTCGAAGAACGCGCTGATGAAGGCGCGTTGGGCGGCGGTACTGCGCTCGGGTTCCACCGTACCTATGTACTGCTCGCGGAGTTGGGCCGGGACGCCCAGGCGCTCGTCCAATGCCGGCACGAACGACTGAGCATCCGTGTAACTGAAGTGACTGGCCTGTTCCAGACTCAGATCACGCTTCCAACCCGTCGAGCGGTCCCAGAAGGACCGCCAGGACGGCTTGTTGAGGTGCGTCTGATTGGCCTTGCCCATGAGCATGAACGGACGGTCCAGTCCTCTCCGCGCCACGGGTAGGAACTCGCTGTCGTTGAACTGCAGCGTGCCGTCCATGTTGATACCCGCGTCGATACGGCGGTCCACGCGCATGGTCTCAGCCGCGGTGGCGCCCCCGCCCGAATGCCCGTACATCCCGACCCGCTCCAAGCCCAGCGCCTTCGCCAGCCCCTTGGGCAGTCGTCGCCCCTCAGCGTCCGGGTTCCGACCGCGGTGCAACAGGGCGAGCTGATCGAGAACGAAGCGCGTGTCGCGCACCCGGGTGTCCAGAGCCTTCTTCAATCCTTCGATTCCCGACATCGGTTTCTGCAGCTCGACCCGGCCCCCGGGGAACTCCACCGCAGGGGCCTCGTAAGTGTGGTCCACGGTGACGATGACATAACCACGGCTCGCCAGCTCCACCGCTGTCGAGGTGCCGAGCGTCCGGGAGACCTGCAAGCCCGGTGAGTACAACACGACAGGCCGACTCTCACGGTCGTCGACCGGGGCCATCGCGGCCGCCTCCGTGCGGATGTTGGCCCAGTCCACCTGGCCGGGCCCGGCAGGATCGAAGGAGCCGGATTCGTCCACGGAACGCGCGACGCCGGCAGGCATGTACGGCTGCCGGGGATACCCCTTCGCCCGACGGGCCGGATACCAGATGCTGACCATCAGCTCCCGTGCCCTGTCGTGAGCCCAGGGGTCTCGCCGATCACTGTCGACGAGATGGAGCTCGGTGCTCCCGACCGGCTGCCGTCCCGTCGACTTCGGCAACTCGAACCGCACACCCGCATGAGCACGGGGCGAGGGTGCCGCGGAGGGCGGAGCGGAGGGCGCGGCAGAGGTGGCAGCCCCCGCGGCGATGACCAGGCACAGGGCAAGGGGCACCGTGGTGTTCACGACCGGTTGAATTCGCATGGCGACCAATCTCCGCCCGGACATGCGTTCAGGGCATCCGTCGCCGGACGGACTCGCCCCTGACATCCCCCGAGCAACTTCTCATCAACTCGTCAGGGTCGGCTCGGCGTCGGGAATCTTGAGGCACCCACGTTTCCAAGCGCCCGGTGCCACGTCAGCACACCAGCCGCAGCGCCGCGCAGCGCGCCTTCCCAGGACGCAGGAGTAGCGCGATCCGGGCGCGTCTGTTCGAGAGATCGCTCACCGCCTCGGTGCCGTGGATCGTGTGGCGGGCGCGTGACGGCTCCACCTTGCGCGCCCTGATGTAGCAACGCCTGGCGAAGCTGCACCGGGAGCGCCGGCGGCACCTGGGGGGCGTGCAGGCGCGATCGACCACGATCTGTGGCTGCTGTTCCTGCACTCCCAGCTTGCCGACCGCCCACTGGCTGTTCTGCGCGAGGCCGAGGTGTTGCGCAAGAGCAGGCACCCCTGCTCATGGCGCGCCGCCGACGCAGAGACCAACGGCCCTTCAGCGAGACATGCAGGCCAGCTGGCGCATCGACGGATGCCGGAACCCCTCCCCGGCGCCCAGCGCAACCTCCTCCGCGGCTTGAAGGACGGCATCTCCAACCCGGGACACCCCCTCTCCTCCGCCCGCGAGACGAACCGGCTGGTCTGGGTGACCGAGGCCGCGGGCGAGCCGTCCTGCTCGGGGTGGCAGCTACCAGGTGATCCGCATGATCCGTATACGGGTCGCGTTCTGGGACCGGGTCCCGCTCCCCGAGCAGGAAGTGGGCGCCCTGGCCCGTTTCACGGGACGAATACGCACAGGTGAAGCGCATGTGACGAAACCGTTGACGGAACCATGGCCCCCGCTTATCTTCTGACCGAATTTACGAACCGCGTTCGAAATTACGGACATGGACGGTCCCCGCATGCCTCAGATGTCAGAGCAGCCCTCCGCCAGACGCCACAGGTCCCTGATCCTGTGTGTGCTCGCCGTACTGATCGCCATGGTGTCGGCGACGACACCGGCCACCGCCGCCGAGGGCCGCCCGTACACCAACCCGGTCAAGTCGCAGAAGGGCGCCGACCCCTGGCTCGAGTACTACAACGGCAACTACTACCTGGTCACCACATCCTTCACGGGTGTGCTGACCATGCGGAAGTCACCGACCCTGGCCGGACTCTCCACCGCCGCCAGCGTCCAGATCTGGAGCGACACCACCCCCACCCGCAACACCAACATCTGGGCACCCGAGATCCACTTCTTCGACGGCCACTGGTACCTGTACTACTCCGCGGCGCAGAGCGGTGTCGCCTGCTGCGACTCCCAGCGCACCCACGTCCTGGAAAGCGCGGGCACCGACCCCATGGGCCCGTACACGTACAAGAACATCCTCACCGACGCCAGCCTCACCCCCGGCCCGGCCGGTGCTCAGGGCTGGCTCATCGACGCCAGCGTGCTCAAGCACGACGACAGGCTGTACCTCCTGGGCAGTGGCAAGATCAACGGCAGTACGCAGAGCCTCGTCATCGCTCCGATGAGCAACCCGTACACGCTCAGCGGCCCCTTCACCATCATCTCGAGCCCCACCTTGAGCTGGGAGACCCAGGGCAGCCCGGTCAACGAGGGACCAGAGCCGCTCTACCACGACGGCCGGACCTTCCTCACCTTCTCCGCGAGCTCCTGCTCGACGGCGGAGTACAAGCTGGGCCAGCTGGAGCTCACCGGCAGCGACCCCCTGCTGGCCTCCTCCTGGACGAAGAAGCAGACGCCGGTCTTCCAGCGCAATGACGCGAACGGCGTCTACGGCCCCGGCCACAACGGCTTCTTCTCCTCACCGGACGGCACCGAGAACTGGATCGTCTACCACGCCAACACCTCCGCGAACGGCGGCTGCGGCAACGCCCGTACGACACGGGCGCAGAAGTTCACCTGGAACGCGGACGGCACGCCGAACTTCGGTACCCCGGTCGCGCTCGGCCCCACGCTGCCCGGCCCGTCGGGCGAGACGGCGACGACACCGACCGCGTACACCCTGGTGAACCGCAACAGCGGCAAGTGCCTGGACGTCGAGGGCGGCAACACCTTGGACGGCACCAACATCTTCCAGTGGAGCTGCACCGGCGGTGCCAACCAGAAGTGGCGCGTCGAGGACCTCGGCAACGACACCAGCCGACTGGTCAACGTCGCGACCGGCAAGGTCGCGGACACCGCGAACTGCGCCAAGACCGACGGTACGGACATCGCGCAGTGGTCCTGGCTGAACAACAACTGCCAGAAGTTCCGACTGGTCCACACGGCCACCGGCGACTACGTGCGGATCGTGAACGAGAACAGCGGCAAGGTCGCCGACGTCGCCAACTGCGGCACCCAGAACGGGACAGACGTACGGCTGTGGACCTGGCTGAACAACAACTGCCAGCAGTGGCGCCTCGTCCCCACGACCTGACCTCCCTCCACCTCCCGCATCCCGCATCCCGCATCCCGCATCAGCACCCTGGAGCAACCCTTTGAGACGCAACGCCGTACGGCTGCTCACAGCCGTCCTCTTCGCCCTGGTGGGCTGTATCGCCGGGCCCGGCCCCGTCGCCCACGCGGCCGTGCCCGCCTCCCCCGGCGTGACCTACACCAACCCGATCGCCGAACAGCGCGCCGACCCGCACATCTTCAAGCACACAGACGGCTACTACTACTTCACCGCCACCGTGCCCGCCTACGACCGCATCGTGCTGCGCCGCGCCACCACCATCCAGGGCCTGTCGACGGCTCCCGAGACCACGATCTGGACCAAGCACGCCAGCGGCGTGATGGGCGCCAACATCTGGGCACCGGAGATCCACTACATCGACGGCAAGTGGTACGTGTACTTCGCCGCCGGCTCCACCAGTGACAAGTGGGCGATCCGGATGTACGTCCTGGAGGGCACCGGAGCCAATCCGCTCACCGCCGCGTGGGCCGAGAAGGGCCAGATCAAGACCACGTGGGAGAGCTTCTCCCTCGACGCCACCACCTTCGTCGTGGGCGGTGTCCGCTACCTCGCCTGGGCCCAGCGCAACCCGGCAGAGAACAACAACACCAGCCTGTTCATCGCCAAGATGGCCAACCCCTGGACAGTCACCGGCACTCTGGCGGAGATCTCCCAGCCGACGCTGTCCTGGGAGACGATCGGCTTCAAGGTCAACGAGGGCCCGGCGGTGATCGAGCACGGCGGCAAGGTCTTCATGACCTACTCGGCCAGCGCGACCGACTCCAACTACTGCCTGGGCATGCTCACCGCCTCCGCGACGGCCGACCTGACCAGCCCGGCGTCCTGGACCAAGGGTTCGCAGCCGGTGTTCAAGACGAGCGAAGCGACCTCCCAGTACGGTCCGGGCCACAACTCCTTCACCACCTCCGAGGACGGCAAGTCCGACATCCTCGTCTACCACGACCGCAGCTACAAGGACATCACCGGCGACCCGCTGAACGACCCCAACCGCCGTACCCGCGTGCAGAAGGTGTACTGGAAGGCCGACGGCACCCCCGACTTCGGCATCCCGGTGGCCGACGGGGTCACCCCGCAGCGCTTCTCCTCGTACAACTTCGCGGACCGCTTCATCCGGCACTTCGACTACCGCGGCCGGATCGACGCCAACGTCAGCCCGCTGGCGGACTCGCAGTTCCGCGTGGTCACCGGCCTGACCGGCAGCGGCACCGTGTCGCTGGAGTCGGCCAACTTCCCCGGCTACTACCTGCGGAGCAACGCGAGCTTCGAGGTCCGGCTGGAGAAGAACGACGGAACGGCGCAGTTCGCGTCCGACGCCACCTTCTACAAGCGGGCGGGTCTGTCCGACTCGGCCGGCGTCTCGTACGAGTCGTACGGCTCACCCGGCCGCTACGTCCGCCACTTCAACTACCTGCTGTACGTGCAGACGCCGAGTACGGCCACGGACCGGGCGGACGCCACGTTCTACGCCCAGTAGCACGTGCGGACGGCTCTCACCGGGGCCGCGGACCAGTGTCGAAGGCAGCCTCCATGGGGCGCTCGTCGACCAGGACGCGGCCCTGGGGAGGGCCGTCAGTACCGCGCGTACGGCGGTCAGGACATCCGGGGCCACATGGTCGGCCCCTGCCGTCTCCTCCGGCCGGACCCGCCGGAGGAGACGAGGAGCGTCTGGTTGTGCGGGCGTCCGAAGCGCCGGAAGATCGCCCCAGCCGGGCCAAGCACTTGGAGCTGCCTGAGGCCGGTGACGATCGGCGCGAGGCCGCACTGCCCGAGTCCGAGACCGCGGCGAACCTCCGGAGGAAACACGGCGGTTGAGAATCCCGACCACTCGATCACCGACCTGGGCCTGGTCGGCGCCTTCCCGGAAGACGTCAAGGAAGCTCACCAGCGGTACTACGCGTCGATGCACATGGGCGACAGGGTCACCGACGCAATGCGCTGGCATGGTGGGCCAGCAAATCCAGCAGGACATGTATCCCGCACAGATACGCAGAAGTCTCCGCATGGACTCCGCCGAACAGGCCAGGCCGACACCGTCCTTGCCGACCTGGCGGAGGCACCCTTGCCCAGAACGCCTCCGTCGCACCGCACCAGGGCTGCTTGACCAGCAGCAGCGACCCTGGGCGAGTTTGTGCGCGTTGGCGAGCAGCTCGCTCGCGACCAGTTGCACCCATGCCTGTCGCGCACGTCACGCTCGGCCTGCAGGACCTCCGGGAACGTCCCTGGGTTCCCACCGGACGGCACCCTTCGGAGGCGATCTGCCCTGTCGGCGCCAGGGGGCCCGGTACAGGCGAGAAACGGATGACCCTACGACGCCCAGCAGTGCCGTCGGCGGGCCCACTCTGCGTCCGCAGGCCGATCGGCGCTGGTCCGGGAAGCTTCCGCGGAGCGTTGGACTGTCCTGATCGTGTCGCGTCGGCGCGTCCCGAGGCGTCAGGCGCTGTCGGTGTTCGTGCGGGGTGTGACGCGGCCTGCGCTCTCCTTGAGGACGAGATCGAGCAGTCCCTGGAAGCGCTGGTCCAGCTCTTCCTTGCGCAGGGTGTTGATGCGGCGGGTGCCGACGTCATGCTGACGGATGAGGCCGGCCTCGCGCAGGACGCGGAAGTGGCGGGTGAGGTTCAAGCCGCCACCCGAGGCGATCTCGCAGCTGACCAGCCTGCTCGCGCCTGGCGACGCGAGCCGCTGACCCTGCTGTGACTGGTGTGCCCTACCGCCCAGCCGTCCGCGGCCGGAGGCGTACCGCCGCCCGGTTCAGGCCGGGTCGCCCTGGGAGAGGGTGGAGACGTGGGCCCAGTCCTGCCAGGTCTTGAGGCGCTCGGCGTAGACGTCGGGGATCATGTCCAGTCCCTGGGTGCCGAAGAAGACGCGCAGGGGCGGGGTGTCGGCGTCGACGATCTGCAGAAGTGCCGGTCCGGCCGCGGTGGGGTCGCCGAGCTTCACGTCGCGCCAGCCCTCGGCCAGGGCGGCGCGCAACCCGTCGTAGACGGGCAGCTGCTCGGCGAAGCTGGCGGAGGCGCCTGACCAGTCGGTGGCGAAGCCGCCGGGCTCGACCAGGGTGACCTTGATCCCGAATGCGGCGACTTCCTTGGCGAGGGCCTCGGTGAGTCCTTCCAGGGCCCACTTGGAGGCGTGGTAGCCACCGAGGCTGGGGTAGGTGGTCACGCCGCCGATGGTGGAGATCTGCACGATGTGGCCGCTGCCCTGTTCGCGCAGCAGGGGCAGCGCGGCCTGGGTCACCCACAGGGCGCCGAAGAAGTTGGTCTCCATCTGGTCGCGGACGTGCTGTTCGGTCAGTTCCTCGACGGTGCCGAACAGGCCGTAGCCGGCGTTGTTGACGACGACGTCCAGGCGGCCGAAGTGTGCGTGTGCCCGCTGGACGGCCTCGGTGGCGGCGGCCTTGTCCGTCACGTCCAGGGTCAGCGGAAGGATTGCCTCGCCGTGGGCGGCGACCAGGTCCTTCAGCGTTTCGGTGTTGCGGGCGGTTGCCGCGACCTGGTCGCCGCGCTCCAGGGCGGCGAGGGCGAACTCACGGCCGAAACCGCGCGACGAACCGGTGATGAACCAGACCTTGCTCATGACGTAAACCTCCTGTGGGGATGGACGGCCACCCATAAACGGGATGGCTATCCCGATTGACTATACGGGACGCGCATCCCGTTTGCGAGTTCGCTTGAGGGTGGGCGGCAGTACCGGCCCGCAGGTACACGCTCAGCGGCCGTGCACTCAAGTCAGCGCCGTCCACAGGAGGCACGCGGCCACCTGGTCGCCGACCGCGGAAGTGCGGCCCACGAGGGTCGGGGCGCTCTTCGACTCGGCGCGGCCGTCGGGGCCGACGTAGCTCCACCGGAAAGGTTCAGAGCGTGCAGGCCTCCACCAGCGTTCCCGCCGCGAGCCGTCGGCGGGCCGAAGCACCACGTCCACCTCAGCCACGCCTTCACCAATCGCGGGGTGGATCTTCGCGGACTCCAGGACGCCCTCCTCGGTGACGTCCCGATGACGGTGGGGATGAGCAGGCGACGGGCCAGCGGGGTGCCGCCTGAGCCCTCGGGATCCGACTCCGCACGGACGACAGGGATGTCGAGCTCATCCAGCCTGGCCGGCGCGCGCGTGCCGATCTTGCCGAGGCCGAGCAGGATCCACCTGCCCGGACAGGCCGCGCGGCGGACGGCGCGGGGCAGAGGCGTTGCGGTAGGCGCCGGGCAGCGCGGTCAGCGCCGGATCGTCGATGGCGAACAGGTCGAGCAGAGTGAGGTGGGTGGCGTGCACCAGGTCGTCGTGGCGGCGGCCTGCACCAGTGCGGCGAACCGCGGAGACAGAGACCCATGCTGAAGATCGCGGACACAATGCACCGCTGGTGCCGCGAGGCCGGCCCCCTCCCCCGGCCACCGTCGGTCGGTCCGCGACGTGAGGTCGCTCGCACCGAGGGCCACAAGTCCGCCCGCCGCTCGGCGATCCGCCGCGAGGAGAGGAGGAGATACGCCACGTAACCGTCCACGGAGAGGCGGAAGGGATCCCTCAACGGTTGGTCCGTCCCCGCCGACGGCACTCTCTCCCCCCCCCCGACAGGCCTGAAGCAGATCTGGGAGTGCCCCAACGCCACAGATCGGACGCGTCACCGCGCGTCCTCTACTGCCTCGTCTCCGCGCGGGCCTCGCTCGGGGTGAGCCCGAATCTGGAGCGGAAGAGACGGGCGAAGTGGGCCTGGCTGGAGAACCCCCACCGGTGCGCGACGTCGGCGATCCTGACCTCGCGTGCCCCGGGCCCGGTGAGTTCCCGGTGCGCCTCGACCAGGCGCCGTTCCATGATGTGCCGCGCCGGAGACCTGCCGGTCGACTCGAAGATGCGCCCCAGGTGCCGTGCCGAGATTCCCAGGACGCCGGCCACCTGCGTGGCTCCGAGGCCGGGGTCGTGCAGATGCCGGTCGATGTAGTCCTGCGCCACGATCAGGTGCGAGCGGTAGGCGTCGGGCCCCGGGCCCCCTCCAGTGCGCTCCTCGGCGAGCTGCCCGAGCAGGCCGAGCACGCTCTCCTCGGCGTCGGCGAGATCGTCCGGGCCATCACGCAACGAGGTGACTCTGCCGAGCAGAGAGCTCAAAGCGTCCACGAGCGCGCCCTCCCGCACCGTGCCCCGCCCGAACGACATCGGGCCGGGCAACCCGCCCACGCACGCCTGCGCGAACACTTCACGCGGCACGTCGACCAGGATCTGGCGCATCGAGGAGGAGAACCCGAACAGGTATGGCTTGCGCGTGTCGTAGACGCACAGCTCGCCCGCCGTGGTCGCGACACAGCCGTTCTCGTGCAGGAACACCGCCTCCCCCTTGAGCAGCAGGGTCACGAACACCGAGTCCTTCGGCGCCGACTTGACCGTCTGCGGACTGCGCTGGACGGCATGGGCGTTGCCGGTGATCTCGGCGATGCGCAGACCGCCCAGCTCGATGTTGGTCTGGCTGGCCAGCAGGCCCTGCTCGGAGTAGGAGGTGCAGGACAGGCCCACCAGCGCCCTGCGGTTGTAGTCCTCCCAGTAGTGGATGCGCTCGGCGGGTTCCATGTGCTCGGTGGTGGCCCGGGAGATCACGGCGAGGGCGGACATGTGACCTCCTCCTGCTGCATGCGTCGTCAGGAGCTGAGCGTAGGCGACCTTCACACGGCCAGATAGCCCCCGTCCACGGGCACGACCGCGCCGGTGACGTACGAAGCCGCCGCCGAGCACAGGAACGCCACCACCGCGGCGACCTCGTGCGGCTGCCCGAGGCGCCCGGCCGGGACGCGGGCCAGCACCTGGGCCGTGGCCTCGGGGTCGTCGAGCACCCCCCGTGCCAGCGGAGTGATCACGAAGCCGGGCGCGACGGCGTTGACCCTGACTCCGTCGGCGGCGTACTCGGCGGCCAGCGACTTCGTGAGCTGGGACACGCCGCCCTTGCTCGCGCTGTAGGCAGGCCGGTCCTTGCTGCCGAAGAAGGAGAACATGGACGAGACGTTCACGATGGCGCCGCCGTTTTCAGCCAGGGCCGGGCGGGCGCTCTGGCAGGCCACCATGGTGGCGGTGAGGTTGATCTCGATGACCCGCTGCCAGCGGACGAGGTCGTACTCCCCGCGGTCGTGGCTGATCCCCGCGCAGTTCACCAAGATGCCCAGCGGATGGACCCCGGAGAGCAGACCGGCCAGCCCGGCGTAGTCCAGCACGTCGTGTTCCACGACCTGGACGCGGGGATGGTCGGGCCGGTCGGCCGGGTCGGCGGGTGGCAGGCCGAGCGCGGTCACCTCGGCCCCCAGCTCGGCGAGAAGTATGGCCGTGGCCGCGCCGATCCCCGAGGTGCCCCCGGTCACGAACGCCCGCCGCCCCGCGAATTCGCCACTCACGGACGCCGCCCTCCTGGTCGTACCAGCACTTTGATCTGCCCCTCTCCGCGCAACAGCGCCTCGAACCCGTCCCGCACGACGTGCTCCAGAGCGATGGTGGACGTGACGATCCCCGCCAGGTCCACGCCCTCCTCGGCCACCAGACGGATCAGCTCCGGATAGACGTCGCGATATCCCACACTTGTCATGATCGTCTGCTCGTTGTTCACCAGCGCGAAGGCGTCCAGGGAGACCGTGCCGGTCAGGCCGAGGAACATCACCCGACCGCCTCGCCGGGTGGCGGCCAGACCGGCGCGCAAAGTGCCCTCCGAACCGACCGCCTCGAACACGATGTCCGCTCCCTCTCCCCCGACCACCTCGGTGAGGTCCGCGCCGGTCTCGGCGGCCCCCAGGCGCAGCGCGAGCTCGCGGCGGGCCGGGGACCGGTCGGCGGCGACGACGCGCCCAGCGCCACAGCGGGCCGCCAGCTGGGTCACCAGCAGTCCGATCGGCCCCAGGCCGAGGACGGCGACGGTCTCGCCGGGGCGGATCTCGGCCCGCCGCACCGCGTGCAGCGCGACCGCGGCAGGCTCGAACACCGCCGCCTGCTCCAAGGAGACCGACTCGGGCAGCCTGTGCAGCATGTACGCGGGTACGGTGGCGCGCTCGGCCAGTCCGCCGTGCCCCATGAGCCCGGCGAACCCGAAACGCCGGCAGATGTTGTACTCGCCGGCGAGGCACCGCGGGCAGCTACCGCAGCGGTAGTGCGGCTCCACCGCCACCCGGTCCCCCGGGACGACGCCGGTGACACCGCCGCCCACCTCGGTGACGGTGCCGCAGAACTCGTGCCCCAGGATGAGCGGAGCGGCCACGCCGGACTCCGGATGCGGGTCGCCCACGGGGATGGCATGCGGCCCGTCGGCGTACTCGTGCAGGTCGCTGCCGCAGATCCCGCAGTAGGCGACCTCGATCGTCACCTCGCCGGGCCCAGGCGGGATCACCGGCATGTTCTCGACGCGGACATCTTTGGCCCCGTACCAGACGGCCGCCCTCACAGGGCCCCCTCGTGACCGGTGTGCGGCGCGACGACGGTTTCCGTCATGGCGCTCAGCGGAACAGGGAGTTGACGTAGTCGGCGCCGAGTCCGACCTGCTCGTAGTGCTCGCGGCACATCTTGATGTAGTCGTGCACGTCGAAGAAGCCGTCGGGCTCGCCGTTCTCGTCCAGCCAGATGAGCGGGCCCTTGACGATGAAGAACGCCTTCATCGGTTCGTCGCTTTCGTAGGCGACCAGGGTGTGGCCCTCGCCCGGGGCCTCGTAGACGAAGTCGCCGGCGGTCGCCGTCCAGGGCCGCTCCAGGTAGCCCCACTTGCCGGAGATCGTGTACGCGAACACCTCGTGCGGGTGGTAGTGCCGGTTGACCAGCCCCGCCTCCTTGGCCCGCAGAATGTCGGCCCAGCTGTTGTCCTTGACGTTGATCCACAGTGGGCGCGAGCCGACGGTCTCGGTGAACGGCACGTAATAGCGGTCGTCGTCCGTGGCCACCTTGGACAGGTAGACCTCGGGGAGGGCGTCGGGGCGGAAGGAGTTCTCGATCGGCTTGAGGTCCTTCCAGAACTCTTCGGCAGGCGCGTCGGGCATGTGGGGGCCTCTCTCGTCGCAGGTTTCCCGGAGTGAACCCCGGCTGGAACGAGACCGTCTTTCACCCGGCAGACCTGACCGCTTGCGGATTCCGGACATGCGCCGACGCCCTCGCATGACCCGACCGGCACCCTGCCCGGAACGCCCGGAACGCCCGGAACGGAGCGCGGTGTCGGGCAGGCCGGCATCGGCCTCGACCTTGCGGAAAAACTGGGCCACCCCCCGCCCATCAGCTCGTCGGCCGGTCCTCAGTGTCCACAGCCACGCGGGCAACCGGGGTGGCTTTCCCCTCTCGGGCACGCTCGTCTCGGATCAGGAGCCGGCACATCCGGACGGAGAAGACGTTTGTTCGGGCGCAATTGGTGCAGACGGTGAGCTGACACAGCCTTTACACGACGAAGCGGAGAAACACCATGGGCATCATCGCGTGGATCATCATCGGCCTGCTCGCCGGCGCCATCGCCAAGGCCCTGATGCCGGGCAAGGACCCCGGCGGCATCATCATCACCATGCTCATCGGCATCGTCGGCGGTCTGCTCGGCGGCTGGCTCGGCAAGGTCATCTTCGGCGTCGACTCCATCGACGGGTTCTTCGACCTCTCCACCTGGATCGCCGCGATCGCCGGCTCCGTCATCCTGCTCGCCCTCTACCGCCTCGTCACGGGCAACCGGCATTCGCACCGTCACGCATGATCCGCTGAAGGCATAACGCCTCCGGACACACCTGGGCGGCTCCCTTCCCTGTGCGCAGGACGGGAGCCGTCAGCGTGTACGGCCGGGCCCCCGTGGCCAACCCGCCGGTTCCCGTCGCCCGGTTGCCCCGCGTCCTGCCGCCGTCCGAAAGGCGCCTGCGCTGCTCGGTGGCATGATCGTGCCTTTCCTGGGCAGGCGGCCTGCGTGTCGTACATCCCGGCTGAACTCGTCTCCCGGGTGAGCTCTTGCCTGATCCAGGCCGGCTTTCATGTGCTGGGCGACGCGGACAGGGGGATTCCGGGACTGCGGGTGACCGAGGTGTCCGCAGGCGCTTTGGTCAGCTGGACGGCTTCGGACGGGTTCACCGCGCTCAGCCGTGACCAGGCAGGCCGTGCAACAAGCCACGACAGCATGAGGGTGATCGTGCAGGCCGCAGTAGCAGGGCTGCTGGTTCAGCTCGGACACACCGTCACTGAAATGTCCGATGCCGGTGGCCTGATGGTGCGCACCGAAGCCGTCTTCCGACGGAGCAGCAAGGGCAGCTAGGGATCGACCGGTCCGACGCGGCGGAGGGAAGCAGACGTCAGGTCGCCCTCGGGGCCTGCGGCCGGTGGCGCCGGCCCGCACACAGGCACCGCGCAGACCCGGCCTCTCCCCCGCCGGCGTCACCCCCCTGCCGCCTACTGAGGGCGGCGTCCGGTGACGTCCCCGCCCGGGTCGTCGGGCAGGGCGATGCGGGCGGTGATGCGTTTGCCGACCGGTTCCCGCTGGACCTCGAAGCCCTGCGCGACAGCCATGACGATCTCCAGGCCGTGCTGCCCGACCCTGCCCGCGTCGGCGGCCCGGGCCACCGGCAGGACGGGATCGCTGTCCCACACGACCACTTCCACCATCGCGTCGGTGATGCGCAGTTCCATCAGCACGGGCCCGGGGGCGTACTTGCGGGCGTTGGTGACCAGCTCGCTGACCACCAGCTGGGTCAGGTCCATCGCGCGTGCGGACACCGGCAGGCCGTGTTCGGCCTGGACGCGGGTGAGGAAGTCCACCGCCCGGTGGCGTGCCTCGGCGATGCAGGTTCCGTCGCCGTCCAGGGCGATGGTGTCCTGTATCGGCGAGTCGCCAGGCATGACGCTGCCTTCACCATCTGGACCTGATTCCACCGGATTCACCCTTTTCCCCCGTTCGCCCACCCGCGCTTACCCCGGACCTTGCCTCGCACGCCCTCGAGCTCGGTTACGCAAAGGTCCGAGTGGGTGTTCACCGTAGTATCTGGGCAGGCTGCCAACGCACATCGTGTCGGGGGCCCTGGCCCACATCAGCGAGCGCAGTCGAGGAATCGGTGACAGACACTCACGGAGCGGCCCGGCCAGGCCTGTCGATCGACCACACCACCGTCGACGACATCCGGGTACTCACCCTGCGCGGTGAGATCGACCACACCGTCAAGGACGAGCTCACCGGGGCCCTGCTGGCCTATCACGGCGTGACGCCGCCGCGGACCGTGGTGGACCTCAGCGGCGTGACCTTCATGGACTCCAGCGGCATCAACGTCCTCATCATCGCCCACCAGTCCATGAGTGACGCCCAGGGATGGCTGCGTATCGCCGGCGCCCAGGCATCGGTGCTGCGGGTCCTCGAACTCGTCGGCCTGGACCAGGTCATCGGCTGCCATCCCACCGTCGAACAGGCACTGGCCCCCTGACCCACGCCGCGCCCGGCCATGACGTCCTGACGGGCCTGCCGCGTCCTACCGGGCCTCCGCGTCCGGGGCACCCTGCTGGCCTGAGCGCCGTCGCACGGCCGCGCCCAGCGCCTGACCCACCGGCTCCGGCAACGGCTGCCCCAGCGCCCAGGCGATCACCGTCTCAGCCACGCCCCGGTCAGCGGGTGCAGTTTGGTGTCGGTGTGCTGCGAGACCTCCCGTAGCACGGCGAATCCGGCGGCCGGACAGCGAGAAGCTTCAAGGGCTGTGTACCCCCACCCTTGTCCTGCCGGGTGGCCCTCCGCGTCCGCGCTCACACCTCACCGGCGGGCAGGCGAGGAACGGGCCAGCCGAGGCGGGTGCCGCAGTGACTCGGGGATCACTGCGGCACCCGCCCCGCACGGTCCGGTGGCGCAGCAGGAAGAAAACGCTCCGGAGCTGTGCCAGTGCCCCGCCCGCCGACAGTCATGCTGCGCCGATCGAGTGGCACCTGCCACGGGACGGCGCGCGGGGCCCCGCCGTCGCGCGCAAGAGGGCAGAGGGCCCCGATCCCTTGCCTGCCCGCCAGTGAGGTGCGAGTCAGCGCTGGAACCGCCTTCACACCCTCCCCCCACCATCACGAAGAGGGCCACAGAGCCACCCCCGCCACTGATCGCCAGCGCGCGAGGCGCCCCCCGACCCGGCAGCAGCACCAGCCAGCCAGCCTCGTGATCGCTCGGGCGGTGGCCGCGCATTGAACGGAAGGGGGGACTCCGGTGTCGTCTGCCCGGCGAGCCGGCGATGTGTGAAGGGCTGTGTCGCCAGCAGGGTGAGCGCCGTATTCCGGGGTAGAACGGCTGTTGGCTCCTGAATGCAGAGGGCCGGAGCACGCCCGGATGCAGGGCTGCTCCTAGGCATGAACGAAGGATCGACCAGTATGGCCAGCGGCACCGTGAAATGGTTCAACGCCGAAAAGGGCTTCGGCTTCATCGAGCAGGACGGCGGAGGCCCGGACGTCTTCGCCCACTACTCCGAGATCAAGGGCAGCGGATACCGCGAGCTCACCGAGGGCGAGCACGTCACCTTTGACATCGGCCAGGGGCAGAAGGGCCCGCAAGCCCAGAACATCATCCGCGGCTGACCGCGCACAGATGTGGAGAGAGACGGCTGCCTGGCCCGGCAGCCGTCTCTCTCATGTGGGCAGAGGGACCCATCTTTGACAACCTCGGTGCGCGTGACCTGAGTGCCAGAGGCCATTTCAGGAACGTCCCTCGCCCGTGTGGGGCCCGGTGACGGCATGGCAGATGGTCCGGGTCCCGCGGACGCCTGGCGGCCAGAGCCTCGGACAGGACTCGTGCGCCACCTGCCACACCCAGCGCCACGGCACGGCCCACCCGCTTCCGACCCCAGCGGTCAGGTGTGGGAGAGGGCGAAGGAGACCAGGAAACCGCACACGGTTGTCAGTCCGATGGCCAGGTGAGCTTCCTCGAACGCCTCGGGGATCATCGTGTCGGCGATCATGGCGAGGATCGCCCCCGCCGCCACCGCGGTCACCGCGGCGATCACGGCCGGGGAGAAGGAACCGACCACCGTGTAGCCAAGGACGGCCGACACGGTACTCGCGGCGGCGATCGCCGCCCAGACACCGAAGACGTACCCTTTGGTGCGGCCGGCTCTCTTCATTCCCGCCGAACTGGACAGCCCCTCGGGAACGTTGCTGATGAACACCGCCGCCACCGTCACCAGACTGACCGCTCCCCCGTCGAGCAGGCTGACGCCGATCACGGCGGACTCCGGCACCCCGTCGAGCAACGCGCCGAGCGCGAGCGCCGTCCCGGAACCGCCCTGCTGAGCCTCCGACGGCTGCGCCTGCACCTGCTCGTGACCGGAGCGCTTACGGTGCCGAGCGCCCCGGCGGGCAAGCCATACGTTGCCCACGGTGTAGGCCAGGGCGCCGATGAGGGTGCCGAAGGCTGCGGGAGCGAGCCCTGCTTGGTCGTACGCCTCCCCTACCAGCTCGAAGGAGACCGCTGAGATCAGCACCCCGGCCCCGAAGGCCATCACGGTCGCGATCACCTTCTGCGGCACGCGCAGCCCGTACCCCAGCGCAGCACCGAGCAGCAGCGCCGAACCCGCCACCAACCCCCACAGCCCAGCCTCTACCACTTCAGCCATGCCGCCTCGTCTACCCGCTCTTGATGTGGATCAACGGACAACTGGCGCGGCCGTGCGGACAGAGTTCGGCGGTGGTCGGCCCACCGCCGTCCGCGGGCCGGATCGGTCGGCATCAGCGGCTCGATCCGGTCCCACATCTCATTAAGACGTCGGAATCTCTCGGGAGCCAGTTCGCGGAGCCGTTGCTGGGTGAGCAATACACGTTGATCGCATCACAAACAATCATCGTTGTGTATCACGCGTTGCACAACGAGTGTCGGCCGACAGAGGTGAGGCCTCCGGGCCCGCTATCTGGACACGAGCAGCGCAAGCGAGACATCACCGCGGCCGCTGTGCGCATCCTCGCCCCACGTGGCCTCGGGCGCTCACCCTTAAATGACTCGCGAAGGAACTGGGCGGTTCGATCACCCTGGTCACTCACTTTCACGCCACCCGGGCGGAGCTGCTCCAGGTCATAACCGGGACGGCTCTTGAGGAGTACGACGTCGACGGGGTTCAGAGCCCGGCGACGACGCGTCGTAGTGTGCCCGGCGCGACGCGCAGCATGGCGGGCATGGCTTTCGTCTGACCGGGGAATGCCATGTTCCGCCCCCGCCGGAGAGCTTTCATCGTGACCGCCGCCACCTGGGCGGGAGTCAGTTTCTTCCCCGTGGCTTCGGCGTTCATGGGCGTGTCCGTGGACGGTGGAAGGACCTCGAGGACATGGCTGCCGTTCGGGGCGAGTTGACGGCGCAGGCCGTCCGCGAAGCCGTGCAGGCCGGCCTTCACCGCGCCGTGGGTGGGCGCGCGAGTGGGCGAGACCAGAGCGAACCCCGAGGTGATGAATACGATCGCGTCGGGCGATGGCCACCGCTCGAGCACTTCACCCGTCAAGTGGATGGGGGCGGTCAGGTTCAACGCCACCTCGTCATCGAGAGTCGCATTGGGGTTCTTTCCGGCGGCATAGTCTCGTTCCTCGAACGTACCGGCGTTGTTGACCAGCACGTCCAAACGCCCATAGCGATCAGCGACTGCTTGCAACAACGCTGCCCGATCAGCTGCGTCCGTCACATCGGCCCGCACGGCCAGCGCCTGCGGGTGTGCCTGCGTGAATCGGTCGAGCGCAGCCTGCGAACGCCCGCAGACGACGACAGACGCCCCGAGTTCGACGAAGGATTGCGCGAGGCTCAAGCCGATGCCTGAGGTTCCGCCAGTGATGAGTACGGTCTGTGACATGATGACACCTCTCCGTGTACCGTACCGATTGGTACGAAACACGTTAGCACATCCGTACCGATCGGTACCGAAGGAGTAGGATGAGGAAATGAGCTCGACACCACCGGCCCCTCCTGGCAGGCCTCGCGCGTTCGACATCGACGAGGCACTCGATCGTGCAGTCCTGGTGTTCTGGTCGAAGGGTTTCGAGGGCGCCAGCCTCGACGACCTCACCGAAGCGATGGGTATCAGCCGTCCCAGCCTGTACCGGGCGTTCGGCAACAAAGAAGACCTCTTCTACAAGGCGCTGGAGCGCTACACCGAGGGCTTGACCGCCTACTTCGCCCGAGCTCTGGCCGAGCCCACCAGTGCGGCAGTGGCTACTGCCGTGCTCCACGGGACGGTCGAGGCGGCAACCATGCCGGGACTCCCCACGGGCTGTCTCGGCGTGCATGGCGCGTTGGCCACCGGAGATGACAGCCGCCCGGTCCGAGACGCACTCATCGCATGGCGCGAGGACGGGATAGCCCACTTGACGCGCCGGTTTCAACAGGCGGTGGACGCCGGTGACCTTCCGCCGTCCACAGATCCTCATCTTCTCGCGGTCTACCTGAGGACAGTCGCCAATGGGATTGCCGTCCAGGCCCAGAGTGGTAGTTCCCGCCCTGAGCTGCTGCAAGTCGCGAACCTCGCATTGGGCAGCTGGCCAAAGCCGTAGTCGGCTATTCACAGTCACCCGCCATAGGGCGGGGACGGAAGGTTCCAGACGGCGTCTGACCGGCTGACGATCGTTCGAAGTTCGCGGGCGCTTCGTGGCGATACAGCCTGCATCACGATGTCGAGGAGAGCCCGGGCTTCGAGAGGATCGCCGCAGCAGTACCAGTGCACGTCGCCCCACTCGTAGTCGTGCCACAGAGCACGCTCGGGCTGGTGGACATAGGCCTTCCACAGGCCCAGAGCCGTGCTGACGTCGCCCGGCTGCAATGGCATCCCGAACGGATTCGCTCACCGACCGATCGGCTCAGTGCTGATGGTGATCGCGTTTGGGCAGATAGAGGGGACTGAGACGGCGCCAGTAGCCGTGCACGAGGTCTTCGGCCTCCTGCACCGCCCGCTCAGCGCATGGCACTTCCCTCGGCAGGCATGGCTCGGCCTGAGCCGCGGTGGAGCCCCTGCGCCGGACATCCCTCAGCGCCGCCGGGCGGGATATCGCAGCAGGGCGCGGCCTGCTCCTTCGGCCCGTCAGACACCAGCGCGCGAACAGTATCGCGGCCACCACGGACAATGCGCTGGCGGCATAGACCTCATGACCGGCCACTGGCTCCTCCTGCCGGACTCCCGTACAGACTGTGCCGAGTTCATCTACCCCCGGTATCGCATCCCCAACGTCACCGCTGGCCTGAAAGTCAAGTCAGGCGCGGTGAGTCATGTCGAAGCCCTGAGGCCTTGGGTCCTTAGCAGAGCCCGGGTCACCGCGTGGCCTGGAGCGGTGAAGACGCTTGTCGTGGGGCCGGACTCGACGATGCGACCCGCGTCGAGGACGGTGACCGTGTCGGTGCGGTCCGCAATGAGCGGGAGGTCGTGGCTGATGAGGACGAGGGCCGTGCCGCGCTGCTCTCGCAGCCGGACCAGCAGGTCCATGATCGCCTCGGCGGTGGCGGAGTCCAGCGCCGAGGTGACCTCGTCGCAGATCAGGACGTCAGGGTCGGCGGCGAGCGCCCGGGCGATGGCGACGCGCTGACGCTGCCCGCCGGACAGTTCGTGCGGATAGCGGGCGGCGAACTCAGGTTGCAGACCCACCTGTTCGAGCAGTTCCACCACGCGCGCGGCCACTTCGCCCGCCCCGCACCGCCGGTGCAGTCGCATCGGCCTGCCGATCGTGGCGCCGACCGTGCGGCTGGGATTGAGCGCACCGAGCGGGTTCTGCGTGACCAGCTGGACCCGACGCCGCTGTTCGCGGCTCCGGCCGCGCAGGCCGGTGCTCAGCCGTACCCCGTCGAGGCTGATCGTGCCGGCGGTGACCGGCTGCAACCCGACCACGGCACGGACCAGCGTGGTCTTGCCGGAGCCCGAGGCGCCGACGATCCCGGTCGCCGAGCCGGGCGCGACGGCGAGGGCGACACCGTCCAGCGCGGGGGCGTCCGAGCGACGGCCGAAGGTGACCCGGAGGTCACGGACGTCGAGCACCGCTTCCCTCGCGGCCGCGGGCGTTTGCCGCTCGGGCGGTTCCCCGGTCGTAGGGGTTGCGGCGGTCCCGCCCACAGAAGCGCCGGTATACGCGCCTGCGTACGTGCCGAGGTCCACCACCTCGTCCGCGACGCGCTCGACGAGTGCGGGGTCGTGGCAGGAGAGCGCGACCGCGAGGTGGTGCTCAGCGGCCAGGTGCCGTAGCAACTCACCGATCTCGTCGCGGAGTTCGGGGTGCAGCCCGGCGGTGGGCTCGTCGAGGAGCAGGACCTCGGGGCGGCGGGCCAGGGCACGGGCGAGGGCCACTCGGCGCTGCTGTCCGCCGGACAGGGCGGCCGGGCGGCGGGCGGCGAGGGCGCCGTCGTCCGGGAGCCGTACCTCGGCGAGGAGCGTCCGTATCGCCTTCGGGGTCCGGTCGTCGGCGAGTTCGCGGAGCAGGGAGCGGACGCGCATCCGGGGGTTGAGTGCCGAGCCGGGGTCCTGGCCGACGTAGGCGAGCCGCTCGCGGCGCAGGGCGCGCAACTCCCGCTCAGGCAGGGCGAACACGTCGTGGCCGAGGACTTCGACCCGGCCGGCGGTGCGTCGCGTGCCGGGTGGCAGCAGTCCGGTGAGGGCCCGCAGCAGCGTGGTCTTGCCGGAGCCGGAGGGGCCGGTCAGGGCGACGACGCGGCCCGGGTGGAGGGCGAGTTCGGCGTCCCGGAGAACCACCCGGCCGTCGGGGGCGGCGACGGTGAGGCCGGAGACATTGACTGCCGCTTCGGCGGTGGGAGTCGCGGTGCCGTCGGGGTCCGAGTCGTCGCCGTCCTTCCGGTACCGGTCAGGTACGTGGCTCACAGAACGGTCACCGCCTTCCGGCCGGTCTGCGGGGCGAGGGCCGCCGCGGCGAGGTTGACACTGAGGGCGAGGAGGCCGATGGCGATGCTGGGAGCGACGACGGCCCAGGGGTTGAGGAGGATGCCGGAGGAGTTCTCGCGGATCATCAACGCCCAGTCGGCGGCGGGGGGTTGGGGACCTACCTGGAGGAATCCGGCGGTGGCGACCAGGTAGACGGCGGCGACGAAGCGCAGGCCGAACAGGGCGAGGAGGGTGGCGCGCAGATTGGGCAGGACCTCGCGCAGGACGAGGTGCCAGAGGCGTTCGCCGCCCGCCGCCGCGGCCTCGACGTACCCGGAGGCGGCCACGGGTGCCGCCGCGCCGGCGGCGAGCCGCACCGCGTACGGCACGCCGAGCAGTACGGCGGCGGTGATGACGGCGAGCCGGCCGCCGTCCGGCCACGACAGGGTGACCAGGAGGATGCCCAGCACGGCGGGCAGCAGCATCAGCACGTCGGCGACCCGTTCCACCAGGCGGCCGAGGCGCGGCCGCAGGGCACCTGTCGCACCGAGGACCGCCGCGCTGCCGGTGACGAGCCCCGCGACGAGCAACGAGGAGAGCACCAGGTCGCGGCCGCCGGCCAGCAGCCGCGTGAGGACGTCCCGGCCGAGTTGGTCGCCGCCGAGCACGGCATCGGCGCCCGGTTCCCCGTACGGCGCGGTGACCGGCGCGTCGATGGCGTGCGGTGCGAGCCACGGTCCGGCAAGGGCGAGGCAGACGAGCAGCACGGCGGGCAGAACACGTATGAGCGTGGCACGCGTTCGGGGGGTCATCGCCGGCCTCCGGCATCGAGAGCTGCGACAACCGTCGGCAGCCGCTGGGGATTCATCGGCGTGCTCCCGCCGTCAGGTCGCGTACCAGGTCGGCCCATAGCAGTACGCCGGTGATGACCGCGCCCGACAGAGCGGTCACACCCGCGATGACAGGGCTGTCGCGGTCGCTGACCGCGGAGGCGAGGACGGAGCCGATGCCGGGGTAGTTGAAGATGGTCTCCACGACGACCGCGCCGCCGAGGAGCATGCCGGTGGAGGTGGCGAGGCCGGCGGTGATGGTGGGCAGGGCGCCGGGCAGCACGTGGTGGGTGAGGACGCGGTGGGGTGGAAGGCCGTCCAGGACGGCGGTCTCCACGTGCGGCGCGCGGGCTTCGTCGGCGAGGGCGGCGCGCACGATGCGTACGTTCCAGCCGGTCTGCGGGATGGTCAGGGCGAGCGCGGGCAGGACCAGCATCTCCCAGGAGGCGGGAGCTCCGTCGGCGTCGGCGATGGTCACGGCGGGCAGCCAGCCGGTCCACAGTGAGAGCACCAGGACCAGGGCCACGGCGACCACGAACTCGGGGAGGGCCAGGACGGCGGTGGCCGTGGTGGACACCGCCCGGTCGACCCGGCCTCCCGGCCGGAGCGCGGCCCAGCAGCCGAGGGCGGTGGACAGCAGGGCGGTGAGCAGCAGGGCCAGGCCGCCCAGCAACAGGGTGTTCGGGAAGGCGGTCGAGAGGAGGTCCGTGACCTTCTCTCCGCGTGCCGAGGTACCCAGGTCCCCCGTGGGCAGGCCGCTCATCCAGTCCCAGAAGCGTTCCAGGACCGGCCGGTCGAGGCCGAGCAGCCGACGCCGCTCCTCGGTGTCGGCGACGCTCTCGCCGCGCTCGGCGGTGGCCGTCGCGGCGTCGCCCGGCAGCAGTTCGACCGTGCCGAAGACCAGCGCGAGGAGCACCGCGAGCAGTACCGCCCGTTTGAGGACGACGAGGCCGACCCGGGCGAGCAACCGGACGGGAGCGCGGTTCGGCCGGGCCTTCTCCACCACGGGAGAGGGCCCGGCCGACGCGGCGGTCTCAGGGGTCAACGGGCCAGCCAGGCCTGTTCGAGCTGGACCCTGCCGTAGCCGGGCAGCTTGGGCAGCCCGTGGACGGCGGACCCGGCGAGGTCGATGCCGTCGGCCATACCCCACAGGAGGTAGCCGGAGCTGTCGTACTCGATCTTCTGGAGCACCTTCAACTGCGCGGTGCGCTCGACCGCGCCGGCGGTGCCGATGGCCTCCTCGTACGCCCTGTCGAAGGCCTCGTCCTTCCAGCCGGCCTCGTTCTGGCCGCTGTCGGAGACCATGGTCTTGCTGGCGAAGAAGACCACGGAGTCGTTGGTGCCCCAATAGGTGGTGTAGAGGTCGCCCTTGAGCCAGGTCTTGTCCCAGAAGGTCCCCGACTCCTGCTTGACGACCTTGATCTTCACCCCGGCCTCGCGGACCTGGGTGGCGAAGAGGGTGGCCGACTCGGCGAGGCCGGAGATGTCCTCGGTGGTGTACAGCTCGTAGGTCTTGGAGGTGTCGAACTTGGCCTCGGCCAGCAGCTCCTTGGCCCTGGCCAGGTCGCGGGTGCGCTGCGGGAGGCTCTTGTCGTAGGCCGGGTCGCCGGTGCCGAGGACGTCGTTGGCGACGGTGCCGTAGCCGGAGAGGACCTGCTTGACCATGGCCTCGCGGTCGACGGCCAGGCGCAGCGCCTCACGGACCTTCGCGTCGGCGAAGGGTCCGTCGGCGGTGCGCATGACGATGGGCATCGCCATGTCGTTGGGGCGGCGGATCGTCTGGACGTCCTTCCTGCCCTTGGCCGTACGGGCCGCGACGGCGCCGACGTTGGAGGCGACGTCGATCTGGCCCGCGAGCAGGGCACTGGCCATGGCCTGCGGGCTCTCGAAGATCTTCACCTCGATGGCGTCGAGGTACACCTCGCCGCCGTACCAGTCCTCGTTGCGGACGAGGCGGGCGTTGCCGCCGCGGAACCAGTCGAGCTTGAAGGGGCCGGTGCCGGAGGCCTTGGCGATGTCCTTGTCGGTGGTGCCCTTCGGTATGACGAAGGTGGTGAGGCGGGTCAGCAGGGGCAGTTCGGCGTTGGCGTAGTCGGAGACGAGGACGACGGTGTCGGTGCCCTCGGCGCTGATGTTCTTCTCCTGGATGCCCGGCAGCCGAGAGGCGCCGGCCGGGGTGGCGCGCAGACGCTTCAGCGAGAAGACGACGTCCTCGGCGGTGACCGCCGAACCGTCATGGAACTTCGCGCCCTTGGCGATCGTGAACCGCCATGTCTTCAGGTCGTCGGAGGCTTTCCAGCTCGCCGCGAGCCGCGGCTCGGTGTTGGGCCTGGCGCCGGGGACGGTCAGCGTGTCGTAGATCAGGCTGAGGATGAGGTAGTCGCTCTCGTTGGCCTGGGTGCCGTGGGGGTCACGGGTGATGGCGCCCGCTCGACCCAGCGCGCCGACCCGCAGCGTGCCGCCGGTACGCGGCTCGGCCGAGTCGTCGGCCGCGGACCCGGTGCGCTCCTCGTCGCTGCCGCTCCCACAGGCGGTCAGCAGGGCGCCCGCGCCGATGACGCCGCCGACCCAGAGCATGTGACGTCGCGTCAGCTCCACTTGTTCCTCATTTTCCCGCAGTTGGCTGGATTGCTTAGCCTTACCTACCCTGTGCGCCGCCTGTACGACAAGACCGCGAACAGTGTGACATAGATCTTTCTTAGGTAAGCCTTTCCTATTCTCCTGGCGACGGCCCGCTCCTCCTCGTGGCCTGGGGTGGGGCCGATCGCCGCGTCGTCGACGGGCGGCCCGCGCAGGACCAACAGGCCGTCGGCGGTGTCGACGGGGCGGCAGGCGGGGCAGATCGGGTCGCTCGACAAGGCGGCTGAGGCGGGGAGGATTTCGGCCAGCAGGCCGGGGGCGGTCGGTGAGCCGTCGAGGCACAACAACCACGCCAACGCGGTCGGCTACCACGCGGTGGCCCGGGAGCTCGTCGCCGCGCTGGACGGCCGTATAGACGTCCGAATCGGAGCGTTGGGCACCGGCGGTGGGCTGTTCGGCACCAGGGCGAGCCGCGCAGGGGAGCCGTGCCCCGCGTCAGGATCGTCGTCGACCACGAGCCGCTCGGCGGGCGGGGTGGTGTACGAGGTGTCGACCCGGATGACGTCGCTCGCGCCGAGGACGACTATGGTCGCTCTGATCAACGACGGCGGCGAGAAATACCTGGACACCGTCTTCGACGACGACTGGACGAGCGCCCGCGGCCTGCTCGCCCCCGTCGTCGAACGCGAGGTGGACGAACCGCTCGCCAAGCTCCGCCGCGTCACGCCGGGAGCCCAGGGGTTACAGCCCAGGGACGGCACCCCGTCTCACAGTCCCCGCACCCAGGAACGGAACCGATGCCGCCCGCCCTCGCCCGCCTCCTCGGCGACAGCCGTGCCCTCGCCTCACTCGCCGTGCCGCTGGCGCTGACCCAGCTCGCGCAGGTCGCCCTCACCACCACCGACACCGTCATGATGGGCCTGCTCGGCACCGAGGCCCTGGCGGCGGGCGGCCTCGCCATGGTGATCTTCAACCAGTTGCGCACCATGGGCGTCGGCATGGTCACCGCCGTCGGCAACCAGGTCGCGGCGGCCGACGCGCGGGCGGAATCCGCCGGAGACGGCTCCGCCACTCCCGACCAGGACGCTGCCGCGGAGGAGGTCCGGGATCTCGTCCGGGCGAGCCTGCTCCTTTCGACCCTGGCGGGTGTCGCAGGTGCCGTCCTGATGGTGCTCATCGGGCACGCCGTGATCTGGCTCGGCCAGGACCCGGACGTGGTCGACGCCGCACAGCCGGTCCTCTACACCATGGCCCCCGGTCTGATCCCCTGCCTGTGGTTCCAGGCGATACGGCAGTTCACCGTCGGCATGCGCCGCCCCCAGGCCCTGCTGCGCATCACCATCGCCTCGATCGCCGTCAACGCGGGCCTCAACTGGGCCCTCATCCACGGCACCTGGATCTTCCCGGACCTGGGCCTGCCGGGTATCGGCCTGTCCACCAGCCTGGTCTACGCCCTGTCGTGTCTGGCCCTGTACGTCTCCGCCCGGCGCGACGCCCGGCTCGCCCCGGTGCTGTCGCTCAGCATCTGGAAAACCCGCCCGGCCACCCTGCGCCGGCTCACCGGGCTGGGTACGCCGATCGCCGCCACCTACGGCTCCGAGGCGGGGTTCTTCTTCGTCGTCGCGCTGTTCGCGGGCAGCTTCGGCACGGCCGCGCTGGCCGCGCACACAGCCGTCAACCAGCTCGTCTACATCGTCTTCCAGGTCGCCGTCGGCCTCTCCCACGCCGCCTCCATCGGCGTCAGCCGCGAGCTGGCCCTGCACAACGTGGCCGCGGCGCGGCGGCTGAAGAGCACGGCCCTGGCCTGCGCGGCGGCGGTGATGGCCCTCGTCGGGCTGGTGTACGTGAGCGTGCCGGGCCTGGTGCTCGCCCCCTTCTTCGACAGCGGTGACGACAGGGCGGTCGAGATCGCCACGCAGCTGCTCCTGGTCGCCGCGGTCCTGCAGTTCTTCGACTGCACCCAGAACATCGGCGTCGGTCTGCTGCGCGGCCTCGACGACACCAAGGGCGGCTTCCGCGTCACCCTCGTCGGCTACTGGCTCGTGGGCCTGCCCGCAGCGGCCCTCCTCGGCCTCGCCCTCGGCCTGGACACCCTCGGCATCTGGCTCGGCCTCCTCACCGGTCTCGCCACCACCGCCGTACTCCTCCTACGCCGATTCGACCGGGCCGTCGGCCTGCTGCCCCGGGCGACGGAACCGGCGCCGTCCCAAGCCTGAACGCCGACGTCGAGCCTGGAGCGGGTCATAGCCGGCCGTTGCCCCCCCCTCGATGCGCACTGACCGTGGCATCCCCCCATCTCGAAGCGCCGCTCCAGCAGGGCGCTGGTGCGGACGACGGGCCGTTCGACCGACACCTGGACGTCTCACCACGTGAGCGGCCGGGCCCCTGGCCCGCCGGGGCGGTCAGGCCACGCGGCCTTTCCCGCCGACGGCGAGCAGCGCGCGGACCGCCTCGACGGCGGCGCTGGTCACAGAGGGGTCCGCTCCGGGCCGGGGGCGCGCGCTGAGCCGTACCGGAGAGACGGCGGGCAAGCCCTCGACCGTCGTCAGTCCCTCGGGGTGCTGGCCGCCGGGCACGGCGAGCAGCGCGGCGCCCAGTCCGGCGCGCGCCGCGTCCAGGACGCCCGCGAGATACCCGGCCTCGGCGACGACAGTGGCCGGGGTGTGGTCGGCGGCCAGAGCGGTGAGGGCGCGGCGGCGGATGACGCACGGTTCGTTGATCGCGACCAGCGGCAGCGGGGCGGGGGCGGCGGGCGGCTTCCAGCCGGGGGCGGCGTACCAGCGCAGCGGCAGTCCGCCCACGGGGTTGCCCGCCGCGGCGGTCGCCTCGGTGACGTAGACGGCGAGGTCGAGCTCGCCGCGGTCGATCGCGTCCGTCAGCCGCGCCGAGCGGTCGATCCGCACCCGCACCTCGGCGCCCGGACGCACCTCCCGTACCGCCTCGGTGAGCACCGGGAGGATCTGGTCGGCGCCGTGCTCGGTGGCGCCGATGACGACGGTGGCGGCTTCCTGGCCGTCGTCGCTCAGAAGTCGGCGTACGGCCGCGTCGTGCGCCGCGACGATCAGCCGTGCCTCCTGGAGCAGTTGGGCGCCGTGGGCCGTGAACCGGGTCTTGCGGCCGTCGCGTTCCACGACGGGGCGGTCCAGGGTCTTCTCCAGCCGTCGCACGTGTTGGCTGACCGCGGACTGACTGAGCGCGAGCGCGCCGGCGGCGCGGTGGAAGCCGCCGTAGTCGGCGACGGCGATCAGGCTGCGCAGTGCCACGATGTCCAGGACCGGTCGCATGGGCGCAGGCTAGCACCGACTGATTAAGGATCGTGATCGGTTTTGATGGCGAATCGTCGTTGGACGTACGGCTTTCGCCTCCTGCATGCTGAGCGCATGCCGCGTACAGCCAACGCGTCGGCCCGCGGGCCGCGCCCCCACAGCACCGGACCCCGGCCGACGGCCGTCGGGTCGGCGGTGTGCTGCGGTGCGGGCACCCGGCTGACGCGGCGGCGGGTGGTCGACCTCGGCCGCGCCGTCACCATGCGCTGTCGCTGATCCGCGCACGCGCCATGCCCCGTTGAGCCGAACCCTGTCCAGCTGATCCCCGCACGCCCGGCGGCTGTGCGGGCCCTGGACGCATATGGGTGTCCCCTTCTCGCACGCCCACGGCACAGGTGCGTCCCGTTCAACCTCCTGAGCCTTCGATGAATCGAGTCACCATGAGCTCTCCCGAGCCTGTCCACGCCTGGGACGAACCAGAGGGGATCGCCCCGCGTGGCACCCTGGTCGTCCTCCCCGGCCGCGGCGAACACGGCGGCGTGTACGAGCGGTTCGGCCGCCGCATCGCAGCCGACGGCTACCGCGTACGGGCCCTGACGGATCCCTCCCCGGACCCGGCGACGGTCACCGACGAGGCCGCCAAGCTGCTGCGCGACGAAACGCTGCCGGGCCCGCGGGTGCTGGTCGGGTCCGACACCGGCGCCCTGTACGCGGCGTCGCTCGCCGCACGTGGCACACCGGGCCTGGACGCGCTGGTCCTCACCGGGCTGCCCACCGCACCGCACGCCCTCGCGGCGGCAACCGGCTGGGAGGCCGAACTCGACCAGCGCACCGCCTGCCCCACGCACCGGGGCCGGCTCGCCTCCGACGTCTCGTTCCGGCGCGGCGCCCTCACCGACCCGGCCCCTGCCGAACTGCCCGCCCTGGACGGCATCGCCGTCCCCGTCCTCGCGCTGCACGGCGCCGACGACTCCGTCAGCCCGCTCCCCGAGGCCCGCCACGTCTACCGTGCCCTGCCCGGCGTGGAGCTGGTGAGCCTGGCCGGGACCCGGCACGACGCCCTCAACGACCTCACCCACCGCACGGCCGCCGCCACGATCGTGCTGTTCCTGGAGCGGCTGCGGCTCTCCCCGGACCTCGCGCCCATCGCCGTACCGCAGGACCTCGCATGACCGCCCCGGTGCTGACCGACGTGGCCGGACTGCACTCCCTGCTGCGCGGCGATGGTCCGAGGCCCGTCGTCCTCGACGTGCGGTGGCGGCTCGGCGACCCGCACGGCCGCGAGCACTACCTCAAGGAGCACATCCCCGGAGCCGTCTACGTCGACCTCGACACCGAACTCGCCGCCGCGCCCACGCCCGAGGGCGGCCGCCATCCCCTCCCCGACCCCGCGGACCTGCAAGCGCGAGTACGCGGCTGGGGCCTCACCGCCGGCCGACCGGTGGTCGTGTACGACGACAACGGCAACACCGCCGCCGCCCGCGCCTGGTGGCTGCTGCGCTGGGCCGGAGTCGAACACGTCACCCTGCTGGACGGTGCGTTGGGCGCCTGGCGCGCGGCCGGACTCCCCACGGAGGCCGGCGAACCCGAAGCGCCCGCACCGGGCGACATCGTGCTCAGCCCGGGACGGTTGCCGGTACTGGACGCGGACGCGGCGGCCGACGTCGCCCGTGACGGTGTGCTGTTGGACGCCCGGGCCGCGGAGCGGTACCGGGGCGAGAGCGAGCCGGTCGACCCGCGTGCCGGGCACATTCCCGGTGCGCTGTCCGCCCCGACCGGCGACAACCTCAACCCCGACGGGACCTTCCGCGACGTGGAGGAGCTCTCCGTGCGGTTCACGGCGCTGGGCGCCGATGACGCGACCGAGGTGGGGGTGTACTGCGGGTCCGGCGTCACCGCCGCCCACCAGATCGCGGCTCTCGCCCACGCCGGCATCCCCGCCGCGCTGTACCCCGGTTCCTGGTCGGCCTGGTCCGCCGACCCGAACCGCCCAGCGGTGCTGGGCGAACCACCGTACTGACCCCTGGCCCTGACCCCTTGCTCCTGCCCCCTGGCCCTGACCGCCGGCTCCCCCTCCGCCCCCTTCCCGACGAGAGGCCCTGATGTCCTCCCCGAACACAACCGTCTCCGGAGCGTCCCCACCGACGCGCACAGCCGGGCCCCCGGCAGCCGTCGCGGCGAAGACGACCGCCCTTCCCCTGCCGCGCAAAAGCCCCGCCCTCCGCGTGCCGCGCAGCGTCCGCCGAGCCGCCGGGCCGGTCGGACTGCTGGCGGTGTGGTTCCTCACGAGCACCACCGGTGTGCTGCCCGAGTCCGTCCTCGCCTCCCCGGTCGATGTCGCCCAACGGGCCGTCGACCTCACACAGACCGGTGAACTGCCGCAGGCCATCGCCGCGTCCGGCCGCCGCGCCGCGATCGGCTTCCTCATCGGCGCGGCCGTCGCCCTCGCCCTGTCGCTCACCGCGGGGCTGTTCCGGCTGGGCGAGGACGTGATCGACGCGTCGATGGGCATGTTCCGGGCCATCCCCTGGGTGGGGCTGATCCCGCTGTTCATCGTCTGGTTCGGCATCGACGAGACTCCGAAGATCGCACTGGTCGCGCTCGGTGTGACGTACCCGCTGTACTTCAACATCTACGGCGGCATCCGCTCCGCCGACGCCCAACTCATCGAAGCGGGACGGATGGTGGGGCTCGGTCGCCTCGGTCTGATCCGGTACGTGATCCTGCCGTCCGCGCTGCCCGGAGCGCTGGTGGGGCTGCGGTACGCGCTGTCGACCGCCTGGCTGGCGCTGGTCTTCGCCGAGCAGGTCAACGCCGACGCCGGCATCGGCTACCTGATGAGCAACGCCCAGCAGTACTTCCAGACCGACGTCATCGTGCTGTGCCTCGCGGTGTACGCGGTGCTCGGGTTGCTGTGCGACTTCGCCGTACGGCTGTTGTCGCGGCGACTGCTGGCCTGGCGGGCCTCGTTCGAGGGGGAGGGGGCGTGACGGAGATGACCGCGCATGTGAAGGTCCACGGACTGACCCGCGCCTTCGACGACAAGACCGTCATCGACGGGCTGGATCTCACCCTTCACCAGGGCGAATTCGTCGCCCTTCTCGGGCACAGCGGCTGCGGCAAGTCGACGCTGCTGAAGATCCTGGCAGGGCTGGACAGCGAGACCGAGGGCGAGGTGACCGTACCGGAGCGCCGCTCGGTGGCCTTCCAGTCGCCGCGGCTGATGCCCTGGCTGCGCGTGTGGCGCAACGTCGTGCTCGGACTGCCGGGCTCCCCCGACCAGGCGCTCGCCGAGCGGTATCTGGCCGAGGTGGGCATCGAGGAGTACGCGGGCCGGTGGCCCAAGACCCTCTCCGGCGGCCAGGCGCAGCGCGTCTCGCTGGCCCGCGCTCTGGTGCGCGAGCCCGAACTGCTGCTGCTCGACGAGCCGTTCGGCGCTCTCGACGCCCTCACCCGTGGCAAGGCGCAGCGCCTGGTCGCCGACCTGTGGCGGCGGCACGGCTGCTCGGTCCTGCTCGTCACGCACGACGTGGAGGAAGCGCTGCTGCTGGCCGACCGGGTCCTGGTGATGGACGGCGGGCGGATCGCCCACGAGGCCCACGTCGGCCTGGAGCGACCGCGCGACCTCGGCTCCCCCGACTTCGTACGGCTGCGCGGCGAACTGCTGCACCGGCTCGGCGTCGAGGACGCCTCGGCACATCTCCAAGAGGCCAGGTCATGAACGTCAGCCAAGAAAGAAGCCGCGTGAACGACGGCCATCACAGCATGCGCACGCACGACATCCACCACAGCAACCGCACGCAGGACAGGAACCTCATGACACGCACGACCGGCCGCGTGGTGCGCGCCCTCGGCGCCGCGCTCTCCCTCACCGCCCTGCTCGCCACCACCGCCTGCGGCGGCGACAGCGAGGCCGCCTCCGACGGGAGCTCGTCGCGTGTGACGCTCACCATCGGTGACCAGGCGAAGAACCTGCAGACCCTGCTCAACGCCTCCGGCGCCCTCAAGGGGACGTCGTACAAGGTGAAGTGGGCCGAGTTCGAGGGTGCTGCGCCGCTGTTCCAGGCCGTGCAGGCGGGTGCCGTGGACACCTCGTACGCCGCCGATCTGCCCACGCTCCAGGCTCTCTCCGGCGGTGTGCCGGTGAAGGCGGTGGGCGCGCTGCGCAACGACGGTACGCACACCGGGATCGTGGTCCGGGACGGCTCCTCGGTGCGGAGCGTCAAGGACCTCGAGGGCAGGAAGGTGGTGGTGTCCTCGGCCAAGGGATCCATCGCCGAGTACCTGCTCGCACACGTGCTCCAGCAGGCGGGACTGAGCTATGACGACGTCCAGGTGCAGTACCTGCTGCCGACCGACGCGCAGGCCGCGTTCACCTCCGGAAAGATCGAGGTCTGGGCCACCTTCGGGGTCTACAAGGCGGTCGCCGAGCAGCAGGGCGGCCGACTGCTCGTCAACGGCGCCGACGGGCGCGTGAGCGGCTACGGATTCATCGGCGCCTCCGAGGAAGCGCTGGCGGACCAGGGCAAGAAGGCGGCCATCGCCGACTACCTCCGCCGCCTGGACAAGGCCCTGGCCTGGTCGCGGAAACACCCGGACGACTACGCCAAGGCCATCCAGCAGAACAACGGTGCCTCCGCCGAGGTCGCGAAGACGCTGGTCAGCCAGGCCAACAGCGAGCTGCTGCCGGTGAGTTCGCAGGTCGTCGACGCCGTGCAGAAGGTCGGCGACACCATGCACGGCATCGGCGTCCTCACTCCGCATCCGACCGTCGCCGACCACGTCGACACCAGCCTCGTCAAGGAGTGAGCCCCGCCATGCCGGTCGAGTTCATCAGCGCCGTCCATCCCAACCCCGCCACCGAGGGCGACCCCACCGCCGGCAACGGCATCGACGTCGACTACGCCCGCCGCTACGCCCGCGCCCTGGACGACGGCGGCTTCGACTACACCCTCGTCACCTACCATTCCGCATCGCCCGACGCGCTCCAGCTGGCCCAGTTCGTCGCGAACCACACCGAGCGCATCAAGCCCGTCCTCGCTCATCGCCCCGGCGTGGTCTTCCCGACCCACGCGGCCCGCGCCCTGGCCACGCTGGACCGGATCAGCAAGGGGCGCCTGGTGGTGCACATCATCTCCGGTGGCAGTGACGAGGAGCAGCGCCGTGAGGGCGACTATCTGAGCAAGGGCGAGCGGTACGCGCGTTCGGACGAATACATCCGGATCCTGCGCGACGTGTGGGCGGCCGACGGTCCGATCTCCCACGAGGGCCCGTACTACCGCTTCGAGGGCTTCCGCTCCGACGTCACGCCCTACGACGGCACCATCCCCATCTCGGTGGGTGGCTCCTCCGAAGACGCCTACCGGGTAGGGGGGCAGCAGGGTGACATCTTCGGGCTGTGGGGCGAGCCGTTGAAGGAGACCGCCGACCAGATCGCCGCGGTCAACAAGTACGCGGACGCCGCCGGCCGGCCCCGCCCCCGCATCTGGGTCTCCTTCCGCCCGATCATCGCGCCCACCGACGAACTGGCCTGGGAGAAGGCCCACCGCATCCTCGGCTCCATCAGGACCAACCACGAGCAGCGCGCCCAGCAGCGCCACTACCCGGCGCTCGGCCAGGGCACCCCGGCCAACGTCGGCTCCCAGCGACTGCTGGCCGTGGCCGAACGCGGCGAGGTGCACGACCGCTGCCTGTGGACCGCGCCCGCCGCGGCCACCAACGCCGCCGGCGCCTCCACCGCGCTGGTCGGCTCCCCGGAGACGGTCGCCAAGGCACTGCTCGACTACGTCGACATCGGCTGCGAGCTGCTGTCCATCCGGGGTTACGACCCGCTCGACGACGCGATCGACTACGCCCGTCACGTCCTCCCCCTGGTCCGCCAGGAGCTGGCGCATCGCGCCGCCTCGGGGGCGGCCGCGTGAGGCGGACCGGGGGCGCGCTCGCCCTCGCCGGGCTGCTCATCGGCGTCCTCAGCGCATGCGGCGGCCCCGCGGGCGCCGAGGACGGCGGCGACAGCGTCACGCTGCGCGTGGGCGCGACGGGCTGGAAGCGGGAGGAGGCCCTGTTGCAGTTCGCCCACCTCGACGACACGCCGTACCAGGTGCGATGGGGCCTCTTCCAGGGCGGCGACAAGCAGTTGGAGGCGGTACGGGCCGGGGCGCTGGACGTGGCGAGCTCCAGTGAGATCCCGCCGGTGTTCGCCGCTGCCGACGGCAGGCCCAACTTCAAGGTGGTCGCCGTGCAGCGCGGCAACACCCTCCATCAGGAGGTCGTCGCCCCCGAGGGCTCGGAGATCACCTCCGTCGCACAGCTCAAGGGCAAGAAGGTCGGCTACGTCAAGAACACCACGGCCCATTACTTCCTCTACGAGCTGCTCGAGCGGGCTGGACTCGGCTGGGACGACATCACCGCCGCCCCGCTGGAGCCGGACAAGGCGCTCGCCGCGCTGAACGGGGGTTCGATCGACGCCTTCGCCGGTTACGGCAACGCGATCATCACCGCCCACCAGCGGGGCGCCCGCACCATCGGCGACGGCGCGGACATCCTGTCCGGCAACTTTCTGTGGTCCGCCTCCGACGACACGCTCGGCGGCGTGGCCGAACGCGAGGCGCTGGCCGATCTGCTCGCCCGGATCGACAAGGCGTACGCCTATGTCCGCGACGGACACGAGAAGGAGTTCGCGAAGGTCGTCGCCGCCGCCACGCACCAACCGGTGGAGGACGCGCTGGAGGAGCTGGCGGAGGGCGAGGCCCAGCGGAGGACCGAGGTGCGGGTCGTGACCGCGAAGACCACCGCGTCCGAACAGGAGGTCGCCGACGCCTTCGAGGAACTCGGCGCGTTGAAACAGCCGTTGAAGGTCTCCACGTTCTGGACCGACCGCCTCACCTCTTCCCTGCGGAAGGCCCTGTCTCGATGACCACCGCACTCCGGTTCCGGGCGCCGGACCTGGCCGCCCTCACCTCGGTCACCGAGCGGCTCGCCGCCACCGCCGCCGAGTACGACCGTACGAGCGCCTTCCCCGAGAAGGGGATCCTCGCCGCACACGAGGCCGGCCTGCTGACCGCCACCGTCGCCGAGCGCTACGGCGGACCGGGTCTCGCAGTCGCCGCCACGGCCCGCATCCTGCACGCACTGGGCGAGGGCGACCCCTCGGTGGCGCTTATCGCAGCGATGAGCCTGACCGTCCACCACCGTCAGGCCGTACGGCCGCACTGGCCCGAGGAGTTGTACGGGCAGGTCCTAACCGCGGCGGCCCAGCGGCCGGTGCTGCTCAACCACGTGCGGGTGGAGCCCGAGCTGGGTTCCCCCGCACGCGGCGGGCTGCCCGCGACGGTGGCCCGGCGCACGGCGACCGGCTGGTCCCTCACCGGCCGCAAGCGGTTCGCCACCGGCGTCGAGGGGCTCGACTGGCTGCTGGTCTGGGCCACTACGGATGAACCCACGCCGCGGGTGGGCACGTTCGCCGTACCCGGCACTGCCGCCGGCATCGAGATCACCCACCGCTGGGACCATCTGGGGCTGCGGGCCAGCGGCAGCCACGACATCGCCCTGCACGAGGTCGAGATACCCGCCGTGAACGTGGTCGACATCGCCGCACACGGTCCGGGCGCCGAGCAGGACAACCGCGCGGGCGCCAAACTCCATCTCCCGCTCGCCGCCCTGTACTTGGGCGTGGCCCGCGCGGCCCAGCGCGCCTTCCACCGCTTCGCGCGCGAACGGATCCCCGCCAACCTCGGCCACCCGGTCGCCCGTACGGAACGCTTCCGCCGGGCCGCCGGTGAGATCGCCCTGCGGCTGGACTCCGCCGAACAGCTGGTGTTCGGCGGTGCCGAGCGGGTGGACGCGGCCGACGACACGTACACCCCTGAACTGGCCCTGGGCGCCCGGATCCTGGCCGACCGGAACGCCGTGGAGGCGGTCGGGCTTGCGGTACGACTGCTGGGCAATCCGGGGCTGAGCCGCGACAACCCGCTGGAACGCCACTTCCGCGACGTCCAGTGCGCTCCGGTACACGCCCCGCAGGAGGACGTGGCACTGCTCATGGTCGGCAGCCGCGCACTGGAGGGGCCCCCGATGACCGTCACCCGACTCGGCACCGCTGATGCCCTGTTGACCGCCCTGGGCCGCGACCTGCCGGGGGACGCGCTCCTCACCGGCCCCGAGGCCACCGCCCCGTACTCCGCCGACCGCTCCGGCAGCCGCCCGGACGGCGAGCCCCTGGCCGTCGTGCGCGCGACGAACGCCGAGCATGTGCGGACGACGCTGCGGCACGCACACGCGCTGCGGGTTCCGGTGGTGCCGCGCGGGGCCGGGACCGGACTGTCCGGCGGCGCGAACGCCGGCACGGGCACGGTCGTGCTGGACCTGTCCCGGATGAAACGGATCCTCGACCTGGACCCGCACGACCAGATCGCGGTCGTCGAACCGGGCGTCGTCACCTCCGAACTGGACCGGGCGGCAAGCGAGTTCGGGCTGCGCTACGTGCCCGACCCGGCCAGCGCGGCGATCTCCACCGTGGGCGGCAACATCGCCACCAACGCGGGCGGGCTGCGCTGCGCCAAGTACGGGGTGACCCGGGACGCCGTCCTGGGACTCGACGTGGTCCTCGCGGACGGCACGCCGATCCGGACCGGCCGACGTACGGTCAAGGGAGTCACCGGCTACGACCTGACCGGCCTGTTCACCGGCTCGGAGGGCACCCTGGGCGTGATCACCGCCGCGACCGTGCGGCTGCGCCCGCTGCCGGAGTCGACGGCCACCGTGGCCGCATACTTCCCTTCCTTCGCCGAGGGTGCCGAGGCCGTGTCGGCGCTGACCGCCGCCCGGCTGGAGCCTTCCATGGCGGAGCTGGTGGACGGGCCGGTGCTCGGTGCCGTGGACGACGCGCAGGGCACGGACCTGCGGGCCCGTGGTGGAGCGTTGCTGCTTCTGCAGTGCGACGGACGCGCGGCGGCGGCCGAGGCGGAACTCGCGGTACGGCTGCTGCGCGAGCGCGCGACCTCGGTGGAGACCACCGCCGACCCGGCGGAGGCGGACCGGCTGCTCACGGCCCGCAGGCTCGCTCTGCCCGCCCTGGAGCGGCTGGGCCGGGTGCTGATCGAGGACATCGCCGTACCCCGCAGCCGGCTGGCCGAGGCCGTCCGCGCGATCGACGCGGCCGCCGAGCGCCACGACGTACGGATCTTCACCTTCGCGCACGCCGCGGACGGCAACCTCCACCCCATCCTCGTCCTGGACCCCGACGTCCCCGGCATCCCGGACGCGGCCTGGCGGGCGGCGGGCGACATCTTCACCGCCGCGCTGCGCCTGGGCGGCACCCTCACCGGAGAGCACGGCGTGGGCACACTCAAGCGGCGGTGGCTCGCGGACGAACTCGGCCCCGAACAGCACGCGTTGCAGCAGCGCGTCAAGGCGGCCTTCGACCCGCATCACATCCTCAACCCGGGCAAAGCCCTCTGAAGGAGCCCCTCATGGCGACCGTTCTCTCCGTCTCCGGAAGCCCCTCCCCCACCTCCCGCACCGCCCGTCTCCTGCGCGACCTCGACGCGCGGCTCACCACGCAGGGACACGAGGTGATCCCGCTCGACGTCCGCGCGCTCCCACCCGAGGCCCTGCTGCACGCCGACTTCGGCCACCCGGCGATCGCCCGGGCCACCGCCCTGTTCGAGCGGGCGGACGGGGTCGTGATCGGCACGCCCGTCTACAAGGCCGCGTACTCCGGGCTGCTGAAGTCGCTGCTCGACCTGCTGCCGCAGTACGCGCTGAAGGGCAAGACCGTGCTGCCGCTCGCGACCGGCGGCAGCACCGCCCACGTCCTGGCCATCGACTACGCCCTGCGCCCCGTCCTCGCCTCCATGGGCCCCGAGCACATCACCCCCGGCTGGTTCGTCCTGGACAGGCACATCGAGGTGCGGCAGGACGGCGGCATCCTCGTCGAACCGGGCGCGCGGGAGGCACTCGACGAGGTCACCGACCAGTTCTCCGCCGCCCTCAGCCGACGTCGGCCGCTGAGGGCGGCGGCGTGAGCGAGGTACACGTCAGGGATCAGCGTCGGTGCGCCGCGATCGGTGGCCTGAGACGACCGCGCGACCACGTGGCACAGCGGACAGGACAGGCGTAGATCCTCCCCCGGACCGCTGTGCCGGGCCCCGCCCGGTATCCCGCCCCCGTGCCGTCGAGCTCTGGCAGATCTTCCCTCCCGCCTGCCGAAAGCCCAGGTCAGCGATACATCCGGCGATGCGTCAGGTGGCGCAACACTTCCGCAACACCACTATCCCTACCGGATAGGTATGGTTCCGGCCATGCCGCCCACCGACCGCATCCGCGACCACGCCGGCCAGGGCGCGCCCACCGTCGCCGCCCAGCGCACGCGGCGCCGGTTGCGCGCGGACCGGGCACGCCAGCTCGCCGACCTGCTGCGCCACCAGCTCCTCACCGGGAGCTTTGCGGCCGGCACCCTCCCGCACGAGTCGACCCTGGCCACCGATTACCGGGCCTCGCGCAACACCGTCCGTCAGGCCCTCGACCTCCTGCGCGCCGAAGGCCTCGTGGAACGCCTCCCCGGCGTCGGCACGGTGGTCGTCGCCCAGAAGTACCCCCATGGGCTCGACCGTCTGATGGGCCTCGCGGAAACCCTGCGCGAACACGGCCACGTCACCAACGAGGTCCGCACCATGGGCCCCGCCCCCGCGCCCGTCCCCGTCGCCGAACGCCTCCACATCCCACCCGGCGCCGACGTCCTCTACATCGAACGCCTGCGCCGCCTGAACGGCCTCCCCCTCTCTCTCGACCTCACCTACATCCCCCTCGACATCGGCACCGCCCTGCTCGGCGCCGACCTGGAGAACACCGACGTCTTCCGCCTCCTGGAAGCCGTCACCGGCCAGCGGCTCGGCCACGCCGAGATCACCCTGGAGGCGGTGAACGCGGACGCCCACTCGGCCACCGTCCTCGAAGCCCCCCGCGGCGCGGCCGTCCTGATGCTGGAACGGCTCACCCACCTCGCGGACGGCCGCCCGGTCGACCTGGAGTTCATCCGCTTCCGCGGTGACCGCATCACGATGAGCGGCCTGTTGCACCGCTCCCTGTAGACACCACCTGCTCCCTTCAGCACGACCTTCCTGGAGACAGTCATGCCCTTGGTGCCCCAGCGGGCCGACGTGCCCGTGACCATCGACGAGTCGAAGTGCATCGACGGCTGCACGCTCTGCGTGGACATGTGCCCGCTGGACTCCCTCGCCATCGACGACAGCAGCGGCAAGGCGTACATGCACGTCGACGAGTGCTGGTACTGCGGCCCGTGCGCGGCCCGCTGTCCCACCGGAGCCGTCACGGTCAACATGCCCTATCTGCTCCGCTGAGAGGCCCGAACTACCATGAAACGCACGGCAGTCGCACTCGCCGCATCCGCTCTCCTGTTCCCCCTGTCGGCCTGCGGCGGCAGCGCCGAGGCGGGCAGCGGCTCCACGGTGACCGTCACCGTCGGCTACCAGTCCAAGACCATCAACACGGTCACGGCCGGCACCCTGCTGCGCTCCCTCGGCTACTTCGAGAAGCAGCTGAACGCCCTCCACGACGGCAAGACGTACAAGGTCGACTGGCAGGACTACGCCACCGGTGCCCCCATCACCGCGCAGATGACCGCCGGAAAGATCGACATCGGCTCGATGGGTGACTTCCCGCTGCTCATCAACGCGGCCCGCGGCAAGCAGCTGGGCAAGCCCACGCACCTGGTCTCGGTCACCGGATACAACCTCAAGGGCGGCCTGAACACGGTCGTCGTCCCACCGGAGTCCGAGCTCGGCTCCTTGAAAGACCTGAAGGGCAAGAAGGTCTCCACGAGCGTCGGCTCCGCCGCCGACGGCACGCTCGTACGGGCCCTGCAGCGCGCCGGCATCGACCCGGACAAGGGCATCGAGAAACTGAACCAGCAGCCCGCGGTGGGCGCCTCGGCCCTGGCGGCGGGCAGCGCGGACGCGCTGTCGCAGTTCGTGGCCTGGCCGGGCCTGCTCGCCTACCAGGGCAAGGCGAAGGCGCTGTACGACGGCGCCCAGCTGGATCTGCCCACCTTCCACGGCGTCACCGCCCGCGAGGACTTCGCCCAGCGGAGCCCGGCCGTGCTGGAGGCGTTCCTGAAGGCCCAGGCAGAGGCGACCGACTACCTCAACGCCCGTCCGGTTCAGGCCGCCGAGAAGGTCGCCAAGGCCACCGGCCTGCCGGCCGAGGTCGTCTACCTCTACAACGGCGCCCACGGCATCGCCACCTTCGACCCGGCCGTCAAGCCGCAGCTCGTCTCCGCCCTGAAGCAGGACGTGTCGGTGCTGAAGGCGGCCAAGCTGACCGGCGACATCGACGTGGACTCCTTCGTCGACGACCAGTACGTCAAGAAGGCCCTCGGCGCCGACTACGCCAAGCAGCTCGCCGCCACCCCGCCCGCCGCCGCGAGCGAGGTCTGGCCCAAGGGCGCCACGAAGACCCGGAGCTTCACCTCCCCCGCCCAGCTCCTCGCCCACGTCGCCGAGCACAGGGACGACATCCGCGCCGCCTACGTCCCCGACGCCACCACCGGCACGCTCTGGTTCGCCGACAAGGCCGTCTGGGTGGCGGACGGCAAGCGGCTGCTGCCCTTCGTCGCCCCGGAGACCGCGCGGGCCTACGTGGCCGGGCACAGCGGGGCCCGGGTGATCACGTACGCGGACGCCCTGGGGCGGGCCTCGTGAGCCGGTACCCCGGGCGGCCGGGCCGGCTCGCGCTGCGGGTCGGCTCACTGGCCGCCGCCCTCGGCCTGTGGCAGCTGCTGACCACCTTCGACGTGAACGTATGGGTGCGCTTCTCGCAGTTCCCGACGGTGACCGACGTGGCCCGTGCCTTCGCCGACCGGCTCGCCGGCCCCGACTACTGGACCGACCTCACCGACAGCCTCACCAGGATCGTGACCGGCTTCCTGCTGGCCGCCGTCCTGGGCGTGGCCACCGGCGTGCTCGTGGCACGCTCGCGGCTCGCCGAGGACCTGCTCGGCCCGGTCCTCGAAGTCGTGCGGCCCGTCCCGGCCATCGCCATGGTCCCGGTCGCGATCCTCCTGTTCCCCTCCAACGAACAGGGCATCGTCTTCATCACCTTCACGGCCGCCTTCTTCCCGGTACTGGTCTCCACCCGGCACGCCGTCCGCGCCCTGACTCCCGTGTGGGAGGAGGCGGTGCGCACCATGGGCGGCGGCCGGTGGCGGATCCTCGGCTCGGTCGTCCTGCCGGGCGCGCTGCCCGGCATCTTCGGCGGCCTGTCCGTCGGCATCGGCGTGTCCTGGATCTGCGTGATCTCCGCCGAGATGATCTCCGGCCAGTACGGCGTCGGCTACCGCACCTGGCAGGACTACACGATCGTCAACTACCCCGGCGTCTTCGTCGGCATGGTCACCATCGGCCTGCTCGGCTGGCTCACCTCCACCGCCGTAGAGCTGGTCGGCCGCCGTCTGACCCACTGGCTGCCGCGCACGTCGTACGTCCCCGGCGCCCGGCCCCGACCCGCACGAACCCCGGCGTCCACCATCGAACCCGGCAAGGCCGAGGAGGCACGCGATGAGCACCTCGTCTGAGACCAGGCCGGCCGAGGCGCCGACCGCGCCGGCGGCCCCGCGCGGCACCCGCCTCACCTTGCGCGGCGCCACGCTCGGCCGGCCCGACGCCCCGGCCGTCGCCGGGGCCGACCTGGACGTCGCCGCCGGCGAGATCCTCACCGTCGTCGGCCCCTCCGGCTGCGGCAAGTCCACCCTGCTGCGCACCTTCGCCGGGCTGCTGCCCACGCTGGACGGGGCGGTGGAACAGGACGGCCGACCGGTGACCGGCCCAGGAGCGGACCGGGCGCTGGTCTTCCAGGATGACGCCCTGCTGCCCTGGCGCACCCTGCGCGCCAACGTGGAACTGCCCCTCGCCATCCAGAGCCTGCCGCGCACGCGACGCCGGGAACAGGCCGAGGCCTGGCTGGACAGGGTCGGACTCGCCGACCAGGCACGGCAGTTGCCCCACCACGTCTCGGGCGGACAGCGCCAGCGCGCCCAGCTGGCCCGCGCCCTCGCCGGACGCCCGCGCGCCGTCCTCATGGACGAACCCTTCGGTGCCCTCGACGCCCAGACCCGCGCCGGCATGCAGGACCTGCTGGTGGAAGCGCTGCGCGGCACGGGCGCGACCGTCGTCTTCGTCACCCACGACGTCGACGAGGCCCTGTTCCTCGGCGACCGTGTGGCCCTCCTCGGCGACGGCCGGCTGATCGCCGTACGCGACGTGCCGCGCCCGCGCGAGCGCTCGGCGCACGACGACCCGGCCCGCGTGGCCCTGCGTCGCGACATCCTCACCTCGCTCGGTACCTGAAAGGCCCCCCGGTGACCACCCCCGCGCACACCCCCTCGGACACCCTCCGCATCCCCGCCCTCAGTGACGCCGAGGAACTGACCTGCGACGTCCTCGTCATCGGCGGCGGCACCGCCGGCACCATGGCGGCCCTGACCGCCGCCGAACACGGCGCGGACGTCCTGCTCCTGGAGAAGGCCCACGTCCGCCACTCCGGCGCACTCGCCATGGGCATGGACGGCGTCAACAACGCGGTCATCCCCGGCCGCGCCGAGCCCGACGACTACGTCGCCGAGATCACCCGCGCCAACGACGGCATCGTCGACCAGTCCACCGTCCGCCAGACCGCCACCCGCGGCTTCGCCATGGTGCAGCGCCTGGAGTCGTACGGGGTGAAGTTCGAGAAGGACGAGCACAACGAGTACGCGGTACGCCAGGTCCACCGCTCCGGCTCCTACGTGCTGCCGATGCCGGAGGGCAAGGACGTCAAGAAGGTCCTGTACCGGCAACTGCGGCGACGCGAGATGCGCGAGCGGATCCGCATCGAGAACCGGGTGATGCCGGTGCGCGTGCTGACCGCCGAGGGGCGCGCTGTGGGAGCGGTCGGCCTCCACACCCGTACCGGCGCGTTCGTCACCGTCCGCGCGGGCGCGGTGATCCTGGCGACCGGCGCCTGCGGCCGCCTCGGCCTGCCCGCCTCCGGCTACCTCTACGGCACCTACGAGAACCCCACCAACGCGGGCGACGGCTACGCCATGGCCTACCACGCGGGCGCCGAGCTCACCGGCATCGAGTGCTTCCAGATCAACCCGCTCATCAAGGACTACAACGGCCCGGCCTGCGCCTACGTCGCCAACCCCTTCGGCGGCTACCAGGTCAACCGGCACGGCGAACGCTTCGTCGACTCCGACTACTGGTCGGGGCAGATGATGGCCGAGTTCGCGGCGGAGGTGGCGAGCGACCGGGGCCCCGTATACCTGAAGCTGAGCCACCTCCCGGAGGAGTCGGTCTCGGCGCTGGAGTCGATCCTGCACTCGACGGAGCGCCCGACGCGCGGCACCTTCCACGCGGGCCGTGGCCACGACTACCGCACCCATGACGTGGAGATGCACATCTCGGAGATCGGTCTGTGCGGTGGCCACTCGGCCTCGGGCGTACGGGTCGACGCCCATGCTCGTACGACCGTTCCCCGACTCTACGCCGCCGGGGACCTGGCCTGCGTGCCGCACAACTACATGATCGGCGCGTTCGTCTTCGGGGACCTGGCGGGCGCGGACGCGGCCCAGTACACGCCATTCGAAGGGGAGTTGCCCCTCGACCAGCTCCGCGAGGCGCACCAACTGATCTACCGCCCGCTGCGCAACCCCGACGGCCCGCCGCAGCCGCAGGTCGAGTACAAGCTGCGCCGCTTCGTCAACGACTACGTGGCCCCGCCGAAGTCCGGCGCCCGGCTCTCCCTGGCCCTGGAGGCGTTCGAGCGGATGCGGGACGACATCGCCGCGATGAGCGCCCGTACCCCGCACGAACTGATGCGCTGCGCCGAGGTCACCTTCATCCGTGACTGCGCGGAGATGGCCGCGCGCGCCTCGCTGGCCCGCACGGAGTCCCGCTGGGGCCTCTACCACGACCGCCTCGACCATCCCGAGCGCGACGACGCGTCCTGGTTCCACCACCTCGATCTGCGCAAGTCCCCCACGGGCGCGATGGAGTTCACCGCCCGCCCCGTGGCCCCGTTCCTGGTGCCGGTCGACGGTTTCACCCCCGTCGGCGGCCCCTCCCGTCACCTCGGCGAGGTCCACCCGGAACAGGTGGCGACCGCGGGGGCTCGGGAAGCGGCGCCGGTGGCCTTGCGGCAGGAACCCGCCGCGACCGGCACACCCGCTGCCCACGCAGACGCGGACACGCCGGTCACACCGCGCCTGCTCGGCCTGCTCGCCCTCACGGAGGGCGAGCCCGAACTGTCCGCCCTGACCCCCTACTTGACCGACCCGGAGCCCACGGTGCGTCGTACGGCCGTCACGGTTCTGACGGAGACCGTCCCGACCGGAACCGGACCGGCGCTGGCCGCCGCGCTCACCGACACCGACGCCGGTGTCCGTGCCGCCGCAGCCGCCTCTCTGCGCGAACTCGTCGAGACGCTGGCCTCGGAACCGGCTCTGCGCGACGGCCTCGCCGCCGCCCTGTCCCAGGCCGACCCGGTTGTCCGTGCCACCGCGCTGGATGTCCTGCGCGCCTTGCGCCTGGGTGACGTGGAACTGTTCGCGGGCTTGTTGTCGGACTCCGACATCGCCGTCCGCATCGCGGCCGTGCGCGCGCTCGTGTCGGTCGACGCCGCCGGAGAGCTGGCGCGTGCGGCGGCCGTCGATCCGTCACGCGAGGTCCGCGTCACCATCGCCAAGGCACTGGCCACGGCGGGCCGGGGCTCGGCCGTCGCGCACTCCGCCCTCGGGGAACTCGTGGACGATCCCGACGCCCTGGTGCGTGGGGCCGCCTACGAGGCGCTCGGCACGGCCGGCTGCCCGGCCGCCCTGGCCGCCCGCGCCGAGGCGGCCCTGGCCGACCCGGCCTGGCAGGTGCGCGCCGGCGCCGCCACCGCCCTGTCGGCCACGGATCCCGACGTCGCCGTCCCCGCACTCACCAAGGCCCTCGCCGACGCCAACGCCGACGTCCGCAAGGCCGCCGTCCTGGCCCTGACCCGCCACCGTGCCAGCGAGGACGCCCGAGCGGCCCTGGCCGCCGCGACGACGGACTCGGACGCGGACGTCAGGGCCTATGCGGCGCGGGCGCTGTGACCGTGTCCTACCGTGACACCGGTCCTACCGTGAGGCCAGGAGCCGTCCCGCGTCCCGCAGGACGTACAGTCCTGGTCACCCCGGGCGCGGGGGGGGGCTGGTCAGGTCGAACAGGCGTAGTTGTGACTCCCGGCGGGAGGCCGGCCGTTCGCCGGTCGGGCGCCTGTCCATGGATGAGTGAGTGCCGCATGGACAGGCGTGACCGTGGGCCTCAGGCCGTTTCGAGGAAGGGGTAGTCGGTGTAGCCCTCGGCGCCCGGCCCGTAGAACAGCTCCGGCCGCGGCTCGTTCTCCGGGTGGCCGCCCTGCCAGCGCTCGACCAGGTCGGGGTTGGCGATGAGGGCCCGGCCCACGGCCACGGCGTCGGCGTGGCCGGCCTCGATCTGCTGGAGCGCCCGCTCGCGGGTGGTCTGCCCTCCGCCGAGGGGGCCGTTGTTGACGATCAGCTTGCCGTCGAAGCGCCGCCGCAGCTCCTGTACCAGGTCGCCGCCCGGCTCGGCGTGCAGTACGGAGAGATAGGCCAGGCCCAGCGGGCGCAGCTGGTCGAGAAGGGTGCCGTAGGTGGCCAGGACGTCGTCCCGGTCGGTCTCGAAGACGTCCCCGAAGGCGACCTCCGGCGAGATCCGCAGCCCGACCCGCTCGGCACCGACGGCCTGGGCGACCGCTGTTGCGACCTCGACGACGAAGCGGGCGCGGTTGTGCGGCGAGCCGCCGTATTCGTCGGTTCGCTGGTTGGCCGCCGGGGAGAGGAACTGGTGGAGCAGGTAGCCGTTGGCGCCGTGGATCTCCACGCCGTCCGCTCCCGCCTCGACGGCCCGGCGGGCCGCGGCGACGAAGTCCTGAAGGGCTGCACGGATCTCCGCGGTGGTCATCGCTTCCGGTACGGGGTAGGGCTGCTCGCCCTTCTCGGTGAACGTCTCGCCGCTGCGGGCGATCGCGCTGGGGGCGAGGACGCGGCGGCCGCCGTTGATGTCGGGGTGGGCCTGGCGGCCGGCGTGCATGAGCTGCAGGACGATGCGGCCGCCCTCGGCGTGCACCGCCTCGAACACCCGCTGCCAGCCGGCCGCCTGCTCGTCGGTGGCGATGCCCGGCTCACCGACGTACCCCTGCGACGCGTGGTCGGGGTAGGTGCCCTCGGCGATGATCAGCCCGACGCTCGCCCGCTGCCGGTAGTACTCGACCATCAGGTCCCCGGGGATGCCGGAGGAACCGGCCCGGACCCGGGTCATCGGTGCCATGACGATGCGGTTGGCGAGCTCGATCTTCCCGAGAGAGACGGGGGAGAAAAGTGACGGGGCGGGCGAAACTTCTGAAGTGTCGACAGGCATGGGTTGCTCTCTTTCTGCAATACGGAGGAGAACGGGATGAAGGTCTGCGACGCAGGGGGACCACGCTGTCCCGGTGGATCGGGGTGTGGGTGGTGTCGGCGGCGAACGCGGTGAGAGCCGCATGCCGTCGGCGTCGGCGTCGGCGTCGGCGTCGGCAGAAAGCGGGACGCTAGCTGAGCGGGACGTCCGCGACACCCTTGAGGTGGCTGAACGTCTCGAGGGAGTACCGGCCGTGGTACCGGCCCATGCCGCTTTCGCCGACGCCACCGAAAGGCAGGCCGGTCATGAGCAGTTGCATCACCGGCTGGCCCCACGCGACGCCGCCGGAGGACGTCTCGTTCAGCAGGCGGGACTTGACGGCTTCGGACTCGGTGAAGGCGTAGAGGGCGAGGGGCTTGTCGCGTTCGTTGATGAAGGCGATGGCGGCATCGAGGTCTTCGACTTCGACGACGGCGAGGATCGGGCCGAAGATCTCCTCCTGCATGACCGGCGATGCGGGGTCGACGTCGGTGAGCACGGTCGGTGCGATGAACAGGTCGTCGCGGTCGTGCTCGCCTCCCACCGCCGCCCGGCCGGAATCCAGCAGACGCGTGAGCCGGTCGAAGTGCCGCTCGTTGATGATCCGGCCGAAGCCGGACGAGGTCTGCGGGCTGGAGCCGAACTGGGCGTCGACCGCCGCGCGCAGGGCGGGGACCAGTGCGGCGGCGGTGGCAGGATCGGCCAGCACGTAGTCCGGAGCAATGCACTGCTGCCCCGCGTTGCCGAACTTGGCGCCGACCAGTCGCTTCGCGGTCTCGTCCACGTCGGCGTCGGGCGCCACGAAGACCGGTGACTTGCCTCCGAGTTCGAGCGTGACGGGGGTGAGGTTCTTGGCGGCCGCGGCCATGACGATCCGGCCGACGGCGCCATTGCCGGTGTAGAAGATGTGGTCGAAACGCTGTGCCAGGAGAGCCGTGGTCTCCTCGGCGCCCCCTTCGACGACGGTGAGCACGTCGGCGTCGAAGTACTGTCGCAGGAGGCGTGAAGCGACCGCCGAGGTGTGCACCGAGATCTCGCTCGGCTTGGCCACCACGGTGTTCCCTGCGGCCAGTGCGCCGATGACGGGGTCGATGAGAAGGTGCAGCGGGAAGTTCCAGGGAGCGATCACCAGGACGACCCCGAGCGGGTCGTACGTGGTGTAGGCCGTGGTCGTGGGACCGAAGTGGGCGGGAACCTCCACCGGGCGGGGCTGAAGCCAGCTCTCGAGGTTCGCCAGCGTCTCGTCGATGTCGGCGACGGTGAAGTCGATCTCCTGCGTCTTCGCCTCGGCCGCGTTCTTCCTCAGATCCGCCCAGAGCGCCTCGAGCAGCTCCTGCTCGTTCTCGACCAGCAGTGCCCGCAGCCGCTGCAGCTGGTCGACGCGCCAGTCCAGCCCGCGGGTGACACCGGTGTTGAACGTCGCACGAAGGCGGCCGACCACCTCCGCCGCCGTCTCGCTCCGGGGCGTCCTCGACTCGGTCGCCTGTGTTGTGGTCATGGGGTTACTCCGTTCTTGATGCACGCCACGCCGTCCAAGGCGTCGGCCTGCGGTGGTACCGGTGATGTGGTGGGTGACGGATGACGGCTTGTGCTTCAACGGCCCCTGGAATCCGCCTCGTCCGCTGGGGCCCTCACTCGCTCGACCGGTCTCAGATGGTCGCCGTGTCGATCACGAACCGGTAGCGCACATCGCTGGCGGTGACCCGCTCGTACGCCTCGTTGATCTCGGATGCGGTGATCAGCTCGATCTCCGCGCCGATGCCGTGCGCGGCGCAGAAGTCGAGCATCTCCTGCGTCTCGGGAATGCCGCCGATCATCGATCCGGCGAGGATCTTGTTGCCGACGATGAGGGAGAACGGGTGGAAGGTGATGGGCTCTTCCGGGACGCCCACGTTCACCAGGGCGCCGCCCGTCCGGAGCAGGCTGAGGTAGGCGCCCAGGTCCAGTGGCGCCGACACCGTGGAGACGATCAGGTCGAAGGCGCCCGCGAGTTCCTCGAACGTCTTCGGATCACTGGTCGCGTAGTAGTGGTCGGCGCCCAGCTTCAGGCCGTCGTCCTTCTTGCGCAGCGACTGGGAGAGGACCGTGACCTCCGCGCCGAGCGCGTGCGCGATCTTGACGCCCACGTGACCGAGACCGCCCAGACCGACCACGGCGACCTTCCTGCCCGGGCCCGCGCCCCACTGCTTGAGCGGCGCGTACGTGGTGATGCCCGCGCACAGCAGCGGCGCGGCGACGTCCAGGGACAGCCCGTCGGGGATACGGACCACGAAGTTCTCGTCGACGACGACGTGCGTGGCGTAGCCGCCGTAGGTGACCTCGCCGTCACGACCGATGCCGTTGTACGTCTGAACAGCCCCCCGTACACAGTGCTGTTCCTGGCCGGCCTCGCAGTTCTCGCACTCGCGGCACGAGTCGACCATGCAGCCGACACCCACACGGTCGCCGACCTTGTACTTGGTCACGCCGGGGCCGACCTCGGAGACGACACCCGCGATCTCGTGGCCCGGGACCATCGGGAAGATCGCCTCGCCCCAGCCCTCGCGGACCAGGTGGATGTCCGAGTGGCAGATGCCGGCGAACTTGATGTCGATCAGTACGTCGAACTCGCGCACCGCCCGACGTTCGATGGTGCTGCGCTCCAAGGGAGCCTTGGCGGCGGGGGCAGCGTACGCAGCGACAGTGGTCATGCCGATGGTTCTCCTAGCTGAGGTTCCCTGTCCGGCCGCCTTCCGGCCGGGCACAGTGGCCAGCGTCCCGGCCGGGCCGGCATCCACCCAGGCCACGGATTTGCGTATGCCCGCGATGCCTACCACTGGCTGGGTCAGGCTGGTGTGCCTCCGACCGGGGATACTCAAGGCATGGACGAATACCCCGAACCGGTGTACGAGCCCGCCGTCGGCGCTGTGGACCCGCGTGCCGAGCTCAGCGAGTTCCTGCGCACCCGGCGGGCCCGGCTGAAGCCGGAGGACGTGGGGCTGCGCAGCTTCGGCCGGTACCGGCGGGTTCCGGGGCTGCGCCGCGAGGAGCTGGCGCAGCTGGCCGGAGTGTCCGTGGCGTACTACACGCGGCTGGAACAGGGCAACGGGCGGCACGTGTCCGCGGAGGTCCTCGACGCCATCGCCCGCGCGCTCAGGCTGAGCGACGCCGAGCACGCCCACCTCACACACCTGGCGAAGCCGAGACAGCACCAGAAGAAGCCGGCCGGCCGCACCCAGCAGGTGCGGGGCCACCTGCGGACGCTGCTGGACACCATGGACGGCGTCCCGGCGATTCTCGTGGGGCGGCGCTCGGACATCCTTGCCTGGAACCGGATGGCCGCGGCGGTGTTCGGCGACTGGGCCGAGCTGCCCACGCAGGAGCGGAACTGGGCACGGCTGGTGTTCCTGAAGCCCGAGTACCGCGACCTGTTCGTGGACTGGGAGCACAAAGCGAACGACGTCGTCTCTCAGCTGCGTATGGACGCCGGCTCCCATCCGGACGACCCCCGGCTGTCCGCGCTGGTGGGCGAACTCTCCGTGAAGAGCGCGGAGTTCAGGCGACTGTGGGCCACCCACGACGTCAAGGAGAAGTGCCACAGCGTCCAGCGCCTGCACCACCCGCTCGTCGGCGAACTCGACCTCCGCGTCGAGTCGTTTCACCAGGCCGACGCCCACGAACCGATGCTGGTGACCTACCACGCCGAACCGGGATCCCCGTCCGCGGAGGCACTACGACTGCTGGCCAGCTGGGGCGCCGACGCGACAAGGTCGGGAGCCGGGATGCCGCCGGCACGCACGGCTTGATGTACCCGGGGCGTCGCCGGACTCCACGAGCTCCGCGAGCTCCACGAGGGTGAGGCGCACATCGTCGACGTCGCGGCCGGTGGCGACCGCCAGACGGTCGAGGGAGGTGAGGACCTCCTGCGGCTCACCCAGGTCGTCGACCAGGTGCTTGATCAGCCCATCGACGAGCGGGCCGGTGCGCAGGGTCCAGCGGATCCGGTCGAGCCGCCTGGTGAGTTCGGCGTCCAGAGACAGCAGGTCACCGAAACGCGGCGCTACGGGGCATCGACCAACGGGTGCCGCTCGGTGTTCCTCGCGGCGCGCCGGACTCCAGGTCAGGCGGAGCTCGGACAGGTCCCGCACTGGCGCGGGCACCGGGAAGCCGACAGCCGACAGCCGACAGCCGACAGCCGACAGCCGACAGCCGTGAGCATGGCGCCGAACTTCTCCCAGCGGTTCGCCTCACACGCTTCGCGTCCTTCCGGTGCCTCCTCGCAGTCCCACTCCTCGTCAGGCCACGAGAACGTGAGCGCGCCGTCGAGACTGCCGCCGACCACGTCCCAGTGTCGTCGAAGATCTCCCGCAGGAGTTCGTCCAGGGAACCCGTGCAGCCGGGCTGGCTCGCGGTGCCGATCAGCATCGTCAGTGGGAGCCCTGACGGGCAGGACGTGGTCCCAACCCGAAGCCCAACCGGTCACTGCGCGTCGCCATGTCCCGGCGCGGACCGGGCGCAGCCGGGTTCTCAGGCGCAGGACACCGACGTGCGTGCCCTGCCCTCCACGACCTGCAGCCCGCTGTCCGACGGTTCCAGGAGGCGTCGGTCGATCAGCATCGGGGGCGCGCCACCTCCCGTGCTCTTTCCAGTCCCGACCCACCTCGGCGCGGCGAATCTTGACCCAGTGCACACGGACCGCGTTTCGCGGTCGAGGAGCTGCTCACAGCCGGTTTCGGACGGCTGCGATGTCCACGAGAACGGAAGGCAGCCCCGCCGCCGCGGCTCCGAGGAGTGAACGACCGGCCGCGTCGGCGCCACCACCGCGGACCAGACTTGCCGAATCGGCAAATGTACTCGTCTCTTCGACAGTGTCTTGCACATGATCAGCGCAGAACCAACGGGGACGGCCGATGGCAGCCGGTCCTGGCGCAGCCCAAGCCGGTCCTGGAGGAGAGGTATGGCACAGCACAGCTCGGAGATCACGCACCGGTCGGTTGTTTCGCCGGGAGGTCGGATTCACCTCGTCGAGCAGGGAACCGGGCCCCTGGTGCTGCTCATCCACGGCTTCCCGGAGTCCTGGTACTCCTGGCGCCACCAGGTGCCGGTCCTGGCGGCGGCGGGGTACCGGGCGGTCGCCATCGACGTACGCGGTTACGGCCGCTCCTCCAAGCCGGCAGCGACGGATGCGTACCGGATGCTCGACCTGGTGGAGGACAACGTCGCGGTGGTGCGCGCTCTGGGTGAGGAGTCGGCAGTAGTCGTCGGCCACGACTGGGGCGCCACCGTCGCCGCATACTCCGCCCTGCTCAGGCCGGAGGTCTTCTGCTCGGTGGGATTGCTGAGCGTTCCCTACACCCCGCGTGGTGGACCCCGCCCCACGAGCGTCTTCGCCCAGATGGGCACAGACGAGGAGTTCTACGTCTCGTACTTCCAGGAGCCCGGCCGTGCCGAAGCCGAGATCGAACCCGATGTGCGCGGCTGGCTTGCAGGCTTCTACGCGGCACTATCCGCCGACACCATGCCCGCGGCCGACGCTCCGGACCCGCACTTCGTCAGCAGGGGTGGGACCCTGCGCGACCGGTTTCCCGCCGGCCGGCTGCCCGGCTGGCTCAGTGAGCAGGATCTCGACTTCTATGCCGCCGAGTTCGAGCGCACAGGTATGGCCGGCCCGCTGAACCGCTACCGGAACATGGACCGCGACTGGGAGGACCTCGCCGCCTTCGACGGCGCCCCCATCACCCAGCCCTCGCTGTTCGTCGGCGGCGGTCTGGACGCCTCCACGACCTGGCTGGCCGACGCGATCCGCGCCTACCCGGACACACTTCCAGGTCTGGTCTCCTCCCACATCCTCGACGGCTGCGGCCACTGGATTCAGCAGGAACGCCCCGCCGAGGTCAACCAGATTCTCACCAACTGGCTGGCCGCGCTGCCTTGTTGATGCACTCGCACAGGGCCCTCCGGTGCCGTCGGAAGATGGGGTCTGGCTCAGCTTCTGTGCAGTGATCACCGGTAGTCAGATCTTCGAAGCGAGACGGTACGGGACCCTGCGGCCCGAGGAGCACCGGCTCTCCGCGACCTCCTCCTCCAGCCGGCGCGGCACAGCGGCGATGCCCCGCTCGTGTGCCCGTTTGCCCATAGCCTGCTCGTCAGTCCCCCAGGTTTTCTGGCGGCACGGCCGCTGTCACCGCTGCGGGCAGCCGGCCGTTCAGGATTTCCTGGAGCGGCAGCGACAGCCCGAAGTGCTGCTGCAAGGCGGTCAGGGTCGCGCGCAACGAGTCGAACTCCTCGCTCCCGTCATCATTGAGGAGTCCGGCTTCTGCGAACGCCGGGAGCAGGAACGCCAAGCCCCCGTCCGGGGTGTCGCCGATGTCGAAGCGACCGACCGTTTGTCCGTCGCGGTAGTACCAGCATTCCCTGGGCGGGTCGTCCGGCTTCGGGGTCAGGTGCAAGACCTCAACCCCGTCGGCGGAGACGTCGGGGTGAGCCCACCAAGCCTTGGAGGGCCAGCCCTGCTCCACCGCATACGACCAGCCCGCGCATTCGCCAAAGCGGGCTACCCGGGCTGATTCGCGGTCGTTGAACGTCAGCCGCTCGGCTTCAGCGAAGGTGATCGGGTCGAGCACTTCTCCGGGCCGGGCACCAAGCCGGACCACGAGATCGCGTGGGCTGATGCCGCGTGCGAAGGTGACGAACAGGATGGGAGCGTCTCCACGCCAGGCGTCGGCCAGCCATGTGATGCCTTCGTTCAATGTCTTCCCCACCCAGTACTCGTCCTTGGCCAGCAGACGGTACTTCGATGCCGAGGAGAACGTTCCGGAGAACGCGTGCGCGACAGCTGCCGACGTCTTGGCGAAGTTCATCACGCAGGTCGGCTCATAGGCCGAGAACACGCATCCGGGGTATTCCCGGCGACCGGCAGGGCTGAGTCGTCCCAAAAGGGGTAGCCGAGACAAGAGAAGCACTGGCCAGTACCGAGGGATGGAGCCGCATGCCACGCATGATGGAACGTATCAAGCAGTTCGCACGGAGCCCGCAGGGGCGTCGTGCGGCCGAGCAGGCGCGGCGGGCCGCTGCCGACCCCCGTCGTCGGCGCCAGGCCAAGAGTCTGCTGGGCAAGCTCCGCGGCCGTCACTGACCGTATCCGCTATCCGCCCTGCACAAGACTGCAGGTGGCGAACAGGCAGCCTGAGCCGCCTTTAAGCCGGCTTTGTCCTCGAAGGCGAGCCATACTCCACGCGTCGCCGCGAGCCTTCGGCGCACGGCCACACCTCCTTGACCCACCCGGCCACCGCCTCGTAGTCCCTCTCGATCACCCGTCGGGCCGGGACCTGGAAGGACCAGCCGTTGCAGATCAGCGCGGGCCCGGTGTCCGGGCAGACGTTGCGCGGGAGCACCTCGCCGGGCCGGACGGCGGTGAGGTAACGAACACGGGCCCGGACACACCGTTGAGCAGCCGGCCAGTCAGCAGTCGGGCGGGCGCTACCGGCGCGTCCCACCCGAACGGGCTCACGGTCTCGCAGAGCATCTTCCACAGAGTCTTCTCCCGCAGGTGGACGTCTCGGCTGGCTATCAGCAGGTCAACGGCCAACTTCGAGCGCACCGGGGTGTCCGAGTCCGGCGGCGGCCGCCGCTTCGCCCAGGCCGGATCCTCGCCCCCAGCGCGCTCGCGCTCCGCACACCAGCCCGTCCAGGACAGCACCGCGCCGCGGCGGCTTGCTGACACCTCCTCGAACCGCGACATCGGTGACCGCTCCTATGCGCCGCAGTCACACTGGGCGGCGGACGGCTGGCGGATCGAGTTCCGCTGGATGCGCACACACGAGGACTCGGCCTCGGTGGCCCGGCGGCGGGCGTCATGAGCATGACGCGGTACTTCTCTGGCGGTTGGGGGTGAGCCGCTCACGGACTTGCCCCTCCTCCGCTGCCGGCCACTCGTCATCCGGCGTCGGCACGGGCTGTCGGACCGGTGAGACGCTCCGGTCGTGAGAACTTCTACATCCCACCCGGGCCTGGCGCCGTGTCCGCTTCGCCGTCCAGACGTAGTCCGGCGACCTCAGTGACCTGCGGGTCGGATTAGGTCCTCGTCAGGTCGGCGCGGAAGATCTTGACGATGCCCGCGTCCCAGAACAGCCGCAGGGTCCGCTGAGTCCGGTGAACGCCCTCGTCGATGTGCTGATCCTGCCACCGGGCCGGCGCATCACGGGACGACGTCGCAGGGTGCCGCCGCTGGCCGGGCTGCGATGGGCGGGACGCGCATTGCGCCCGGACGCTGGCGGTGTCCTGTGCCGAAGCGCTTCAGTCTTTCGGCCGAAGCTTCTCCACCGCGGCCAGCAGGTTGTTCTCCACCGCGAGCAGTTGGTCGAGGAGTTCGCGCTGTCTGTCAGCGGGCGCGTCGGCAACCGTCAACTGCTCCAGCCGGTTCCAGACGTCCTCCACCTGTCGGCGCAGCACCTGGCTGGCGACCGTGGGCTCGATGAGGCACGCTCGCTTGTCGGTCGGGTCGGGGCCGCGCCGCACGAAGCCGGCCTTTTCCAGACGTTGGACGGTGCGGGTCATCGTGGCGGCGTCGGAGTCGAGCACCTTGGCCAGCTCTGTCTGGCGCTGCGCCCCCGTCTCCCACAGGTGCATCATGACCAACTCCTGACCGGGATACAGTCCCACGTCGCGCAACAGGGAGCCGGCCAGCATGCGGTGGATCCGTGCGACGCGGAAGATCGCGTGGCTGACGGGACCGCTCACAGCCGAAGCTGGTTGGGTGATCCGCTCGCTGGACACTTCGGCCATGAACACACAACCTTTCCTCGCGCTGAGGGCGTGCCCCGCACCCGCACTCAGCCGCTTGCACCTTACAGCGGAATATGTCCGATCAAGTAAGTCGCTCTCGGGTTCCGCTTGGGGTTGCCCGCGCTCTGGCCGCCCCCCTTCCCGTCATGACGCGCTCTTGGCTGCGGCGCCCGAGCGGCCTTCCACGTGGGGGCGGCGGCTCGCCGTTCAGCGGGGCGGCCCGATGACGACCTGGCCGTAGAGGTCGGCTGCTTCAGCCAGCTTCAGGGGATCCAGCGTGAAGTCCTCCGGCCGCGGCGTGCTCACATCGCGCCCCGCATGACGGAACATGCCCTCGATCCCTCCCGGCGTCGCGATCATCAGCAGGTCGGCGGTGTCGGAGGTGATGCGGTATCCGTGCGGGATGTTGCGAGGTAGGTAGACGATCCCGCCCTCGGTCATTTCCATCTCCTCGCCCCCCGCCCACAGCAGGGCGCTGCCGGACAGAAGCATGAAGACCTCGTCCTCGCGAGTGTGCATGTGGAAGGGAGGGGCCTCCCCCTTTTCGACCCGGAAGCGGCCGACGGTCAACTGGCCTTCGGTGGCCTGGCTGTCGAGGAGGACGGAGAACGTGCTCCCGTCGAGCCATTCGAGAGTCTGCTGCTCCGCCGCTTGTGCCAAGTACGGGATGCTCATGTGGATCATCTTCCTTCCGGTCAGCCCAGAGCAGGGCGCTGCGCCACGACATTTACTTGCTCGGACAAGTAATTGACTCACCTCACCGTACGGCATCACCTTGCTTGCAGCCAAAGGCATCGAGGTTGGGCATGCCTGAACACCGATAGGTCTTGCCTCGGTTCGGCCGTCCCAGGACATGGGGCGGCCGGCGCGTTCCGACCGTCCAAGCGGCGGTGGCGAGCGAGGATGCGGGCCGACGGAGCAGCCCGGCCAGGCGCCCTTCGGGGTGAAGGGCAAAGCGGGATCTCACCCTGCGCGCGAACCCCGCATGCCGCGCGGTCCGCACAAGGGTGGTTCGTCAGCGGCAGGCAGACCTTCGCGGTAGGCGCGCCCCGCCCCCTCCTGACCGCAGCGGCCCCCGGGTACCGCCTGCTTCGTGCGGCCGAGCAGGCCCGCAGAGGGCAGCGCCGGGCTAGGCAAACCAACTTGTGCGATTAAGGATACCCCTCTAGCCTGCGCTTAGTTGTTCGGCTAACTATATCTCCACCGGGAAGCGAGCGATGCACGACATGACTCGTCCCTTCGACCCCGTCAAGATCGGCCGCTCCACCCTGAAGAACCGCGCCGTCATGCCTCCCACGACCCGCAGCCGTGCTTACGGCCCCGATGCCAGCCCGACGCCGCTGATCGCCAAGGATCACGCCCCGCGAGCGAGCGCGGGAGTCATCGTCACCGAAGGCAACCAGCCGTGCGTCATCGGACAGGGGACTTCCCCTCCTTCGGGCAGTCGTTCATCGCCACCGCCGACCTGCCGCACCGTCTCGCCACGGGTGCGCCGTGCTTTGCCCGTCATGAGCAAGGCCATGGTGCCGACGCGGCCGATTACACCGACTCCCCCACTCCCACCTCTCAGCGAAGCCTGAACGGACACGGCAGTACGGACCCGAGGGCCGACGGGTGTCCGCCGCAGCCCCGCCGTCACCGATCGGACCAGACGGACAGCGAACCCCTCCTGGCGGCCCGCATCGTCACTGCCACCGGACCGTCCCCCCTCGGCACACAGCTCGTATCCACGGCCGCCGAGGCGCGTCGAAGGCCTGAGTCGGCGTTGTCGGCCCCCGCCGGTCCGGCGCGCTCTCGCCCGCGCACACCTTTGAACGGCCCCTCCCGAAGGAGTAGACATGCCTGACGATCACGACGATGACCTGCCCGACGGGTTTGCCCGCCATCGGATCACGGCCAACGGCACCGAACTGCATACCATCGTGGGCGGTGCCGGCGAGCCGGTGCTGCTGTTGCACGGCTGGCCCCAGACGTGGCGGGCCTGGCGGCACCTGATGCGGCCCCTGGCCGACCAGGGCTACACGGTGATCGCCCCTGACCTGCGGGGAACCGGCCGCTCGGCCCGGGCGGACAGCGGTTACGCCAAGGACGACCAGGCGGAGGACATGCGGCAGTTGCTCGCCGCACTGGACCTGCCCGGGCCCGTGCGCCTGGTGGGCCACGACATCGGCGGCATGGTCGCCTTCTCCTACGCCCGGCTGTACCCGGACCTGGTGCACCGACTCGCGCTGATCGATCTCGCCGTTCCCGGGCTCGGGCTCGAGAAAGCCATGAACCCGGCCACCGGCGGCTCCTTCCATTTCGGACTGTTCATGACCCGTGAGGCGCCCGAGCTCCTCCTCCGCGGCAATGAACGCAGGTTCTTCCAGTGGTGGTTCCCCCGGCTCTCGGCCGCGCCGGGAGTCTTCACCCCCGAGGAGATCGACGCCACCACCGCCTCCTACCGCGGGCACGATGCCCTGCGTGACGGATTCGAGCACTACCGGACCCTGGCAGAAGACGCTCGGGTCAACCGGGCCTGGGCCGACAGCGGCGAAGAACTCCGCGTCCCGCTGCTGGCGGTCGGCGGAGAGTACAACGCAGGCATCAGGGTTGCCGACAACCTGCGCCCTGTCGCACCGCACGTGGAGGCCGCAGTGGTCAAGGGCAGCGGACACTTCGTGCCCGAGGAGCGCCCGCAGGCGCTGCTGGACGAACTGGTCCCCTTCCTTGCCCGGCAGCGCGTTCGCCCGAGGTCAGCACAGTCCTGAGAGCCGGCCACCGGAACACCGGTGTGCCTGCCCGGACAACGCCGGACAGGCCCACCGTGCTGTCATCCCCGCCGGCCCCTCGCGGGCTCCGGACCGGCGGCGGACGCACGCTCACAGCGCCTCAGTCGCACGCGTAGGCGTCGAGAACGACGTCCTGACGTCGTTCTGTCGTTCTGTCGTTCATGACCTCTCCCACGTTCGGTGTGTCATAGCCGCTGTGAAAGGCCGACCCGGTGTAACCGGTGTGGGCGGTGACCCTTGGCGCAGTGGTGGCTCAGTCGTTCGCCCCAGGCATGGCGTCCAGGAACCGCGCGACGGGGCCGAAGTCGAGCAGTCCGCTCTGCGCGCCGGCCAGTTCCGCCGCCGCCGGCCGCAACTGCCGTGCGGCGCGTGTCATGACGTCTCGGTCGCCGACCGCCGTGGCCGCCCTGGCGGTGAGACCCCACATGGCTTCGAACATCAGGTCGCGGGGTGGTGAGGCGATGCCTTCCAGGGAGGCTCGCGCAGCCCGGGTGTCTCCCTCAGCGACCAGCAGAAGGGGGCGCACCCATGTCTCGTAGGGTCCCCAGTCGTCCTCGGCGTTCGACAGCGGCGGAAGACCGTGGCGCAGGCGCAGGCTCAGTTCGGCGAGCGGCAGCAGTCCGTGCTGGAGTCCCGGCATCCCCGCACCGTCCAGGGTGTCACCCGCTCGTCGGTAGGCCGTCTCCGCCTCGGCCAGGGGCCGCGTCGCGGCCGTGCGCAGGGCCCGGAACCAGGTGGTGAAGACCGTGACCAGGGGGAGGTCGTGCTGCTCGGCGAGCCGGTCGGCGGCGCGGGCGTGCCGGTCGGCACCCGCGAAGTCAGACACGGCGCAGAGGGACTGGAGGCGGATGAGGTGACCGAGGATCTCGTAGGTGACCAGGTCACCCCGCTGGGAGACCGCGATCAGCTCGGCGCCGATGGCATCCCGGCGTGCCGAGAGACCGGCACGCTGGAAGCTCTGCATGAAGATCCCGTTGAGCGCGAAGGCGAGGAGCGGCGTGCTGTCCAGTCGGCGGGCGAGCTGCTCGGCCTGCGCCGCCGCCTGAAAGGCGCGCGCTCGCTCCCCGGTGGCCGCCCGGTCGGGCGGCAGGGTTCCCCGGGTCTCCACGGCGATGGTGGCCAGGAGCCGGCAGCGGGCCGCGTCGTGGCCGTCCGGCGGCAGGGCCCGCAGCGTTCGCTCGGCCGCGGCCACCAGCCAGTCGGCTTGTTCGGGGTCGTCGGAGCGGGTCCACACGGCGGGGACGTCGTAGATGCCGATGACACGGGCGGTGATCTCCGGGTCCCCGAGCTGTTCGGCCGCGGCGACGGCCGCCACCCGGTGGCGCCGGGCCGCTTCGAGTCCTGTGCCGCCGGTCACCGCCAGGTCTCGCATCAGTCCTGCGGTTGATTCCAGTCTGGCGGGCGCGGAAGGGGGCACCGCACGCTCGTAGTCGGCAGCGGCCTGTGCCCAGACCTGGGCGGCCGGGCCGCCCGGACCCGGGTCGAGATGATCCGCCTGCCGCAGGAGGTCGGTCTCCAGACGGCGCAGTCTGGGCCCGGGTTCGATGCCCATCCGGTCGCGCAGCGTGCTGCGGGCGCGCCGCACGACGGACAGCGCCTCGGCTTGGCGCCCCGACCGGTACAGGGCCAGGGCGAGCAGGTGCCAGCCGTTCTCGCGCCAGGGGTGCTCGCTGATGTAGGTGTCCAGCTCCGGAACGGCCTCGGCCGCACCGCCCAGGGCGAGTCGCGCCTCGGCGCGGATCTCGACGGCCCGGCATTCCAGATCGGTCAGCCGGGCGCGCTCGGCGCGTACCCAGGGGGCGTCCGGCACGTCGGCGTAGGCGGGGCCTCGCCAGCGGCCCAGCGCCTCGGTGAGCCGGCGTACGGTCTCGGTCGGCGGCAGGTCCGCGACCGTGTGGACCGCGTGCTCGAAACCCCAGGCGTCCACGTGCTCGTCCGCGGCTTTCAGGGCGTAGCCCGGGCCCTCGGTGACCAGTAGCCGGGGCCGGGCGCGCGGAGGGCGGTCGGGTTCCAGCGCGCGGCGCAGTGCGGCCACGAAGGTGCGCAGGGTGCTGACGGCTTCGGTCGGCGGCTCGTCCCACAGGTCCTCGACCAGGCGGCCGACCGGCACGACGCGGCGGCGGGCGACGACGAGTCGGGCCAGGACCGCCCGGTGCATCGGGCCTCTGAGACGGACGGGCTCACCCTCCGCGTCCCAGGCCGCGACCGGGCCCAGGACACCCAGGTCCACGTGCATCTTCGTCGTCCGCTCCCCCGAGATCCGGAGCCCAACGTACAGCGTGCTCATCGGTTGCTCATCCACGGCGCCGAGGGTGGGGATGTCCAAGGCGGCCGCCCGGTGGCGCCGCTCCCTCTTCGCACGGAACGAGTCCTGCCATGTCTCCCACCCTCCCCGGCTTCGCCTACCAGCGCGTGCGTGTCGCTGACGGCGTCTCCCTGAACGTCGCCGTCGGCGGTTCGGGCACCCCCGTGGTGCTCCTCCACGGCTTCCCGCAGACCCACCTGATGTGGCGGGGGGTCGCCCCCGAACTGGCCCGGGACCACACGGTCATCTGCCCCGACCTGCGCGGCTACGGCGACAGCGACAAGCCGACCGAGGACGGCCCGGACGCCTATTCCAAGCGGACCATGGCGCAGGACGTCGTCACGCTCGCCAAGGAGCTGGGGTTCGACCGCTTCGCTCTGGCGGGTCACGACCGTGGCGCGCTGGTGGCCTTCCGCGCCGGCCTGGACCACCCGGAGGCCGTCAGCCACCTGGCCTGCCTGGACGTCCTGCCCACCCTCGACATGTGGGAGGCGCTCCACGGCGTCACCGCGGCCGTCGGCTTCCACCTCTACCTCATGGCGCAGCCGCCCGGCCTGCCGGAGAGGATGATCCAGGCCAGTTCCGACGAATTCTTCGGCCACTTCCTCGACGCGTGGGCCAACCGGTCCGAGGCCATCCCCGCTGACATCCGCGACGCCTACCTCGCGGCTTGCCGCAACGCCATCCCGTCGATCGTCGCGGACTACCGGGCGTCCGCGGGCATCGACGTGGAGCACGACCGGGCCGACCGGGCCGCCGGCCGTCAGCTGGCCATGCCCCTGACCGTGCTCCAGCAGGACTGGGGAGCCGCGCTCGGCTACGAGGCGGCCGCGCTGTGGGGCGCCTGGGCCGATGACCTGAACCATCTCACGGTGTCCTCCGGCCACTTCATGGCCGAGGAGGCCCCGGCGGACATCGTGGAGGCGTTCCGGGAATTGCTGACGCGCTGACCCGGAAGGGGGTCCGGTGACGCGTCGGCCCGCGCGCCTGTCGCCTCTCCTGCTCGACGCCGCGCACCTGCTGCGGGAACCCCTCACTGCGGTAGTGGCCGCGTGAACTCGGTGCAGCTCTCGCGCGGCCACCGATGCCCTTGCGGTGCGCGACCGGGCGCCAGGGGGTTCACCGCCCTCATGCCTGGGTGCGCCGGGCCGGCGGCCGCCTCCACCCAGGGATAGAGGCCGGATTCCTGCCGGCAGGCGATGTTCCCGCCCTTCGAAGACGGAAGGCTTGAGGCATGCCGGTTCCGCTCGGCACGGCGTTACGCCGTCGCGCTTCCGGTACGGCGCTGGTTCTTCTCGTGCTCCCCTCCGTTCCTCCCGGGCATGCCGTCCTGGCTGCCCGTCACCCGTCCCTTCCCAGGCAGAAAGCGACTGACATGCAGATCGATATCACCACTGTGATGGCAGCACTCACCGTGGTCGGCTTGGCGAGCCTCACGGTCTCCCGGGGACGCTGGGCCAGCCCGTTCTGGTTGGTGGTGGTCAGCTTCCTGGTGGCTTACCCGTTCACGCACACCCTGCTGGACCGAGTGGCGGACGCGCCCGACGGATGGTTCCGCTGGCTGTTCCAGCTCGCCTGCGGATCGCTCCTGTCCACCCTCTTGGCTCCGGTCTGGCACGGGCTGCGTCGGCGTTCCGTGCGCGGGCCCGAATCGCCGGGCGAGGCCCCGCAGGTCGATGGCTCTCGTACGTCTTCCTGACCCGCGGCGCTGCGGTTCGGCTGTTGCCGGTGCCCGCTGGGCAGGGACTGCTCATGCCACAGACCTGAATCGGTCATGAAAGTGACCTGTGGAGTGAGTAGTGATCCGCCGCAGGGTTCCCGCACAGACAGCAGGAGTTCTAAGGAGTTCACGTGGCACAGATACTGGTGATCGGGGCCGGGATCGTCGGCACCTTCGCGTCCATGATCCTGGCGCAGGACGGTCACCAGGTCACGGTCCTCGACCGTGACCTGGTGGGCGCCGCGGCGGACCAGCCGCGGCAGGGCGTCAAGCAGTACGAACAGACACACATCCTCATGCCGGGCGGCGCCCGCATCCTCGAGCGTGAGACCCCCGACGCGGTACGCCGGATCCTCGACGCGGGGGGCCGCGTCCACGACATGCTCGGCGGGGTGTGGAACTCCGGGCCCATCGGCCCGCGCAGGCCCGGCGACGAGCAGTTCGAGACGTACGCCGCCCGGCGCCCGGTGCTGGAGGCGGGGCTTCTGGGTGCGGCCGCAGCCACCCCCGGGGTCACGGTGCGCGCCGGTTCCCCTGTGCAGGCGCTGCTGACCGGTCAGCCGCACGTACCGGGCAGTGCGCACGTCACCGGGGCCGTCCTGGACGACGGCACGCGGATCGAGGCCGATCTGGTGGTGGACGCCTCCGGGCGCCGCACCGGCGTGCCCGCGCTGCTGGAAGGTCTCGGCGTGCGTCCCCGGGTCCGACGGGAGGAGACCGGATTCCGCTACTACTCGCGGTTCTTCCGTGCTGACGGCCGTGGACGGCCCACGGCTCCGTTCTGGCCGCTGACGCACCACGACAGCGTCTCGGTGATCACCGCTCCGGGGGACGGGGACCACTGGTCGGTCACGCTGGTGACCTCCGGGCGCGACCAGGCGCTGCGCCCGCTGAGCGACCCGTCCGTCTGGGACGCCGTCCTCGCGCTGTATCCCCACGTCGCGCACTGGGCCGAGGGGCTCCCCGTGGGTGACGTCCGCGTCATGGGCGGCACGGGCACCACGCACCGCCGATGGGTGGTCGAGGGGAAGCCGCTTGTCACGGGTCTGGTCGCTGTCGGTGACGCGCACATGACTCTCAACCCCCAGTTCGGTATGGGGATGACGGCCGGTCTCGGCCAGGCCCAGCTCCTGCGTGATGTCGTGGCCCGTACGGGCACGGATGATCCGGCGGGCCTGGTCCTCGCCCTGGACGGGGATCTGGAGGAGCGGTACTGGCCGATGTGGCAGGAGGGCAACATCTGGGACCAGCACCGGCTCGCCGAGATCGACGCCGAGATCCGGGGCGAGACGTACCGTACCGAGGACCCGGCTTGGGCGCTGCGCATCGCACTGGACATCGCCGCCGGCCTCGACGCCGATGTGGTCCGCGGTTTCGGTCTGGTGGCCTCCCAGCTGGATTCCGCGGACGAGGCCCTGATCAAGCCCGGTCTCGTGCAGCGGATCGTCGAACTGTCCGCCGGGCAGCCGCGCTACGCTCCCGGCGCCCCCGACCGGACCCGCCTGCTGGACGTCGTCGCAAGCCGTTCCTGAACGGCGCCGCAGGCCGTTCACACCCCGCCTGACCAGGGCCGAGGCTCCGGTGGGAGGCCCCGTATCCTCCACAGGACACGCACCGACTCCTGTGAGGTGACCATGAGCGTGGACCAGCGCGGCTCGTTCGCGGGGCGGTTGACCGCCGCACGCGACCGGTCCTTCGTCGGCCGGGATGCGGAGCAGGCTCTGTTCCTGGACGCGCTGGACGACCGGCCCGGCTCATCGCCGGTGCAGTACCTGCACGGTCCGGGCGGGATCGGCAAGTCCGCGCTCTTACGACGGTTCGCGCAGGAGGCGCGCCGGGCGGGGCGTCCGGTCGTCGAGGTCGACGGCCGGACGGTCGCCCCGACTCCCGAGGCGTTCGCCGCGGCGGCCGAGGAGGCGGTGGTGGAATCGGGGGCGGTGCTGTTGGTCGATACGTTCGAGCAGTGCCAGGGGCTGGAGGGGTGGCTGTGGGAGCAGTTCCTGCCCCGTCTGCCGATCGGTGCCGTCGTCGTGATCGCCGGCCGGATCCCGCCCGACGCCCGCTGGGTGTCCGACCCGGGGTGGGCGGGGCTGCTGAACGTGGTCGCCCTGCGCAACCTCGTGCCCGGCGAGGCGTTGGCTTTCCTCTCGGCGAGAGGCGTGCCCGACACTCTGCACGAGGCCCTGCTGGGTTTCACGGGCGGCAGCCCGCTCGCCCTGGCGCTGGCTGCCGCGGTCGCCGTGGACGCCTCCCGCCACGGCTCCGCCGACACGGTTCTGGACTGGGCGCCCAGTGCGGACGTGGTCGCGACGCTGCTGCCCCAGCTCATCGGCGACCCGCCCAGCGAGGCGCACCGCAAGGCCCTGGAGATCTGCGCGCACGCCCATGTCACCTCCGAGAGCCTGCTGCGCGCTCTGCTGGGCGAGCGCGCCCCGGAGTTGTTCACCTGGCTGCGCGCCCAGCCCTACGTCGAGACGACCACGCTGGGCCTCTTCCCTCACGACGTGGTCCGCGAGTCCCTCGTCTCCGATCTGCGCTGGCGTGACCCGGAGGGCTTCGCGGCCTTCCACAAGGAGCTGCACCAGCACCTGTTCGAGCAGGTGCGCGCCGCACCCACCACGCAACTCCTCCAGGCCACCGGCGCGTTGCTCTACCTGTACCGCACCGACGGGCACATGGCGCGTTTCCACGGCTGGCAGGACACCGGTCAGGTCTACGACGGGCCGTGCCTGCCCGCCGACGAGGCGCGGGTGGTCGAGCTCGTAGGGCAGGCCGAGGGGCCCGAGTCGGCCGACCTGGCCCGCTACTGGCTCGACGCACAACCCGAGGCGTTCCGCGTCTACCGGTCCGCCCGCACCGACGGGATCATCGCCTGCTCGGCGTGGCTCAGACTCACCGATGAGCGCGGCTGCGACGTGGACCCGGTGGTGGCGGCCGCCTGGACGCACATGCGCGGCCACGGTCCGCTGCGCGCCGGGGAGCACCTGGCCGTGGCCCGCTTCACCGTCCACCCCGAGCACTACCAGCGCCCCTCCCCGCCGACCACCTTGACCCAATGGCGGGCCATGGGGGAGATATTCCGTGCCGACCACCTGGCCTGGCACTTCATCGTCATGCGCGACGACGGCTTCTGGAACGACCACCTCACCCACTTCGACATGTGGCCCACTGCGGACGCCCCTGTCGTCGGAAGCCACCCCTACCGGCTGTTCGGGCACGACTGGCGCGCCCAGCCCGTCATCTCCTGGCTGGCGGCGAAGACCGACGTGATGCTCACCGGTGTCGACGGCCGGGACGCCGGCGAGGCACCCCGGGCTGCCGAGGTGAGCGTGCTGTCGCGTCCGGAATTCGACACCGCTGTCAGGGACGCGCTGCGCGCCCTGCGACGCCCGAACGTCCTGGCCGACAACCCGCTCGCCCGGAGCAGCGTCGTGGTCCACAACGGGGGGAGCCTCAGGGGCGTTCTGGAACGGGCCGTGGCCGCCCTGACCGGCGAACGCGGCGGGGACAAGCGACATCGCGCCCTGGTGACCACGTACGTCAAGGGCGCGCCGACCCAGGAGGCGGCCGCCGAGCGGCTCGGGCTTCCCTTCAGCACCTACCGCCGGCACCTGACGTCCGCCGTGGACCGGGTCGCCGACCTGTTGTGGCAGCACGAACTGAGCGGAACCCCGCTGCCGGACCCGCCCCCGGCAGGCCAGGACGGCGTTCGACCGACCCACCAAGGGTGACTCCAACTGGCCTCAGCTGGAGGGTGTTGGTGAAGACAGGCCTGCGGTGGTCGTGCGCCAGGGCATGGTCGGCGTTCCGGTCTGTGTGGAACGGCCGCAGACCCGACCTCGAGGCGGCGGGCACGGGCGACGGTATGCGGCCGGGTGCGGGAGGGCGGTCGGTCTTCGCGGCGCGCCGCCTGGCTTCGGGCCCTCAGCACGTCGGCGGCGGGGCGGGCCCGTTCGTCCTGCGAGGCGGACCGTGTGCGGGTCAGCGGGCACAGCACGGCTTGGTCCTCCGTGTCGCGCGGGTACAGGGCGCGCAGGTCGGCGGTCATCATCCGGCCCCGGCCGACGGGGTGGGTGCAGTCGTCGTCGACCGCCTGCACGATCTGGTCGTCCAGGCCCGCCTGGTGCGACCGGCCGCACACGTTGCAGGACAGGTGGCGGCGAGCTTCGGCGAGCAGGTGGTGACGCTTGAACGCGCCGCGCGCGCATCACGAACACCACGGCGACGATGTCGGCGGGGCCCAGGGCAACGTCGACCACCGGCCGGATGCCCGCCCACACGGCCGGCCGCCGCTCTCCCACGCTCCGTCAGCCGGTAGCGGGTGCAGGCGCCGAACGCCCGGATCGCCGAGGTGCGCCAAAGCCGCCGGTCGATGCTCGGCGATCTCCCTGACCGGCCGGCTGCCGGGCGTCACCTCGGCCCGGCTCCCACGCCCGCTCGAGCCGGGCCGACACTTCCTCCTTGAAGGGGAGGTGCAGAGGGTGTCGGCCGTGACGATGTGGGCCGGCAGCGACTTTCTGGAACCAGGGGCCTTATGTCTCACGATCTTGTCCTTTTGCTGCGCGGTCCCCCACTTGGCGGGTTCCGTCCCGAACCCGAGCCGAGGCAGGGAGCTGTGTCGAGCGGGACCCGCGGCACGGGGCCCCACGTAATCGCCTTGGCCTGAGGGGTCCTTGCTGGCGATCAGTGGGCCCGACGTATGCACGGTGCAGGTGTTCTGCCCCCGCGTCCCCATACTGTGCCCGGACGCCTCTGCCGACCTGCCGGCCTGTGCACTAGACCTGAGTGGTCAGCTGGCAACATCACAGAAGGCCACAGGATGCAGGAGCGAATCAGGAACGAGAAGGGCGGGGACGGTGCCAGACCACCGCTCGCGCAACTTCCTGCTCAGCGGAGCGCTTCACTGGCAGTAGCGCGCCACGGGGGCGTCGGGCCTGTCGCAGCGATATTGGCTCTACAGCGGGCAGCGGGGAACTCGGCGGTCACTCGCGCCCTGGCAGCGCAGGGGCACGCAACGGAGCCGACTCAGGAGGAGCAGGAAAGGGAAAATCCGAAGAGGAGCGTCGACTCTGAGCGCCCGGTACAGCGTCACGCGGCAGGCGACGGCTGCCAGGAGTCTGTGCAGCGCCGGCTGGCCGGGCACGACGTACTGGGCATGCCCGGCCAGCCCGATCCCCGGCCGCAGTCGCAGTCGCATGACATGGAGGCGCGGTCCGGCGGCGTCGACTTCAGCGACGTACGGATTCAGGACAACGCGGCCGCGACGAAGTCGGCCCAGGAGAGCGGGACCCGCGCCCACACCTCCGCCAGCCACATCGTCATGGGTGAGGGTGGCAGCGGCAGGCATACGCTCGCCCACGAACTCACCCATGTGGTCCAGCGGCAGGGTCCCGTCTCCGGTACGGACCGTGGCAACGGGCTGAAGGCCTCCGACCCGTCCGACCGGTACGAGGCCGCAGCGGAGGAGAACGCCCGGCGCGTCATGTCCGGGGACACCCCGGCCACCGGGCACACGGCCCAGCGGGCGATGGCTGGCGACGCGGGCCCCGCGCTCACGGTGCAACGCCGCAAACCGTCGGCCGACGCGCCCACGGAGCACTACGCGGCCAAGGCGCAGGAGCACCCCGAATGGGCCGTATTCCAGAAGATGATGCAGCAGGGCGGGTTCCCGGCGGATGTGACCGAGAGCGCCTGGCAGCTTCTGCTGGGCGGGGTCCTGGAGCAGGAGGAGCTGAACCGGCAGTCCTCGGACGACTCGATCGATCCCGCGGAGCGGCGTAAGGTCCGGGCCTCGAACACCTGGTACCGGGAGCTCGTCAACCTCGTGGGCGACCATCTGAGGATCACCACTCCCACCTTGGCGCTCTGGTCGGGCGGCTTCGACGTGAGCGTCTACGCACACGGCAAGGGACACACCTCGTTGGAGTTCACCCGGCTCGGGAAGGTCGTGGACCAACTGGAGCTGCACGCCAACTGGAAGCTCCAGGCGCCGCTGTGGAACGTCCTCTCCACCGCATTCGTCGAGCGCGCGACAGGTCCCGTGCATGTATTCCTGCGTGCCTACAATCCCGAGAGTGTCCTGATCGCGCAGGAGATTCCCCAACTGCGCATGATCCAGCGGCTCAATCCAGCCGTCACCCTCACGTGGCACCCGCTGTACACCACGCCCGACGGCAAGATCAGGGAAATCACCGAGGACTTGCAGCTCACCGACAACGCGGAATACCAGAGCCGCGACAAGTGCGTGAGCGTGATGTACCGCTACCTGATGCGTTTGCACGACGAGAGCAACAGCAAGGCGTCGATGGCGTACGGAGAGATGAACGAACTCCTGGAGAAGAACGTCAACCCGAAGGCGGACGCGGTGTAGAAGAGCCATGGCGCGTCCGAGGGTGTCGAGATCGGTCCCGGCTTCCCGGACGGTGTGGGTGATGCGGGCATGGTCAACGCCACGCAGAGCGGCCAGAGTTGTGCGGGTGGGTACCAGCGGCGCGCAAGGAGGGCGATCAGGACGCGGCGAGCCGCGGACAGCAACCGGGGGCCTGTGCCCGGGCCCCCGTCGGGGGGCTTGCCGGGAAGACACTCCTCCCGCGCCATCCGCAGCCACCTGCGACGTCAGGGCATCCGTGCGGTTGTCCCGCCCGCGCCCCTCCGATCAGGGCGGCCACGGCCTGCGGCGAGGCCGGCTGGGCGGCCGTCCGCCCGCCTTCGACGCGGAGGTCCACAAGCAGCGCGACACCGTCGAGCGGTGCATCAACCGCCTCGTACCGTGGCGCGGCCTGGCCACACGAACCGACAAGCTCGCGATCGCGCGGCTTGCTTCCCCGGGCCGATCCGGGGAGCGGCCCGGGGTCCCGGAGCCAGCTACGACGCGCTCGGCGGGGTTGCCTGGAAGTTGCGCCGGCGCGCGCGGAGGAAGGGCACTGTGCTGCTGAGCAGGACCAGGAGCAGCACAATCACGCCCGCGGGGGTGAGCTGGACCGTCACCTGCAGCGTGGTGGGCAGCACGGCCACCGCCGCGCCCGCGACGGTCAAACGGTCACGTGTGCCGAAGAGCAGGGCGATCACGAGGACCCCGGCCCACAGGACCCCGGCCCACAGCGGGCCGATGACGCTGAGAACGCCCAGCACAAAGGGGTAGTACGTCTCGACGAGTTGCACGCCCGACATGAGGACAGCCGCCAGCACGGTGGTTCCCATGATCGTGCGGCGTTGTGACAGGGACGTGCCGAGCAGATCCCTGGGTGCGGCGAGCAACACGACTCCGGTGAGCAGCGGCACGGCCAGTCGGATCACTGCGATCGAGGGGGTGCCGTGGAAGCCGGAGGAGGCGAGCGCGGCCAGCAGGACGTCGGCCAGGGACAGCACCATCGCCGGCACGACCAGAGCACGGGCCACGGTCCAGCGCCCGCCCCAGACAGCCGCGAGCGCCGCCAGCCAGAGCAGCGGCGTGAGGCCCGTGTTGGCCATGCTCAGCACATTCGGGGCCGAGGACGCCGGCAACGTCCGGACGCCGGGGGCGAAGAGCCACAACAGGCCCGCCACGAAGCTACCCGTCGCCACGGCGACAGCCAGCGGGGCCGCCTGCGCCAGGACCTGACCCGCCATCCGGTCGGAGCTCAGGCCGGTGCGGCGCCGCAGGCCATGGCCGGCGACGTCGAGTGCCTCGCGCAGCCGACCGAGCGGGCCGGCATCCTGCGTCGCCTCGGCATAGATCGCGGTCAACTCGGCTTCGTGCGCAGCGCGGTAGGCGGCCGGGTGGAGGCGCAGCGCCCAGCGGAACGCGAGTGAGCTGTGCTGCTGCGTCATGCCAGGGCCCCCTTCGGGCGGATGGCGGGGGCGCGACGGGCGGCCAGTCGACGCTCCGCCTCGGCGACGACAGCGCGCAGCCGCTCCGTCTCGGCGGCCAGCACGTCCCGGCCGGCCTCGGCCAGGGCGTAGACCTTGCGCGCCCGACCGTCCACGACCTCCTCGCGCTCGACCCGGATCAGGCCCTGCTGGACCAGCCGGTCCAGCGCGCCGTAGAGAGTGCCGGTGCGCATCCGCACACGGCCCTGGGAGATCGCGTCGATCTCCTGAATCAGTCCATAGCCGTGCCTGGGCTCGTCGGCCAGGGCAGTGAGCAGGAGCAGCGTCGGCTCCTGAAGCGGTCGCTCATTCATGCCACCTATATATATCAGCGACCGACATATATTGTCGATCGACTCATCGGCCCACGGGTGTACATCCGTGGGCCGATGCCGTGCGGGAGGGCACGTGACAGCGTTCCCCTGTGCCCACGGACTGCCCGTCGCGGCACCTTGACGATCCGTCACCACGGGAGGGCCCCATGACCACCACACCGTTCATCAGCCGGAAGGGCATGAAGCGCCGCCGCATGCTGGGAACCGCGCTGGCGGCCGGGGCCGCCATGCCGCTCACCGCCGTCGCCGGCCCCGCGTGGGGCCAGCCGGCCGCGGCCGCTCCCGTCGCAACGCGGCTCCTGCTGCCCGTGCCGACCGGGCCGCACCCGGTGGGCACGGTCCAGCTGCACCTTGTCGACCGGTCGCGTCCGGACGACATCGCGGGCCCCGGGCACTTCCGCGAGCTGATGGCCACCGTCTGGTACCCCGCCCGGAATGTCGAGCGCTACCCGGTGGCGCCCTGGATGCCGACGGGTGCCCTTCAGCCGTTCCTCACCGACGCCGGGCTCAGCGCCCTGGTCCCTCTCACGCCGCTCACCGCTGGCCACGTGGGCGCTCCGGTACTGCGGCCGGGCAAGCGGCTGCCTGTGGTCGTGTTCTCGCACGGCGCGCACAGCCACCAGGGCGACCACACCGTCATGGTCCAGGAGCTCGCCAGCCACGGGTACGCGGCTGTGACGGTGGCTCACCAGTACGACACGTACACCGAGTTCCCCGACGGCCGGGTCGCCGTCCCGCTCCGCGACCGGAGAGCACCGACGCTGCCCGGGGACTTCGCCGCGGACCTGCGCTTCGTCCTCGACTGCGTCGAGCAGCTCGCCGCCGGGTGCAATCCGGACGTCGCCCAGCGGGAGCTGCCGGCCGGACTGCTCGGCTCCCTCGACCCGCGGCGCATCGGCGCGTTCGGCTGGTCGAAGGGCGGGACAGCCACCGCCTGCGCCACGCTCGCGGACGAGCGCATCCGGGCCGGGCTGAGCCTCGACGGCCCGATGCGGATGAACCCGCCGCTGGCCGGCGACCTGGACCGGCCGTTCATGATGATGTCCGCCGAGTTCACCCGAGCCACGGATCCCGAGGTCGCCGCGTTCTGGTCGCACCTGCGGGGCTGGCGGCTGAACATCCAGGCCCAGGGCGCCGCCCACGTCTCGTACGGCGACAACGAGGCACTGTTCCCCCAGGTGGCGAAGCTGTTCGGATGGAGCGCGCAGCAGCTTCAGGACGTGATCGGCACTCTCGATCCCGACCAGGCGGTGAAGATCCAGCAGGCTTACCCGCTCGCGTTCTTCGACGAGCACCTGCGCCACCGTCGGGAGCACCTGCTCGACGGGCCGTCCCAAGCCTTCCCGGCAGTGACGTTCCTCCCCTGAGTACCCGGACTACCCGTAGCACCCGGAGTACCCGGAGTACCCGGAGTACCCGGGACCGCAGTACCGGGCCCCACTGTGGTCCACAACGCGGTCCCTCACGGTTTCGGTGATCACCCCTGGAAGCCACGCCACGCCCTTGCCCAACCTGCCCACGGGCCCGAGTCGCAATGCCGACTTCGTTTCGGCAAGGCGGAGAAGACGCACTCCAGCCATCAGGCAAGCGGCGGTATGGACACCCCGGGGACAACGCAGCCCCCTCACATGAAGGGACTGCCGCGCCTGCCCGCCTGCCTGCCTGCCTGGCCGGGGTCGGCGACTGATGGTGTCCATGGGTTGCCGCGGTTCGGGCCAAGGCGCCGGTGCAACTCAGCACGGCGAGCCGCCGCAGGCTGATCCAGTGCGCCGGTGCCAACAGTGGTCCGGCAGCAGGAGCGTGCGGGCCATGGTCGCGCGGCGCCGACCCACTTCGCCCGCCGGGGATACAGCCCGGCACGTCACGGGACGGCCCGCCTTCGAGTCGCGCAGAACCGGCTTCAGCGTCGCGGCGCCGGGGCGGTGCGGGCCGCGGGCGAGCGGCCGGCTCACTTCGTCGCGTTCGATCTGCCGCGGCTGTCCGGGAGCACCGGGACCGCCAGGGGCCGCCCGCCCTTGTGGGCTGTGGGCGGTCAGGAAGCAGGCTGCAGGCGGACGCAGCAGTGGCCAGGGCTGGGCTGCAGGCACGCCTGGAGCCCTTCTCCGTCGAGTCCTTCCAGCACGCCGCGCAGCAGGTGCAGGTTCATGCCGCACACGGTCTGCGTGTGGTCGCGGGCGAGCGCGTGGAAGGGGCAGTTGCCCAGGACGATGGCGTCACCGTCGTAGCGGGGTTCGAACCCGTTGCCTTCCAGCAGGGCGAAGACACCCGTCTGCCTCGGTCCGGCGAGCTGTCTGCCCAGCTCGTGTGCCTTTCGCTGCAGGACGGTCCGCACCGGTTCGCCGGTGACCTCGGATTCCTCCAGGGCCTGGGCGAGGAGCCGTCCGGCGAGTTCGTAGTGCCGCTCCGGCAGGCTGACGGTGACCTCCCTGCTGGAGCGCTTGTAGAGCTTCGCGGGCCGACCGGCTCCCGGGCCGGTGCGTCCGCTGCGCCGCTCGTAGACGACGTCGAGGAGTGATTCCTCGGCCAAGCGGTCCAAGTGGAAGGCCGCGGTCGGCCGGGCGAGGCCGAGGGCTTCGGCGGCTTCGTCGCGGCTGACCGGCCCCGTCTGGCGCGCGACGTGGTCGTAGAGCCTCCTGCGGGTCGGCTCGTCGAGCGCGGCCACGGCGGAGACATCGGTGCTGGGTGCTGCTGCTTCCTTCGAGTCGTCCACGAACACCAGTGTAAAACACACAGGCATTGACTAAAGAAGGTTCGCGTACTTCTATTGCTAATAAGAGTTCTCGATAGAAGGAGGGCGTCATGTCGTCTCCAACCACTACCGCCACGTCCCTCGCCCCGCGACGGGCCGCGCTCACCGATCCCGGCTACCAGGCGTTCGTCATCCTGCGCACCGGGTTCACCGTGGCACCGATCCTGTTCGGGCTGGACAAGTTCACGAACCTGCTCGTGGACTGGCCCACCTACCTCGCGCCGTGGATCAACGACATCGTCCCGGGCAGCGCCCAGGCGGCCATGTACGCCGTGGGTGTCATCGAGATCGTGGCCGGCCTCGCCGTCGCCCTGGCCCCGCGCTTCGGGGGCTGGCTGGTCGCCGGATGGCTCGCCGGCATCATCATCAGCCTGCTGACCATCCCCGGACACTACGACATCGCGCTGCGCGACTTCGGCCTCCTGCTCGGCGCGGTGGCTCTGGCCAGGCTCGCCCAGCGCTATCACGGCAAGCGGCCGTCGCACTGACGGCAAGCAGCAGCCGTAGAAGGCGGAGAGGCGGGTGGGCCCCATCGGCCCACCCGCCTGGCCTGCCGGGGCGCGGGCGGAGTTCAGTGTCGCACCGACTGCGGTGGCGACTGCGGTCCCCAGCAGCCGAGCAGCACATCCACCGCCGAGCACCGATGGAGAGGCTGGCCACCGGGCGGCCGGAAGACCCGGAGGGGATCAGCTCCCTCCCGTCCTGCCGCTCGTACGAGGATCCAGGTGCGGCGGCTACGACCGCCCAGTCCAACCGTTCCGCAGACGGCTCACCACGCGCCTGTGTGCCGTGACGCGCCCGCCCCAAGCCGTTGGGCTGTGCGGCCCATGCGGGTCAGCAGCCCGCGGGGGAAGGTTGTGTCATGGGAAGCAGTAACGGTCGGGCGGAAACAGGAACCGACCCAGACCTGTCGGCCAGGGGTGTGCGCCTGGCCGGGTACGTCCCGCTGCGGGAGTACGCGGTGATCGGTGACGGCCGCACAGCAGCTCTCGTCGCCCGGGACGGGGCGATTGACTGGCTGGGGTTGCCCGACCTGGACTCGCCGGCGGTGTTCGGCGCCGTGCTGGACGCCGTCCGCGGCGGCCGGTTCGCGCTCGCACCGTCAGTGCCCTACCGGGCCGAGCGCCGCTACGTGCCCGGCACCAACGTCCTGGAGACGACCTTCGTCACCGCTGGTGGCACCGTGCGGGTCACCGACGCACTCACCCTCCACGACGACACCACGCTCACCCCGATGCGGGAGCTGCTGCGACGCGTGGACGGCTTGTCGGGTTCAGTGCCCTTGGCCTGGAGCGTGCAGCCTCGCATCGGCTACGGCATCCGGCCTACCCGGCTCGCCCGGCGGGACGGTTTCCCGGTGGCGACAGCCGGACGCGACGCACTGGCGGTCTGTGCCTGGGAGGCGGGCGAGCCCGTGTGCGACGGGGACTCCGTCAGGGGCCGCTTCGAGCTCGTCGGAGGCCGGCGAGCACTGCTGGCCATGCCCTTCGCCCATCAGGAGCCCCTCGTCCTGCCCACCCGCTCCGAGGGCGAGGCACGCCTGGACGCAACACGTACGGCCTGGCAGAGCTGGGCGCACGACCGCCTGTACACCGGGCGGTGGCATCAGGCGGTGATGCGCAGCCTGCTGGTGCTGAAGCTGCTGGTCTACGCCCCTTCCGGTGCGGTCGCGGCGGCAGTGACGACCTCGCTGCCGGAGGAGATCGGCGGCGAGCGCAACTGGGACTACCGCTTCTCCTGGGTGCGCGACTCCGCCTTCACCCTGGCCGCCTTCCTGCGGCTCGGCTGTCCGGCGGAGGCGCACGCCTACTTCTGGTGGCTCATGCACGCCTCCCAGCTCACGCACCCGGCCCTGAACGTGCTGTACCGGTTGGACGGAAGCCACCGCACCCCGGAGAAGACCCTGCCCTGGGAGGGCTACCGCGGCTCGGGTCCCGTCCGTGTCGGCAATGCCGCCGTGGGGCAGGTCCAGCTGGACACCTACGGCGAGCTGATGCAAACCGCCTGGCTCTACGCCCAGGCCATGGGAGGGCTGGACGCGGACGTCGCACGCCGCCTGGCGGAGCTCGCCGACCTCGTCTGCGCCGCATGGCAGCAACCGGACGCGGGCATCTGGGAGGTCCGCAGCGCTCCTCGACACTTCACCCAGTCGAAGATGATGTGCTGGGTGGCGCTCGACCGCGCTTCCGACCTCGCCGAACGCGGCCTGATCCCCGACCGGCACCTGCCCCGCTGGCACAGCGCACGCGACGCGATCACCGCGTTCATCGATACCCGCTGCTTCTCACCCCGCCGCAACAGCTACGTTCGCGCCGCCGACGGCGACGACCTGGACGCCGCCGTTCTGCTGGGCCACCTCTACGGATACGGTGGCGATCATCACCGCATGCGGGCCACGATCACCACCCTGGCCCGCCAGTTGGGGCACGGGCCCTACGTCGACCGGTACTCGGGGGAAGACGGCCTCGCGGGCGGCGAAGGCGCCTTCCTCGCCTGCTCCTTCTGGCTCGCCGAAGCCCTCGCCCGCACCGGCCACCTCCCGCAGGCCATCGAGCTCATGGACGACCTGATCGACCTCGCCAACGACGTCGGCCTCTACAGCGAGGAGATCGACCCCGCCACCGGCGACTTCCTGGGCAACCTGCCCCAGGGTCTCAGCCACCTGGCACTGATCAGCGCCGCCTGCGCCATCACCGCCGCAAGCAGGGACGCAACACGGTGAACGCGTGGGGAACCGCCGCGGGCGCCTTCGTCGGCACCCTGGCACTGACGACCGCACTGCGGGCCGCCAGCGAGCTGCGCCTGACCCGCATGGACCTGCCGTTCCTGCTCGGCACGGCAGTCACCGTCAACCGCACCCGCGCCAAGGCCATCGGCTACCTGATGCACTTCCTCAACGGCCAGATCTTCGCGTTCGTCTACTTCGCCGTCTTCGTGGCCATCGACCAGACAGGCTGGTGGCTGGGCGCCCTGTTCGGACTCGCCCACGGCCTGTTCGCCGGCACCGCACTGGTCAGCATCCTGCTGCCCCTCGTCCACCCGCGCATGGGCAGCCCGCAGACCAGCGCCCCACGGACAGCGCTGCTGGAACCGCCTGGATTCCTGATGCTCAACTACGGACCGAGCACACCCCTGGTCACTGTCTGCGCCCACATCGGCTACGGCGCGATCGTCGGAGGATTCACGTCACTCGACGCCTGACGGTCACGCACGATGGTGCCCCTCTGATGCGCTTGGTCGCGCGTCGCCCGGAGACGCAAGCGGACTCAGGACCGGCCGCCGGACCTCACACGTCGCTGGCCGGCGGCGGGTGACGACCGGTTTCAGAACGGAACGCTGTGTAGCCTCCGTCCACGGGAGGGACGGCGCCGCGCCACCACATTGACGCGGATGTTGCGGGGCGCCCACTCCATGGCAGCGCCACGAGCGAGCACGATGAGCCCGCCCTTGGCCGCGGAGTACGCGGCCGGCATCGTCGACGTCGTCCGAGCCCAGCTCCGCAGGCGGCACCCCGGAGAGAAAGATCAGCTGGACGGCGAGGCCGCCACCCCCAGACTGGCATCCACCGCTCCGCTCTGCGTGCTCGGACAATTGCTCACCGGCTCCTCGGGCAAAGCATGAGGTGCGGCGTCGGCCGCCGGTGTGCGCCGTGGTGGTGGACGGGACCGGACACAGGCCGGACACCGGCCGTGCGCAGGAGCACTGGTGCGCCGTGCACGAATCGCGGGGGTCGGCGGCGCCGCCTCCCACAGGAAGAGGAGGAGACGGCGGCGTTCCGTCGCGGGTGGGGCCCCGGCCTGATCCAGACCCGCTCCCACGCTTCGAGTTCCTCCTCGCTCGCCGCACGCTCCAGCTCCGCTGGGGCGCCTGCTGCTGATCAACAGCCTCGTTGTCGGTAGCGGGCACCGAAGCCGAGCTGCGCCACCTCCGTCTGGTGCCGAAGCCAGGCCTCCGAGATCGGCGGCGCCTGCCTCCATACCCCGCCGGATGGTTCTCCCACTCAGCTCAGTCAGATCATCGGCGACGCCGGCTCGGACGTGCCGTGGTTCTCAGTGGGTGGGGCTGCTTCCGGTGCACCGTGCCATTCGCAGAGCAGGACGGTGGCGTCGTCGTTGAGGTGCCCGTCGTGGTGTTCGAGCACGGCCCGCACAAGGCGGCGCAGGGTTTCCGGGGCCGGCAGGCCGTCGGCCTGGTGGCGGATGATGAAGTCGACGAAGCGGTCGCGGCCGAACTGGCGCCCTTTGGCGTCACGGGCTTCGATGATGCCGTCGGTGTAGAGCAGCAGTTGGTCGCCGGGCTCCAACTGCTCGCGGCAGAGGGTCACGGGAAGGCCGAGGTCGGTGCCGACCGGGTGGGTTGGCGTGCAGGCCAGGTGGGTGCTCCAGCGTCGGCCGCGGATCAGGACGGGTGGGTGGTGACCGCAGTTGATCCAGCTCAGGACACCGGTGGTGAGGCCGAGGTCGGCCAGGACCGCGGTGGCGTAGCGGGTGTGGGCGAACTGTTCGAGCAGGGTGGCTTCGATGGCGTCACGGGCTTCGGCGAGGCTGTTGCCCTGGCGCCGCTGGTTGCGGCAGGTGGCCATGGCGAGGTTCGCGGTCAGTCCGGCCGAGGTGTCGTGTCCCATGGCGTCGAAGACGGCGAGGTGAGCGGTGTCGCCGGCCAGGGCGTAGTCGAAGGCGTCACCGGCGGTGGCGTAGGCGGGTTCCATCGTCGCGGCGATGGTCACCCGCCGGTTCGCGAACGTCCGGGGTGGCATCAGGGTCCACTGCATCTCCGCGGACACCGTCATCGGACTGACACGAGTGAGTCGGGCGTAGGAGTCGCTGTGGTGTCGCTTGGAGACGAGCAGCAGGCCCACCAGCGAAGCCAGGCCTTCCATCGCCGTCCGCGTGGGCTCGTCCGGTTCATCGTCGGTTTCGATACGCAGGACACCGAGGCGTTCGGTGCCGTCCAGCACCGGCAACCAGTGCTGCGTCCGGCCCTCGAGCTGCGCGGAGTACGGCTGCCCGTCGCGGAAGACCCGGCCCGCCAGCGTGGCGTCGACCCGCAGCTCCCGCCCGCCCGCTCCGGCGTCCAGCCCCTGCCCGGTGGCCTCCCGCAGCACCAGTTCCTGGATGTCCGCCACGTAGATACGCGCCCGCCGCAGCCCGACCTCGGCTGCATGGCGGGTCACCAGGGCGGGCAGTTCCTCGAACGCGGACAGGTGGCTGGCCCGCAGCAAAGCGTGGAGCATGTGGGCCGAGTCCTCGAGCGAAGCCATGCTGTCAACCTGTCGGACAGGGGCCACTCGCACCCGCCCGCCACCCACCGCCCCGAGAGGTCCTTGCCGTCGGCAGACGGGACGAGAAGCCCGAAATGGACGTTCGTCACCACATGTAACCCCGACGCGGACATCCACACCCGAAGGCACAGCGCGGAGGCACGGAGGTGTCCCGTCCCGCATGCAGCCGGCCCTACTCGCTCGGGGCGGTGGCGGAGGGCCGGGCGGCGCCCTGCCGAGCAGCATCCGCTCAGGACACTCACGCCGGCCCCGGTGCGCGCGAAGACCGCCAGGGTCTGTATGACCAACGATCACTCGGCGGGTTCGCGGAGCAACAGGATCAGAGCTGCCACGACGATTCCCGGCGCCGCAGCGGGTTCGCCCGGATCCCGTCCGCTTCCCAGCGGGCGAACCACTCGTAGACGGTCTGCCAGAGTCAGTACCGCTCGGGCAGACCGCGCCACGGAGCCCCGGTCCGCAGCCGCCCCAGCACCCCGTTGACCACCTGCCGGTGATCACTCCACGGACGACCACGTCCATCCGCCCGCGGCACCAGGAGCTCCATTCGCTCCCCCGCCGCATCCATCACTCACCTCGACCTGCCACAAGCTCAATGATCAGGGTGCTCGTGCGCGAACTCCCGCCCGGGGTCCGTCACGAAAAGGCTCAGCCGGTACGTGGTCGGCAGCCCGAGGCGCCCGCACAGCGTGTCGATCCGGATCATCGACCCGTCGACTCCTGCCTCCCGAAGACGGCGCAACCGCGTACGCGTCTCCGCCTGGTCCGGAGTCTCGACGACGACTTCCCACTGGCCGGCGTCCGGCGCGGTGCGAGCATCAAGCCGTTGCCGCATGTTCTCTTGCCGCCGCCTTCTTCTCCCCTGTCCTGGCACCTGACCAGGATCACCGGCCGGTGCCAGGACGGCAAGGCAATGGGACCAAGCACGCACACGGTCGGTGATCATCTGTCACGCAGACCTAGGCACAGCCCCCCGGCTCATCCTTGGTCGGTACGAATTGCATCGTGGGCATCCCGGCGGCGTCGAAATTGGCAGTATCCGGGCCGATCAGAGTCATGTAGCCGGCGAGCCTCTGGCTGTCCTGCGAGTGCGGCTCCCCCTTGACCTGCTCGGCACCGGTGAACACGGAGTCCAAGACCCACCAACGGCCGTCGAACCTCACCCATTTGATCCCGCAGTGTGTGTAGATGTCGTAGGGGTAAGGCTTGTGCTGCTCGGGATCTGCCGGCCCTTCCTGCCACTTGCCCTCGGTGGCAGTACGGGCGGGCAGGGTCGGGCCGGTGGAGTTGTCACCCCGGTCGTCGGACGATGACGAGCACCCTGAGAGCAGCAACCCGGCACTCATAAGCAGGACGGCGATGTGGCGCGATACCTTCATGCACCTCAGACGCTGCGGGTACGTGTTCCGTTCGATCCCCGCCGTTGAACGACATGGTCAGGTGCCCGCCAGACCGGAAGCTGCCCAAACGGTGAGTCAGGGGCACCTTGGCGCTGCAGAAGGGGGGCAGCGCCGTCGCCGGGCAGGCGGAAGCGGAACTGGCGTCCGTCCTGCCGCGGCCGGCCGAGGAGATCACCTGGCCCTGGACGAGATCGGGTGAGTGCTGCCTGCTGTCCGCGCTGCGGGACCGGGCACGGGACTCCCCCAGCTCACGGGGCCGTCGAGGCAGTCCACCTCGAGCGCACGTCGGCCGGCCCGGCCCGCGGGGACTTCGTCGGGAACGGAACGGACGCCTACCCGGAGCGGAACATCGCTTCCCCCGGCAGGGGCGACCCGCTGCCGGACAGCAGTCCATGGGCCAATGGTGTCGCCGAGTGCTCGACCCGTTTGCCGGCACGGCGGCTGACGATCAGTCCCGCCCCGCGCAGGACCCCGATCTGATAGCTCGCACTGGCCGGTGCCAGACCGAGCGCCTGGGCCACATCGGTCGTCGTGCGCGTGCGGTAACCGGCCACCTCGACGAGGACCGCGCTCCTCGTCCGGCCCAGCAGCCTCTCCAGCCCTTCCTCGCCGGTGAGCGCGTTGTCGAACGGCCGCTTCGCGACCGGGTAGACGAGGACCGGATCGAGGCCGGGGTCGGCGAGCGCCGTAGGTCTCCGCCAGCAGAAGTACGACGGCACGAGCGTCAGTCCGCGCCCTTCCAGGCGCAGTTCCCGCTCGACGGGGTAGTCGACGTCCAGGTACGGAGGGTTCCATCGGGCGAACGGGTGCAGCCCCGCGAGGAGAGCCCCGGTGCCTCCGCCGAGCGTGGCCCGCGCGCGGACGGCGACATCGTCGCCCACCGCCGAGCGCACCTGCCGCCAGTACGGTTCCAGGAGCACCCGGAAGGAGTCCCGCAGGGCGTCCGCGACCAGGAGCAGTGTGGGGGTGGGCCGTTCGTGCGGGCCCCGTACCCATCCCGGCAACGGCCGCGACAAGGCCAGCCGGGAGAGTTCCGCCACCAGCCGTTCCCGGGGGGTGGTGCGGACCCGTTCGAGCGCCGCGTCCAGGTACTCACCCGTGACCGGAGGCGTCAGGAAGTCGGGGATGTACCCGGTGGCCGGAATGAAGGTGCACAGCGTGTGCAGGGCGGCGTCGGCGCGGCTGTCCCGCGACAGAAGGTGGGTGGACCGCTGGCGCCAGTGTCCGAATTCCAACGGGCCCTGGTCCGTTTGCAGACGGCAGACGGCGCACATCAACTCCCAGAGGGGGTCAGGCTGTTGAGCCAGGCGTACGTTCTCCAGGTCGCGCCAACCGAAGTGGATGCGAAGCACGTGGCTCCCCGCCGCTCATGTCCCGGGAACAACTCCCGTGATCGTGACGCAGATGATCGGTGCGGAGAAGCCGAGAGCGAGAAGAGGATCGGATTCGTGTCTATAGCCTTTTCTCCATGAGCCCTGGTCGCGGCGCTGGTGGTGTCCGAGAGCCCAGCCTGCACCAGCTCCGGCTCTTCCTCGTTCTCGCCGAGGAGCTCCACTTCGGACGGGCCGCGGCACGGGTGTACGTCACCCAGCCCGCGTTCAGCCAGCAGATCAGGTCGCTGGAACAGCGGCTCGGTGTCACGCTCGTGGCGCGCGGCGGGCGCGGAACGCGGCTCACCCCGGCCGGCCAGGCCCTCGCCGAGGAGGCGCGGGCGGTGGTCGACGCCATGGCCCGATTACGGAAGACCGCCGACCGCCACGCCGGAACGGCGCGGGGGCGTCTGCTGATCGGCAGCCTCGGCGCCGAAGCGACCATGCCCTACGCGCATGCCGTCCTCGCCCACCTCCGCGAACGGCACCCCGACCTGGAGATCGAGGTCCGCAACCTGACCTTCGTCGACATGTTCGGCGCCCTGCTCGCCGGGGAGGTCGACGCCGCGTTCCTTCGCGGCCCTCTGCCCGGCGGGATCCAGTCCCTGCGTCTGGCCACCGAGACCCGGGTGGTCTGCCTGCCCGCCGACGACCCCCTCGCAGGCCGGGAGGCCGTCACCCTGGCCGACCTCGCCGACCGCACCGTGGTCGACATGCCTCCGGAAGTGCCTCGCGCGTGGTGGGACCACCTCACCGTCAACCCGCGCCCCGACGGCACGCCGGTCCGCTACGGTCCCGTCATCAGGGACACCGAGGCCATGGTCTTCGCCGTCACCCAGAAACAGGCGATCGCCTTCCTGCCCTCCGCGGCCCGCCACCTCTATCCGCGAACCGGCGTCACCTACGTGCACTGCCCCGAGCTGGGAGTGTCGACGGCCGAACTCGCCTGGCTCCCCGACCATCGCGACGGACCGACCGTGACCGCCCTGCGCGAGGCGGCCCACCACATCCTTCGACAGGCTCAGCGCCCCTAGGGGGTGTTTCAACGGATCTCCGCACGACGTGGAGTGCCCCGGCCGAGGCCCGTCTCGGCGGTTTCCCAGGACCTGGCCGAAAGGGAACCCATGTTTTCGACGAGCATCGAAAACATGGCGGTGGACATGGCTCCCCCGCACGATGTGCTGAGCAGCGGCTCGACCGGCCGCTGCGGCGTTCGGAGGGGGAACCGGCTGTCATGGCCGTGCACAACGGACGAGACGGGTGTGAGCATCGCCGTCGCGACGGGACTTCTCCCTCACTCCTCGTGAAGGGCAGCATCGGCATGAAGTCTCGCGCACGTGTGGTGGCCGTCCTGTGCGCCGCCGCTTCGGCGGCCGCGATCGGCCTGGCGACTCCGGCGGCGGCCCAGCCGGACCGGGCCGACATCGAGTGCAGCACGTACCGGGCCTCCGACGGCAAGAGCGTGGGGGTCAGCTGTACCAGTGGTCGCTACTACGTCGTCGGCACGGCATGCAGCGCGGGTGGCTGCACCACGATCGGCGGCAACATCGTCAGCGCTCCCAACATCTCGTGGGCCCGGGCCGGCAGCGGGTACTTCGGCGGCGACATCAAGGCCGTCTTCGTCTGAGTACCGCCGCACCCGCACCCGCACCCGTACCCGGCCGGGCCCGAACCCGGCTGAATCGCTCCGTCCCTCTTCCGATCACCACTCGTCGACCCAGGAGGATCACCATGACCTACGCCGCGACCCCCGACGCCCAGACCGGTATCGAGACGGGGACGTCCGCCGAGGAGGAGCTCGACCTCGTCATCGGCGAACTGGAGCAGGACATCCCCCACCGCACGCGCGCGGCGGTCAGCACCTGTCGCGCCTGGTACTGCCTCTGACAGAGGCCCCGGCCGAACCGCACCACCGGACATCGCGCAGGTGCCGCCCGGCGACCAGCGGGGCGGCACCGTTCAGGGGGAGGCACAACACCGTGATCGACGTGCTGTGGGACGGGGTACCGGCCGCCGGTTCGCGACGTGCGGGTCCGCACGGCCCGGCCGGCGCCCGGAAGGTGGTGGAGGCGGTACGGGCGGGTAGAGCGGGCGGGTTGTTCCCTCCGGTGCTGCGGGTCGCCGACGACGGCCTGCTCGTGCACGACCGCTTCCTGGCCGGCGACAGCGACGCGGACGTCCTGGCGGCGGCCCTCGCCGCCCCTCGATTCGCCCCCGTCGTCGGGGTGTTGGACGCCCTGGACGCCTGGTGCCGGCACGCCGCCGCCCGGTACGGCACCCTGCTCGCCCCCGGTCTGCTCGACGTGACCGACGACGCCCTCTTCGGGCCGCTCGTGGCCGAGGCGTTCACCGCCTGTGCCGCCGGCGTCCCCTACGCGGCCGACGAACAGCGCGCCCACTGGACGACGTTCCTGGATCGGTTCCTGGAGCGGGTGAGCCGGGACGTCACCGGGCCCTGGTTCGACCGGCCCGCGCTGCGTCCGCCCTTGACGGGCATCGAGGCCCAGGGCGGAGAGACGCACAACGGCCGCGGCAGGATCCTGCGCGTGAGCCTGAGCGGCGGTGGCGTGGTCGCCTACAAGCCTCGCCCGGCGGACGGCGAGCTGCTCTTCCTCGCTTCCGAGGACTCCCTGTTCGCCCTCCTCAACTCCCTGCCTCCCGTGACGGGGCCGGTCGTCCTGCCCGTCCTGCGCTGCACTGCGGGCACCGGCCCCGACCGACGGGACTACACCTGGCAGGAGTGGATCGAGCCGCCCTCGCAGTGGGGCCCGATCCGCTCGGCACCCGGAAGACGGCTCGACGGGACCCGACTCGGCCCGCGCCGGGCGGAACGCCTCTGGCACCGGGCGGGATCCCTGGCCGCCGCGGCGTTCCGCTTCGGCATCGCCGACCTGGGAGAGGGCAACATCCTCTCCGGGACGCGTTCCGACCTGCCGGAACCCCTCCTCTACCCGGTCGACATGGAGATCTTCCTCGCGCCGCTGCCACGCCTCTACGACACCGGACTCGTCGCCGACACCGCAGCCGGGGACCATCACCACCCAGGGCTGGAGGACCAGCCGCGTTGGTGCACCCTGGACGGACCGGTCGCCCACTTCACCGAACATCCCGACGGCGGCCTGCGGTTGGTGCGTAGAAGTCGGCCCTGCACGCGCAGCGAAACCCGCACGGTCGTCGCGGACACCCTGGGCCGTACCGGATACGGGCCTTATCTTCCGGCCTTCCTGCGCGGGATGTTCGACGCCTGGACCCTCATGTGCCGTCACCACGACGTCATCCGGTCCTTTCTGATCCGCGCCGGACGGGAGCGGCACGTCCGTGTCCTGCTCAAGCCGACGGCCGCCTACACCGAGGTGCTCGCCGACCGCCTCACCACGACGGCACCGGGCCCCACCGACACCGTCTTCGGCCCGGAGGAGGCGGCTCAGCTCGACGTGCTGGACGCCCCCTATTTCTTCCGCTCCATGGAGGGCGGGCCGCTGTTGCGCGCCGGACCGCCCCCCACTCCCGTATCGGGACACCCGCACCCGGACTGGCCGCCGTCGGCCACCGTCCGCGACGAACGCGGCCGCGACCTGGCCGGGCTCGGCGTGGCCCTGCGGGACGCGGTGGAGTACGTGTACGACGCCGTCGGGCCCGGTGACCTCCACGGGAACGGCGTCCACGTCCGGCTCTCCGACCGGAACACCGGCGAGGTCGCCTTCGACTGGCCGAAGGCGGGGCGCCGGATCGTGCACACCTGGGATCGCGACACGTCGAGGATCCGCACGGAATCGTCGGCGCGGCCCGCCCTCGCGCTCGATGTGCGGCGGCGCCTGCTGGCGATCGACCGGGTGGACGCGGCACTGCGCACCCGCTGGACCGACTCCCGCTTCACCGACGAGGAGACCGAGGACGGACTGCGCGCCCTGACCGCCGCGGCAGTCCGCTGGCTGGAGGACGTGGTGCGCCGGCACGGCTGGCCGGGCCGGGCGCTCGTCGGTCCGGCCGCGGCGGCCGCGGCCTGCCGGCTCCTCCAGCACGCCGAGGGGCCGGCGGACTTTCAGCACGAGTGCCTCCGGCTCATCGAGCAGGCCGCCCGCGACGGGGATCTGCCCTGGCGTCAGGTGGCGTACGTGACCGACGCGCTGCGTGTCCAGGAGGGCCGGCCGCAGCTGTACGGGACCAAGTTCCGCATGCGGGAAGGGAAGCTGGAGCCGTGCCCCATCGAACAGCCCGAGCAGGTGGACGAACGTCGTCGCCGTCTGAGGATGGAGCCGCTCGCCCGGTACGCCGGCCGGCTGCACCGCCGGTACCAGCCGAACACCGGGTGAGCGGGGCCGCGTGGGACCTCTTCGCCGCCCGCCACTGGGAGCGGACACCCGCGGTGGTGCCCGCGCCGGGCGGCCCGCGCACCGTCGACGCCGACCGCGCCTACACGACGATGGTCGAGGCCGCCCGCCCGTTCCGCGCCGGAACCCGTTTCCAGGCCCTGCCCGATGTCCGCTTCCACGTCGAGGACGGCCGGATCCGGGCTCCGGGTGACCTGCTGCCCGGGCCGCGGGACACGACCGCCGAGCGGTACGCCGAACGCCTCGACCAACGGATGGCGGGACGCGGCCGGCTGCTCGTGGTGGAGCAGGGACTCATGCTCGACCCGCCGCTGTGGGCGCGGGTGCGCTCCCTGGTCACGCCCTTGTGGGAGCGGGTCGGCTGGCCCGTCCTGCCCGTCGTCGCCGAACTCGTCCTCGGCGAGGGCATCGCGGAGAGCCACGGCTCCCCCCACTCCCCCCTGATCTGGGTGCTGCGCGGCAGCCTGACCGCCACGCCCCGGGACTCCGGGCCCGCCCTCGACGCCGGAGCGGGCGACCTGCTCCACTGGCCGGCCGACCGGCCGCACACCCTGACCTTCGGCCCCCGAACCATGGCCCTGCGGCTCCTGGTGCCCCGCGACCCCCGACGGGCGACCGCGGCGGTCAAGGACATCGTGGCCGGCCTGGTGCACGCCCGGCGCGGCCAGGACCGCGTCCCTTACCTGCCGTACCCGCCCGACGGCCCGACCCCGCCCGACATGCCCGAACTGGCGAGCACGGCGGAGTTGATGCGCGAGGTGACCGCGACGCCACGGCTCGGCCGACTGCTGAGTGCCCTGTGGGCGCGCAGGGTCAGCGCCGCCGGTCTCGAACCCGCCCCGGACGCGCGGCCACCCGTACGTCTCTCCCCCGACGACCGCCTGCGGCCGGCGTCCGCTGTCGTCCGGATGCCCCTCGACGACGGGCGTACATGGCTCTGGGCGGTCGACGGCCACGCCTTCTCGCTCCGCGGCACCCTCGGCGAACGCGTCCTGGACCGCCTGCGGCAGGGCGACACCCCCACGGTCCGTGACCTGTGCGCCGTGGCGGGCCCCGGCCACGACGAGGCCGTCGTGGCACTGCTGGAGAAGCTGTACACGCTGCGCGGCGTGGACGTGGACGGACGGGAGAGCGGCGCGTGAGCACCTCGGTGGCGGTGGAGACGGAGTTCGACTGGACCCTCTTCGCGGAGCGGTACTGGGACCGGTCGCCCGTGCTGTTCCGTGCGCTGTCGCCCGCCCCCTTCGAGGCATCGGAGGTGTTTCGGGCGGCTGTGCACGGCAGCCCTTGCGCGGGGCCGGAGGAACGGATGCCGCCCCACGCGCAGTTGACGGTCGAGCGCGTCCAGCGCGACACCGCCGACGGCCTGCTGCCGACCGCCGAGGACGGCGGCTTCGACGGATACGACACCCGGCTGGCCGCCCGTCTCGGCGGCCTGCGGTACGCCCTCGTCGTCAACGACTTCCACGCGTTCGACGCCGCCCTGTGGTCGCGTGAACGCGCCTTCTACGCCGGCCTGTGGGAAGAGGTCGGCCTGCCGGTGACCGGCGCCATCACGACCTTGTTCCACGGCACCTACGAGCACAGCCCCGTCGGCGTCCACAAGGACCGCTTCGCCACCTTCATGTTCGGGCTCCGCGGCCGCAAGCGTATGCGGTTCTGGCCGCGCAGGCCGTGGGACGAGGCCGTCTCCACCAAGGTCGACTACTCCGGCCACCTGCCCGAGTCCTTCTCCGCCGACGTGGGCCCCGGCGACCTGCTGTACTGGCCCTCCGACTACTACCACGTCGGTGAGAGCGCCACGACGTCCCCCGCGACCAGCGTCAACGTCGGTGTGCCCCGGGACGAGCACCACGCCGGTTACGAGGTGGAGGCCCTGATCGCCGACCTCGACCCGACCCGGCTCACCGGCCGCGGCAGCCTGGACACCCTGCTCCACGTCCCCGAGGCCGAGGTCAGCGCACCGGGCCCCGGTCCGGACGGCCTGCTGTCTCCCGTGCTCCCCGAGGCGCTCGGCGGTGCGGCGCGGGCGCTCGCCGACTTCGCCCGGCCCGAGCGTATAGACCCCCGCGTCACCACCGTCTCCCTGCGCCACTGGACGGCCGGGGGCTTCGCGCCCGCACCGACGGCCGCCGCATCGCGTGACCTCGCCGAGGCCGACCACCTGCGGACCGCACCCGGCGCGCGCGTCCTGTGGGCACCGGACGACGACGGCGGGACGCTCTGACAGGCGCCGGACTGCGGGAAACCGAACCAGGACAGGACGGACGGGACGGACGGGACGTTGCCCGGGCTGACCCCGGCCCCGGCCTCGGCGAGGGAGTCGAGCGCGGCGGGGTCGCGGCACCCAGGACGGGTCAGCGACTTCGGTGATGCCCCCTCCTCCTGGGATTCCTGCGGCAGTCAGCCGAGGTAGAAGTCCTTGCGGACGGCGACGAATTCCTCGACGGTCAGGGGCCGCTTCCCGGTGATGCGCTCGACATCGGTGGTCGCCCTGTCGTAACGGTTCGCGCGGTGCAGCTGCGCCATGGTCGCGATGTGCTGCTCGGTGTGCTGTGGCAGGCCCGCGTTCGCGAGTACCTCTGTGCGCCACCGTTGCAGGGGGACGTCCACGTAGGTCACCGTGCGGCCGAGTGCTTTGGAGAACTCCTGGGCTACTTCGGTCATGTCGAGCGCCCGCGGTCCGGTCAGCTCGTACACCTTCCCGGCGTGCTCCGTGGGATCGCGCAGGATGGTCGCGACCACCTGGGCGACGTCGGCGGCGGCGACTGGCGAGGTGCGTCCGGTCCCGAACGGCAGCGCCAGCGTGCCGTTCTCGCGGATCGAGCGCGCCGCGAGAGCGGTGAACAGCGGATTGTCGAGGAACGTCGTCGGGCGCACGTGGACCACGGGCAGGCCCGACCAGTCCAGCACCTGCTCCGCCAGCCAGTGCAGCCGCTGCTGGTGGGACTCCGCGGTGCTCGTGGCAGTCATCTGCGACACCGTCATCTGCGACATGTCCACCAGCACGTCGAGTTCGCCGTGTGCCTTCGCGACCGTGGCCATGACGGTCGCCGCCAGCAAGTGGTCCGGGGACACACTGAGTCCGAAGTACGCCCGGCGGACGCCGTCGAGCGCGGCCGCCACCGTTTCGGGCCGGGTCAGGTCCCCGGTGACGACCTCGGCACCCCATGCCCGTACCTCGGCCGCGCGGTCGTCCTCGCGGCGGATCAGAACGCGGACCGGCACGTTCTGGGCGCGCAGCCGCTCGGTGACGAGCCGGCCCATGCCGCCGGCGCCGGTGACGAGAACGAGGTCGTGATCAGTCATCGGTGGCTTCCTTCCGGAGGTGTTCGCCTCGGCCAGGCTCTGGCCGCTGCCCGGGTGGTAGTGCGTTGCGGTGCTCGATGTCGCCGATCGGTCTCGACGCACGGCCGGCCGCACTTGTGTGTGGCTGTGGTGCTCTGGGCCTGCGGGCGCCGGTGGTGCCTCCTTCATCGGAGGAAGAAGTTGAGGAGCGTTTCGGTGCGCTTGCCGAAGGGGGCGCGCAGCAGGCGGGTGGCGTTCCAGCGTCCTTGCACGTGGATGCCCTTGGGGTGGCTGAGGGTGCGGAAGCCTTCGATGCCGTGGTACTTGCCCATCTCGCTGGCGCCTACGCCGCCGAAGGGGAGGTCGTCCTGCGCGACGTGCATGAGGGTGCCGTTGACGATGACGTGGCCGAGGTCGGCGTGGTCCTACCGCTGTCAAGCCCTCTTGGCGCCGTTCCGCTCGCGGGCGGCGTCGAACATCGCGGTGAGAGCGGGGCTCTCGGCGAGGCTGCCCAGCAGGGCGTGGAGCGAGTGCCGTTCAGTGGTGCTCAGGTCGGCGAGGATTTCGCTGTCGAGACCGACGAGTGTGCGGTTGAGGTCGGCCAGAACTTTGCGCCCCTCGTCGGTGATGTCGACGGCGTACCGGCGTCGGTCCTGCGGATCGCGTGTCCGCTCGGCGTATCCGGCCCGCTCCAGGTCGTCGAGGCTCGTCACCATCGTCGCCGGGTCGATGCGCAGGAACGAGCCGAGCGCCAGTTGCGGCATGGCCCCGTTGTCCGCCAGGGCCTGCAGGACGCTGTAGTGGCGCACGCGCAGGCCGGTCGCGCCGATGCCCTCTTCGGCGATCCGGAATGCCACCTGACCGAGCTTGACCAGCAGGCAGATGGTGTGTTCGGCCACTGTCCCCGGTACCAACGGAGCCTCGGACATCGTTTATCCCGCCCATGGTTAGCCCTGCATATCGTCTGGGTCCATCGTACGAGAAGGCCTGAGGTGGACGGACCATGGCAGCGATCTCGGTGGGCTGAGCGGGGCTCGCGGGGCGGGGGATGCGCGGGGCCGTCAGCCGACGATGGTCCGGCCGAAGATCTGCCGGGCGATGACCCACTTCTGGATCTCGTTGGTGCCTTCGTAGATCTCGCCGATCTTGCTGTCCCGGTAGATCGCCTCGACGGGGCCGGGGCTGCCGTCGGCGCCCAGTTCGCGGGCGAAGCCGAGGCCTCCGAATGCCTGGACGGCGTCGCGCGCCATGTCCACCGACAGCTTGGTGGCGTAGTACTTCGCCATCGCGGCCTCGGGCTCCGGGGACGGGTTGCCGGCGTCCAGGCGCAGGGCGGCCTTGGTGACGAGGGTGCGGGCGTTGTCGATCTCGGTGGCCCGCTCGGCGAGCAGGAACTGCCAGTGCTGGTTGGCGGCCACCGGCTTGCCGAAGGCGTGTCGCGTCGACAGATGGGCCACGGCGTGGTCGAAGGCGGCCTGTGCCATGCCGACCCCGGCGGCCGCGATGCCGATCCGGCCGTAGGTCAGCGTGGACAGTGCGTGGCGCAGTCCGTGCCCCTCGGCGCCGCCGAGGAGGTCGGCGTCGGACAGGTGTACGTCCGTGAAGCGGATGTCCGCGGTGAGCTGGCCGCGGTTGCCCATCTTGCGGTCGGGAAGGCCGACTTGAACGCCCGGAAGCGTTGTGTCGACGATGAACATGCTCAGCCGCTCGCCGGTGCGGGCGAGAACCACCACGATGGAGGCCACGGGCGAGTTCGAGATCCACCGCTTGTGGCCGTTCAGCACCCACCCGGTCTCGGTGCGTACGGCCTCGGTCCGGACAGCCTGCGGGGACAGGTCGCTGGAGGCGTCCGGCTCGGTGGTGGCGAACGCGCCGACCACCGAGCCCTCTGCGACCTTGGGCAGCCAGCGCTGTTGCTGTTCCTCGGTGCCCTGCCGCAGGGCGTTGCCCGCCAGGATGCAGTGCACGTCGAAGACGGCCGCGACGCTGCTGGAGTAGTAGGCCAGTTCCTCGATCGTCGCGGCGGTGGCGGTCGCCGGGTGGGACAGACCGTCGCCGCCGACCTCGCCGGGGAAGGGGATCCGGAAGACGCCCGCCGATGCGAGCGCGTCGAACACCGGCCGGGGGAAGCCGTCGGCGCGCTCGTCGCCGTTCGCTATCGCCGCGGCGTGCGGTGCCACCTCTTGCTCCGCGATCCGGCGCACGGCGGCGCGAACGGACTGGGTCTCTTCGGGGGCGAGGAGCTCGTGGTAGAGCCGGTCGCTCTGGCGTACGGGAGTGGAAGTCATACGCGGACGATATCATTCGCACCACATACGATTAGCTCACCAATCGATTTTGGAGGTTCGACCATGACACGAACCCTGGCCGACAAGACCGTCCTGATGTCGGGAGGCAGCCGCGGCATCGGGCTCGCCATCGCCCTGCGCGCGGCCCGCGACGGTGCGAACGTGGTGATGCTCGCCAAGACCGCCGTACCGCACCCGAAGCTGGAAGGCACGGTCCACACCGCGGTCGAGGAAGTCGAGCGCGCGGGCGGCAGGGGGCTGGCCGTCGTCGGGGACGTCCGCAACGAGGACGACGTACGCACCGCCGTCAACGCCGCGGTCAGTGCCTTCGGCGGCATCGACATCGTGGTCAACAACGCCAGCGCGATCGACCTGTCGTCGTCGGAGCAACTGGAGATGAAGCGGTACGACCTGATGCAGGACATCAACACGCGTGGCACGTTCCTGCTGAGCAAGGCCGCGATCCCGCACCTGCGTGAGGCGGACAACCCGCACATCCTCACCCTCTCGCCGCCGCTGAACCTCGCGCCGCACTGGGTGGGCAGGCATCTCGGTTACACGCTGTCGAAGTACGGGATGAGTCTGTGCACCATCGGGCTCGCCGAGGAGCTCGCCGCCGACGGGATCGCCGCGAACTCCTTGTGGCCGCGGACCCTGATCGACACGGCCGCCGTACGCAACGTGGTCGGCGGCGCCGGACAGGCCCGTAGTCCGCGCATCATGGCTGACGCCGCGTACGTCGTCCTCACGCGTGACGCGCGCACGTGCACCGGCAACCTGTTCATCGACGACGAGGTCCTGTCCGACGAGGGCATCACCGACCTGGCCGCCTACAGCCCTGCCGGCTTCGAGGGTGATCTCGCGCTCGACATATTCGTCGACCCGGCCTGATCCCACCCGGTTCCGAGGCGTGGGCGGGCCTCGCCCCATGGTGGCGAGACCCTCCATCAGACGGGCGTGCTTCGGCGGGAGCCACGAAGAGGTGCTGGCCGACCGCCAGGCAAGTGTGCTCCTGGTGGCGGCCGGTGTGGTCCTCGCTCTTGCACGCCGCTGCCCGCCAGTCGGCGACGCTTCGGTCGAAACCAGCCCCGGTCTCGCAGCAGTTGCCCGCTGGAAACGGAACCTGTCACGCCGGAAGCCGGTCCTAGTCCTGGTCCTCCAAGCGGACCGGCATCAGAAGCGAGAAGGCGTGCTCGTCGTCGGGCCGACGGATCGCGAGCGGCGCCGTGGGCGCGCCCACCTCCAGGATCAGTTCGTCCCGGGCCCCGGCGGTGAGCGCGTCCAGCAGGAACTCTCGGTTGACGGCCACGTTGTTGAGGTCGTCGTCACCGTCGCCACAGACGATCACGGTCCCGTTCTCCGCCACCCGGAGCACGCTCAGGTCGTACGGTTCGCCGTCCCGCTCACGCTTCTCGCCCTCGCGGACCGAGTCGGTCTCCAGGGCCTGGCGGAAGGCCGCCGTCCCGACATGGGCCCGGCGACCGGCCGGGAGGTGGACGAGGCGACGGTAGTCGGGGAACTCCCCACCGAGGCTCTGCCCGGCCGTCTGCCTGTCCCCGGCCTCAAGCGTCACGCGGTCACCGTCCACCATGAGCCGGGCGGGCTCATCGCCGGTCAGCAGGGCCCGCATCGCGTCGGCGAGCGGAAGAGGCACGACCACCTGCGTCCGAGGTCCGCCGTGCCCGGCCGTCCGTGCTCGCGCGACCGCCATCCGGTAGCGGTCGGTGGCCACGAGGTGCAGCAGTTCTCCCTCGATGTCGAACAGGATCCCGCCGAGCGTCGGCAGCTCCGCGTCGGTACCGGCGGCGAAACGGACCGCGTCCAACGCGGCGGCCAACTCCGGCGCCGGCGCGGAGAACCGGGCGGTGGTGGTGTGGAGCGAGGTCATGGGGGCTGTCTCCCTGTGGTCGAGTTGAGCTCGGAGCGTGGAGAACTCACTGCGGGCATCGGACAGCCCCAGTTCGAGACGGCGCAGGTGCGCCTGGAGAAGACCGCGCACCAGTTCCGTGTCCACGCCGCCCCAGGCGGCCAGGACGAGCCGTATGTCGGCCAGCGGCATGCCCGCCCGACGCAACCGGGCCAGCAGCCGAGCCTCTTCGAGCTGCTCGGGTTCGTACCAGCGGTACCCGCTCACCGGGTCCACCCAGGCCGGGACCAGCACTCCGGCACGGTCGTAGAACCTCAGGGCGCTCACCCCGAGTCCGCTGTCCCGGGACATTTCTCCAATGCTGCGCATCTCGTTCTCCACACCCGGGACTCTGGTGCCTCGACCATGTCGAGGGTCAACCTCGGCCCCTCCCCCTTTCTCGATCAGGTGGGACAGTCGTCGAGCGTGGTGGCCGTACCCCAACGGATCATGAGATAGCCCGACCCGCCGATCTCCGCCACGGCGTAGCGCGTGTACGGCCAGCCGGAGCCCGCGTTCTGCCGCTGGCTCACCAGGGCGCGGCATGCCTCGCGCGCGGCCATCTCGGCCCAGGTCTCGACCTGCCCCTGGTTCCACATCAGGTAGTCCGACCACACGTACATGGCCGAGTTCGCAGGGTCGAAGCCCACCTTGATCTCTTCGTGGCCGAGGACCTGGCCGGTGCCGAGCGTCGGGCGCATCTCGTTGCTCCGCTCGATGACCTTCTTGGCGGCACGGTCGGCAACCCGGATCTCGTCGCGGTCGGTACTGGGGACCATCGCCTCCCCGAGGCCGTTCTCGTCCGGCTCCCAAGCCGACTCCGCTTCGGAGGGGTCGCTCTGCGCTGTGCCGTCCTCGGCGGCCGACCGGCACCGTTCATCGGCGATGAAGTCCTCCTGCCACGTCACCTGCGGGGCGCGGCCCGGCTCCTCCCGCACCGTGACGTAGGTGCGATACGGCAGATCCGGGTGGACGTTGAGAACCACGTCGCGCAACGCGAAGCACATCGCTCTGGCGATCTCCGTCTCCGCGATCAACGTCCCGTGCGCGTCGGTGTCCAGGCTGTACGAGAAATAGACCTCACGGCGTGCCTCATGGAACGTCACACTCCCCGGAGAGAGCCGGACGTCGCTCATCTCCCCGGACAGAACACTCTGGTCGTGCAGTACGGACCTGGCCACGTCGTGTTCGCCCTGGCCCTGAGCCGTACGGGATTCCGCCCAGCTCACCGCACTCGCCGCGCCGTCGCTCACGGCCTTGCCCCGCTCCGCGGCGGTATCCGCCTCGTCGGTGTTCAGGGCCTGCGGTCCGGACCCGGCGGGCGCGGAGGGTGAAGCCGATGCCACGCGCTTCCCGTCGGCGGTGGTGTCGGGCATCAGGGCCGTCGCTCCGCCGACCAGGCCGCCCATCACCGCCGCCGCCACGACCACGGCGCCGATCCGTCGCTTGGCCGACCGGTCCGGCGGCACCTGCCATGCCGGGTCGTCCCCGGCGGGCACGTCCCAGAGTTGGGCGACCATGTCACCGGTCTGGGTCGGCAGCGCGTGGACGCCCACGATCTGGGTGGCCTGGGAAGCCAGCAACGCCCCGCACAGCTGGGCCACTTCGGCGGCCGCCGGACGGTCCCCCGGTTCCTTCGACAGCGCCTTCTCCAGAATCCGGCGCAGGGACGCGGCGACGCCGTCCAGGTCCGGTTCCCCCGACATCACGCGGAAGGCGACCACGTCGGGTGCGCCGGCGCCGAAAGGCAGCCTTCCGGTCGCCGCGTAGGCCACGAGCGCTCCCCACGCGAACACGTCGCCCGCCGGCCCCGCGGTCCCCTGCCGGTACTGTTCGGGGCTGATCCAGCCCGGTGTCCCGGTCATGATCCCGGTACGCGTGACACTGGTTCCGTCGAAGGCGTGTGCGATACCGAAGTCCAGAATGCGTGGGCCGGAGGGCGTGAGAATGACGTTCTGAGGCTTCACATCGCGGTGCACCACGCCGACGGCATGGATGGCGGCCAGTGCCTGCGCGGTGGCCGCCGCGAGAGCGTACAAGCTCCCTTCGGCGAGGGGCCCACGCTCGTGCACATGCTGGTCCAGGGTCGGACCGGGAACGTAGGCGGTGGCCAACCACGGGGTCGCCGCAGCGGTGTCGGCGGCGAGCAACGGAATCAGATACGGGCCGGTGACACGGGAGGACAGTGCCACCTCACGTGTGAAACGGGCCCTGAACTCCGGGTCCTGCGCCTGCTCGGAATGGATCACCTTGACCGCCACGCGTGTTCCCTCCGCGGTGACTCCGGCGTGGACTGTGCCCATGCCACCCGCGCCGAGACGGCCGACGATGCGGTAGGGGCCTATGCGGGAGGGGTCGCCGGGACGGGCCGGTTGGACTCTTCCGCCGGAGCCGATTGCGCTCACGCGTACTTCCTTGCACTGAGGGGCGGCCTGGAACAGGCCGACAGGGAGTGACGGATCGAGAGAGTGGCGTGCTGCCGGAAGAGCGGAGGCCGGCGGGCGGACGAGGTGTCCCATGGGCACGAGTAGCGGCTCCTCGAGCCCGCAGCCGCGGCCGCCGCGCCACCGGCCACCCCACGCGCGCCCGCGGCAGCTGCCGATTCGGACTCTCCGCCGGGCCCGGCCCAGCGCCCCCGATGTCGCCATTCATCGCATCATCGTCCCCGATCCCGTACCTCGCCGTGGCGTGAACAGCGCGAATACACGCGCCCGTTGAAGACATCTCGCAGCCCGGAGTCGGTCTGCTCGCGGGTCTCGGCGTGGACAGCAAGCCGGCCGACTGCCCTGTCGCAAGCCCGCCTGCGCGCCGAGGCGCATGCCGGTCGGCTCGCCGCCGCCCTCCACGAGGTGCTACCCCTCTGCGTTCTCGGGTTCCGCTCGCGTCGCGGGGCAGGCCCTCGGTGGTGGGGCACAACGGCCCTCCTCTTCCGTGATGGGATCCGTCAGGGGTCGGCCTGCCGGTTCGCGGAGGTCCGGACGAATCCTGAGTAGGTGACCCGTGCCTATCCCCGAAGGTGGGGCCGTGCCGTAGTGGCAGGGGCGGCCACCGGCGAGGATGTTCGTCATGACCATGGACCAGGACCTCGCTCCTCCTCGCCCGGCGCGGTCTGCGCCCGTGGTGTTCGGTGCCGGAGCGGCCATCGGTGTGCTGGGCGGGATGATCGGACTGGGCGGAGCCGAGTTCCGCCTGCCGCTGCTGATCAGCCTCTTCGGGTTTGCCGCGCTCTCGGCCGTCATCCTGAACAAGGCGATGAGCCTGGTCGTGGTCCTTGTCGCGCTGCCCGCCCGGCTGGCAGCGGTCCCTGCCGCGGAGGTGGCCGCACACTGGCCGGTCGCGGTCAACCTGCTGGCCGGCAGCCTGCTTGGGGCCTGGGCCGGGGCGACCTGGGCGGTACGCATGCGCAGCGGCACCCTCTACAAGGTGTTGGCCGCGCTGATGGTGCTCATGGCGACCGCCTTGATGGTCACGCACACGACCACCTTGGGCGCGCTTGCGCTGCCGCTGTGGGCACAGGTTCCCTGCGGCGTCGTGGCAGGGTTCGGCATCGGGGTGGTCGCGGCGATCATGGGTGTGGCCGGAGGGGAGTTGCTGATCCCGACGATCGTGCTGCTGTTCGGCCAGGACATCAAGACGGCGGGAAGCCTTTCCCTGCTGGTGTCGCTGCCCACGATGCTGGTGGCCTTCGCCCGCTACAGCCGCGACGGCAGCTTCGCCGTCCTTGGCACCAACCTCCGCTTCACCATGGTCATGGCTGCCGGATCGATCGTCGGCGCGGTCCTGGGCGGACTGCTTCTCGGGGTGTTCCCGGACCTGGTACTCATGCCTGTGCTGGCCGTGATCCTTCTCGTTTCCGCGGTCAAACTGGCCCGTCACGACTGACCGGGCCAGGACGGCTTGAGCTTGGACCGCACGGTGACGTCCACCTCAGCGTCTCGCCGACCTGCCGGGTCATGACCGGTCCGGCGGCCTGCCGTACGACGGCGGCAACGTGCTGGTGGTCCGGCGGGATCGCAGTCTGTCTCCTCCACCTCCGCCGCGCGACCGCCCACCTGTCCAGGCGCTGGCGCGGCCGAGGCACGTTCGTCGACAAGCTGTTCACACCCGCTCAAGGACCCGTCCAGCGACAATCAGTTCGTCCCGCTCTGCCCGCACCTCCGCCGACTCCTCGGTCAGCCGTTCCCTGCGGCTTCAAGGTGGCGGAGGCTCAGCGCTGCCCCCAACCGGACGGCGGTGCGCTCAGTCGCCCTCACTTCATCCCTTTCTCTTCCGCGCCCACGCGACCGGTGACACCGCGTTCGCAGTGAGGGCGCCCCATGGCGCGCCGGTCGAGGCCGCGCGACGCTCACGGTTTCCCGTGGCCGGCGCAGCAGCCGCATCGCCTCGCGGCCTCCGTGCCGGCCCCGCCAGCTCGGGCAAGTGCCGCGCGGCAAGCCCGAGGACGGTGACAGACGATCCGCGCGCTCGTCTCCCCGTGACGGCGTACCACGGCGGCCGTACGAGAAGGCTCCCCCGCGTCTGGACGCGTCCGCGTGCCTGACCTAGGGTACGCAGCAAGCGCTTTCTGACCCGGTCATGCCAACCCGCGACCAGGTCGTGCCCCACGCCGACAGCACCGCCTCCCCGCCTCCCGCCTCCCGCCAGCGAGTCATGCGTCAGCCCTGCCCGACGGCCCGGACGTGGCGTCGGGCAGGGCTGACGCGGAAAGGCAGCGCCCCGTGCCGCACGACGAACCACAGAGCCCGTCGCCCGCGTGGACCCGTAAGTCGTTCCTCCGGGGACTGGCGGCAGTCGGTGTGGCCCCGCTGCTGCCCGGGGTGCTGCCCTCGCCGGCCCTGGCCGCCTCGTCGGGCGATGCCGCCGGCTTCCCTCTGCTGCGGGACGGCGTGGTCGTCGACCTGTTCGTCGACCCGGCCGACGATCCCGCCGTGGCCCGCGCGGTCGGGGATCTCCAGGCGGACGTGGAGCGGGTCGGCGGGGTGCGTCCGCGCCTGCTGCGCGCCCTGCCCCAGGAGGCCTCGCTCCTCGTCCTGGTGGGCACCATCGGCGCGAGCCCGGCCATCGACCGGCTCATCGCGGACCGGCGGCTGGACGTGTCCCGGGTGAAGGGTCGTTGGGAGGCGTCCGTGACCCAGGTCGTGGACCGCCCGCTGCCCGGCGTGGAACGCGCCCTGGTGATCGCCGGCAGCGACCGGCGCGGCACCGTCTACTGCGTCTACGACATCTCGGAGCGCATCGGGGTGTCGCCGTGGCACTGGTGGGCCGACGTTCCGGTCGAACGCCGCGACACGGTGACGGTCCCGTCGGGCACGCGGAAGAGGTACGAGCCGTCCGTCCGCTACCGGGGCATCTTCATCAACGACGAGCAGAACCTCACCACCTGGTCCCACCGGACGCAGGAACCGGACAAGCACATCGGCCCCGAGACCTACCGACGCGTCTTCGAGCTGCTGCTCCGTCTCAAGGCGAACTACCTGTGGCCCGCCATGCATCCGTACTCCGACTTCTTCAACAAACACCGCGCGAACCCCGAACTGGCCGACCACTACGGCATCGTCGTCGGATCCAGCCACCCCGAGGCCATGCTGCGCAACGGCGTCCACGAGTGGGACCCGTGGGCCAAGGAGCACCCGGCCGCCGACGGCAGCCTGCCGGTGTACGACTACACGGTGAACCCCGCCGTCATCTCCGACTACTGGCGGGCGAGGGCGCGGCAGAACGCCGGTTACGAGAGCAGTTGGACCCTGGGGATGCGCGGTCTGCACGACAGTGCGCTGGAGACGAAGCACGCCACGACCCTCGCGGAGAAGGTCGTGGTGATGAACGACATCATCGCGGACCAGCGCCGCCTCCTGGCCGAGGAGGTGGGCGCCGCGGCCGAACCGCAGATCTTCATCCCGTACAAGGAGGTCCTGGACCTGTACAACGCGGGTGTCCAGGTGCCCGACGACGTCACGCTGATCTGGCCGGACGACAACCACGGCAACATGCGCCAACTGCCCGACGAGGCGGAGCGGCGGCGAGCGGGCGGCAACGGCATCTACTACCACCTCTCCTACTGGGGCCGCCCCAAGAGCTATCTGTGGCTGGACACCACCCAACTCGCCAAGATCTGGCAGGAGTTGCGTCGGGTCTACGAGCACGGCGCCGACCGTATGTGGATCTTCAACGTGGGAGACATCAAGTCGATCGAGACCGGGCTGTCCTTCTCCATGGACATGGCCTGGGACGTGGACCGGTGGGACGCCGACGAGGTGGAGGGCTTCCTCGTCGAATGGGCCGGGCGGCAGTTCGGGCACCGCCACGGCGCGGAGATCGCCGCGATCCGCACCGAGTACTACCGCCTCGCGGCGGAGCTGCGGCCGGAGTTCGTCGCCCGCGGTCTGCTCTCCGTGGTCCACCACGGCGACGAGGCGGGCCGCCGGATGTCCGCGTACGACCGCCTCCTGCGGCGGGTCCGCGCGCTCGGCGCCAAGCTGCCGGAGGCCTACCGTGACGCCTTCTACGAACTGGTCGAATACCCGGTCCATGGCGCCTACTTGATGAACCTGAAGTTCTACTGGGCGGAGCGCAACGCCCTCGCCGTCCGCCAGGGGCGCGGGGCCGGCGCCAACCGCTTCGCGGACCTGTCCGACGCCGCCCACGCCGAGGAGGCGGCGATCACCAGGCGCTACAACACCGAGGTGGCCGGCGGAAAGTGGAACGGGATCGTCAACCCGTACCCCTCGGAGATCCCCAAGGCGCCAGGACGTCCGAGCGTCACCAGGGTCGCCCGGAAGGAGACCTCGGGTCTGGGCGTGGCGGCCGAGGGCAACGAGACCGGCACCGGACGGCCTCTGTCCTTCTCCTCCTACACCCGTGACCGACGCTTCGTCGACGTGTTCAACACCGGCTTTCTGCCCCTGGACTGGGCTGCCGAGGCAAGCCACCCGTGGGTACGGCTGAGCACCTCCGGCGGCACGATGACCGAACAGACCCGGGTGTCCGTGGAGATCGACTGGGAGCGGGTGCCCAAGGGCGCACACGAAGCCACGGTGACCGTCACCGGTGCAGGCAACAGCCTCGCCGTACCCCTACGGGTGCTCAACGACGGGAGGCGGGCGCGCCGGCGGGCGCGCGGCTTCGTCGAGGCCCATGGGTATGTCTCGATGGACGCCGCGCACTACGACCACCGGGTGGCGCGCGGCGGGGCCCGCTGGCGGACGGTACGCGGGCTCGGCCGCCGTACGGCCGCCATGGAGGCGGTGCCTTCGACGGCGGCGCCGATCACCGACGAACTCACCACTCGGGCACCGGAGTTGCGCTACCGGGTCCGTTTCGCCGGCACCGGGGACTTCCGGGTCACTGCCTTCAGGCTCCCCTCCCTCGACGAACGCGGCCGTCGCCGGGTCGCCCTGGCCCTCGACGACCAGCCTGTCGCCGTCCTGGCGGGACAGGCCGTCGCCACGGGCAACCGCGGCGACGCCTGGGCCCGCAACGTCGAGGACGGCATCGAGAAACTGACCACCACCGTGACCGTCACCGAACCCGGCGAACACGTCCTACGGCTCTTCATGGTCGATCCCGCGATCGCCGTGGACCAGATCGTCATCGACACCGGCGGGCTGCCCGTCACCTACCTCGCGCCGCCGGAGAGCTACCACCACTCCTACAACCCCGATCCCGTGCCGGAGGAGCCGTGGGGGCTGCCGGACACACCGGTCCGGTAGGCAGGCGTCACCACCCCTCACGGCGGACGCCGCGACGGCCCACGTCCGGCTGCGGCGTCCTCGTGCACTGTCAGGCTCAACGACCCAACATTTTCCTGCGGATTCGGAAGGAGCGCTGGTTGCGAGGGAGGGACGCGTCCATGAGGGATGCGATCAGGGGAGTGCGAACCTTTTCCGTGATTGCGATCATCGGCGGCATATGTGCGTGCCTCGCGGGAGCAGTCACGGGCGACACTGTGCCCATTGTGCTCGGAGTGATCGCAGCAGCAGGCGGAGCGCTTCTGGCGGTCTTCGCTTTCCTCGCCCATCGGAAGACTCGCTCCTGACACGAGCTTCGGGCAAGTTCTCGCGGATGGCCATGGGACGACTCCGTCTCCATCGGAATGACCGCACGCCAGGAAGCCGCCGTTCTGGACGATCCCGATCGCCCTGCGGCGTTCCCGCTCGTGCTGCGGCCAATGTGATCGAGGCCGTGAGCTCCGGCAGCGTGCTGGTGAGCGCCCACGAGGGTGGAATCAACCGAGACGGCCCAATCGAGGTCCTCTTCGGGCGTCGGCCTGCGCGATGAGCGCAGTGAAGACACGCAGTGCAGACCCGCAATGCAGGTGCGCTCCCACGAGCGACCTCCTCGACATGAGCCCCTCGTTCGAGACTCCGGGATACATCACCTTCGACCTCGGGCCGGGCGCTGACCTCGGTCTGTGGTCTGGCCAGTTCGAGCATCTGTCACCGGACGTCCCGCGTACCAGTGAGGTCTGCCTGGCCATCGACGGTGGTCCCGACGAGCTCAACGCGATCTTCAAGCAGTGGCAGTCCAAGGGCGTCACGATCGTGCGCGAGCCTCACGACGCGGGGTTCGGGCTGACCTTCCTCGCAGCCGATCCTGACGGGAACCGTATCCGCGTCGCACCGCGGGACTGAAAGGCCGCAATGCGGCAGGCGCGCACGCCAGGTGTCGCGCCTGCCGTCGTCTGGCTTCGAGAGGACGACGAGTCCCCCCACGGCGGGTCCGCACGGCCCACATCAGCTGGGGTGATGCTCCTCGAATGCCTCATGTGGCGGGGAACGGCGGGCAACCGCCGGGTCGGGTGATCTTCCGGCCGTAGGGGCATGAGGGCAGGGACTCCTGGCCCGCGGCGAGCCGCAGAAGGTCTGAAGAACGTGTCAGCTGTCCCGAAGACCGACCGCCAGCGTCAGTTCAAGGACCCGGTGCGGCGACCCGAGGTCGGGAAACAGCTCCCGCAGCTGCGACATCCGGTACCGGACGGTCTGGGGATGGACGAACAACGCCGCCGCCACCTCGTCCCGCCTCCCCTGGTGCAGCAGCCACGCCCGCAAGGTCTCCTCCAGCCGCCGCGCGGTCGCGACAGGCAGGGTCCGCAGCGGTGCGAGGGCTCGGGCGCGCAGGTCCGCGAGTGCGTCCCCGTCGGCGCTCAGTACCAGCTCGGGCAGGTGCTCCTCGGTGTCGCGAATGTCGCAGGAGAGTGAACGCGCGCGCACGGCTCGTGCGTACGAGGCGGACGCACGAGTCCATGGCCGGGCCGGGCCGACCACGGCGGTGCGGTCGGCCAGCTGGCGCAAGAGATGTGGTCGGTCGGCATCGGGGACGAGCAGCACGCCCGAGGAGTCCGGCAGATCGTCGAGGACGAGGGTGCTCGGGTCGAGCACCCGGTAGGCAGGCCGGGCCTGGGCGGCGGGCAGCAGGACCGCGGTCAGCGAGACCGGAGGCTGCCACCCTGCCCGTTGGACAGATGCCTGCAGCACGTCCGGGCTCGCGCCGGCGAGGAGGTCCCGGACCAGTTGTTCCAGGTGACGCTCATGCACCCGGCCCCGGGCGGCCAGTTCGTCGGCGTGGCCCGCGGCGCTCGCGGCGGAGAGCTCGTCGATGTAGGCGAAGGTCAGCTCGGCGAACTTGGCGACCTCGGCGGCGGGCAGACCTGCGGGTACGGCGCCCGCGGCCAGGCATCGCCAGGCCACGCGGGCGCCGACGCGGTAGGCGCTGAGCAGGGCGTCCATCGAACGGCCGTCGCGCACCTCGCCGCGGCCCAGCTCGTAAGCCGCGTCACCGGCGTCGCCGCCCGTGGCGTTCCCGCTCGCCACGTCCAGGTAGTTGCCCAGGGCGGTGCGGACGGCTCGTCGGATGGTGCCGCCCATGCGGCCCGACAGGGCGTTGGCGTAAGGAGGGACCTCGTCGATGATCGCCTGGACGACCTCGTCGGCGGTGGTTCTCAGCGCGGCCCGGAGCGCGGCGACCGTCGTCTCATCCAGGGCCAGTTCGGTGGCCCTCCGGATTACATGGCTCATATTTTGTTCCCTGTGAACAATTCAGCCGATCAGATTCACGTCCTGCGGACAGGACTTTACGCCCTGCGGCGCATCAAGCTGGACTCATGACGAGTGCAGCCCTCCGCAGCAGGGCGTGGAAAATGCTGGAGATGGTCACGACGCCGCTGCTGCCGTCGGACTACCTCGACCTGGTCAGCCCGCTGCGTGCGGGCGCCGACCTGCGGGGTCGTATCGAGGCCGTGCACCCCGAGACACGTGACGCCGCGACCATCGTGATCAGGCCGGGACGGGGCTGGCGCGGCCACACAGCCGGTCAGTACGTGCGGATCGGGGTCGACGTCGACGGGGTGCGCCTGTGGCGCGCCTACTCGCTCACCTCACCGACAGACCGCCAGGACGGCCGCGTCTCGATCACCGTGAAGGCGATCCCGGACGGCAAGGTCAGCAACCACCTGGTCCGCAGGGCGAAACCGGGCACGCTGATCCAGCTCGACCAGGCGACCGGTGACTTCGTGCTGCCGGAGGCCAAGCCCGCCAAGGTGCTCTATCTGACAGCGGGCAGCGGCATCACGCCTGTGATGGGCATGCTGCGCGACACCGAGTTCGACGACGTCGTCATGGTCCACTCCGCGCCACGCCCGCAAGACGTGATCTTCCGCGACGATCTGCACGGCCTGGTCGCGGACAAGAAGCTGCGTCTCACCGAGCTGCACACCGACACGCACGGCATGCTCGACATCTCCCGTCTCGACGAACTCGTGCCCGACTGGGCCGAGCGAGAGACCTGGGCCTGCGGGCCCACGGGCCTGCTCGACGCCGCCGAGGAGCACTGGACCGAGCACGGCGTCCGAGAGCGTCTGCACACCGAGCGCTTCCGCCCCAGCGTCGTCGCCGTCGGCGACGGTGGCGAGGTCACGTTCAGCACCACCGGCAAGACCGTCGACGCGGACGGCGCCACGCCGTTGCTGGATGTCGGCGAGGAGGCCGGCGTGCTCATGCCGTCCGGGTGCCGCATGGGCATCTGCTTCGGCTGCGTCACGCCGCTCAAGGCGGGCGCCGTCCGCGACCTGCGCACCGGCGAGATCACCGAGGCCGAGCCGGGCGTCCTCATCCAGACCTGCGTGTCCGCCGCGGCGGGCCCCTGTGACATCGAACGGTAGGAGCACCTTGACCGCCATCGACCCCACCGCCCACCTGACCGCGGAGCAGATCGAGGAGCTCGGCCGCGAGCTGGACGCGATCCGCGACGAGGTTCTCGCCGACCGCGGCGAGAAGGACGCCGCCTACATCCGCAAGGTCATCTCGGCGCAGCGCAAGCTCGAGCTGGTCAGCAGGGGCGTGCTGCTGTTCTCGTTCTTCCCGCCCGCGTGGCTGATCGGCACCGCCGGTCTGTCCGTGGCGAAGATCATGGACAACATGGAGATCGGCCACAACATCCTGCACGGCCAGTGGGACTGGATGCGGGACCCGAAGATCCACTCCACCACCTGGGAATGGGATCACGTCTCGCCGGCCGACCAGTGGAAGCACTCGCACAACGAGCTGCACCACACGTACACCAACGTGATCGGCAAGGACAACGACCTCGGCTACGGCATCATGCGCGTCGACGAGGACCAGCGGTGGCACCCGTTCCACCTCGGCCAGCCGCTGTGGAACTTCATCAACGCCTGCTTCTTCGAGTACGGCATCGCCGCGTACGACCTGGAACTCGGCAAGAACCTGCACAAGCGCCGCCGCAAGAACCCGGAGTTCCGCGCGCGGGCCAGGGCCGTGGGCCGCAAGATCCGCAAGCAGGTGCTCAAGGACTACGTGATCCACCCGCTGCTGTCGGGCCCGTCGTTCCTCACCACGCTCGCCGCCACGTTCACCGCGAACCTGGTCCGCAACCTCTGGACCCACTCGGTGATCATGTGCGGGCACTTCCCCGAGGGCGTGCAGGTCTTCGAGCGCCGGTCGATCAAGGGCGAGACGCGCGGCCAGTGGTACCTGCGCCAGATGATGGGCTCGGCGAACATCAGCGGCAGCAAGGCCATGCACTTCATGACCGGCAACCTGTCGCACCAGATCGAGCACCACCTGTTCCCGGACCTGCCGAGCAACCGGTACGCCGAGGTCGCGGTGAAGGTGCGCGCGTTGTTCGAGAAGTACGAGCTGGAGTACGTCACCGGGCCGCTGCCCAAGCAGGTGTTCTCCGCGTGGCACAAGGTCTTCCGGCTCTCCCTGCCGAACAAGAAGCCCAAGGTCAAAACCCCGGACCGCGAGCAGGAACTCGTCGCGGCCTGATTCTGGGATCGGCTCCGGCCGTGAACGACATCGCAAGCGAGGCCTGTTCCGACGGTTCAGAGAGGGAGCCGCTGCCGCCGGGTTCCCGCTCGCTTCGGCGGTACCGGGTCAGCCGGCAGGGGGCCGCGAACGACGCTCCGGTTGGAATGGGCCGGGTTGCCGTCGTCCTCCTGCGCCGACACGTCGATCAGGGGGTCCCGGCCGAGGTCGCCCAGTAGCCGTCCGTGCGGGGCAGACCGGTTGACGGTCACCGTGACCTCCCGTTCTGCCCCGGAGCCGCGGATCAGGCGCACTCCCCTCGGCCCTCGGTGTGTCGTCGGCGAGCCGCCATGCGGTGACGGCACTGCATAGCAACCCCCACGACGAGACTCGCGGAGGCGACCGCCAGGGCGGGCGGGGCGGCGCAGCCACGCTGGACCGCGTCCGCCGCTTCAGTCGGTTCCGTCGGTTTCGTCGGTTCCGTCACGTCCGTCGCTTCGACCCGGCACCGGTGGGGTGTCGCGGCTCCCGGCCTGCCGGTGCGGGGCCGTGTCCGACTCCAGTTCCGCCGAGATCGAGCGCCACACCTCGTCGGGCGGTGCGGTCAGGAGGTCGTCGGTCGAGACGGTCCGGGCGGCACGGACCACGCGTCGCAGCTGGTCGAGTTCATCGCGGCACGCCGGACACCGTGCCAGATGAGCGTGCTGGCCCGGGGTCGGGCGGGCAACGGGTCCGAGTGCGAGGTCGGTCAGCTCGTCGGGGTCCAGGTGCTGCGCCATGCTCCGCCTCCCCTCGTGCAGCCGGTCGCCCCTCAGGCATGGTCCCCTCCCCCGCCCCGGGCATGGACAGCAATTGACGGCAATCGACGGCAATCGACGGCAGCGTAAGCGGGCGCACCGGGCCACGGGCTCATTCCGTGGAGGTGATCGGGACCGCCGTCACCACCAGGTTCCGCTGGTAGCCGCCTCGATCCCCGTCGAAGGGGGGCGCGCAGGTGATCATCGTGAGGACCGGTTCGCCGGTCCTGGCGAAGGTCGAGGCGGGCAGCCGGTCCTTGTCCACCTGTATGCGCGCGACGACCTGGTACATGACGGGCGGTGCGGCGGCCCGCCGAACGGTCACCTCGTCGCCCGCGCGTACGTCGAAGAGGGCGGCGAAGGCCCCGAGGTCGCCCGTGCGGGAGTCCACGTGTCCCACCATGACGGCGGAACCGGACGGTTCGCCCGGAGCGGGACCGAAGCGGTACCAGCCGATCTTCTCCGGGTCCTCGGGAATCTCGGCGGTGCCGTCCGGGGCCACTCCGCCGGGCTCGACCGCGGCGCTGAGACCGACGCGCTCGATGTCGAGCCGCCTCGGGTCGGAGGCGGGGCCCAGGTTCGCCGCCGTGGCCGGAGTGCTGGTGCTCTCCGCGCGGTCGGGCGGGGCCATGGGCGACGAGTCGGCGGCCCTCGCGTCGAAGTCCGCGGTCGGCGGAAGGCTCTCACCGCCGGACGGTGCCAGTGCCAGCACCGTGGCTCCGGACACCGCCAGCAGGGCTGTCACCGCTGTCTGGAGACGCCGCCGGAACCACGGGACCGGCCCGGTGTCACGCACGGCCTCGGGACACCACACGGCGGGCGGTCAGCGCGCCGGCGAGGCCGAGGAGGCCGGCTCCGGCGGCGTAGGCCAGCCATGCGTCGGTGTCGTTGGTCGAACCGGCGTTCACACCGGAGGGCGAGGAGTGCATGCCGGTCAGGGTCTGCACCTTCAGAGCGAGGTTCTTGTCATCGGCGCTTCCCCAGGCGTAGACGATGTTGGAGGTGCCCTCCTTGAGGGCGAGGTCGGCGGGACCGATGGCGACGTCGTCGGTGCCGGCCAGCACGACGTCCGCCGAGACCGTGCCGGCGTCCACGGTGGCGGTGTCCTCCTTCGGGTTGACGAGATCCTTGAAGACCGGTGTGCCGCCAGCCCTGACATCGACGGCCGGAGCCGCCGCGACATGACGGACCGTCAGTCGGGCCTGGCCGGCAGCCACTTCGGAGGTGTCGTTGACGTAGGCGTCCAACTGTGGCGCACCGTCGGCGTTCAGGTGGGCCACGACGGTCGCGTCGGCCCCCGCGGGAACCTCGACAGTCTTCTGGATGGCGGGCTCGCCCTTCGGGTCCGCCCCTGCCTCGAAGACCTTCAGGTCGTAGGAGCCGGCGGGAAGGGGCTGCGGGTCGGTGAGGGTGCCCGGTTCGAAGTCGGGAATCAGTTCGTCGCCGTTGGCGTACACGTCGACGTTCAGGCCGGGAACGGCGTGGAAGACGGAGACCATGGCCTTGTCGTCGTCGGCGGCGGCGTTCGCTGTTCCGGCGCCGCACAGCACGAGCGCGCACACGCCGAGCGAGGCTGCTGCGGCAACGGGGGTCCGGGAGATCATGGCTGGCTGTCCCTTCGAACTGCCCACTCCCTGTGAGTGAGTGCACCTGGTCTTCGGTGCGTGCCGCGGCGGGGGATGCAGATTCTTTCCGGGCGTCTTTTTCGGGGCGTCTTACCCGGGGCGTCTTTTCCTGGCGCCCTTTGCGGGTGGACGAAACGTGTGCTTGAAGGGCTTGCGTCGCTCGAAGGCCCTGTGCGTGGGCTCCGGAGAAGCGGGCCGGCCGCATGGGCGCTTGAGTGGAGCATTTCGATGCGCTAACGCTGCACGTTGCCCGCCGCATCGTTTCGACGGACGGTCGTCGTGTCGTACTCCTTCGACCTCGGAGCTCACGATGACCACTGCACCGCCCGACACACACCTGAGCGCCGACGCGGAGCGCACCCATCCCCGCCACCCCGATCCCCGCAGGGTGACCGGTCCGCTCCCGGCGCCCGAGGAAACCGATGACACCGAACTCGCCCGGCGGTTCCACGCCGGGGACGAGCAGGCGATCGCCCTGGCGTACCGGCGGTGGGGTTCCCTCGTCCACACGCTCGCCCGGCGCTCGCTGAACGATGAGCGGGACGCCGAGGACGTCACCCAGCAGGTCTTTCTGGCCGCCTGGCGGGGACGTGAGCGGTACCGCCCGGAGCGCGGCGCGCTGGGCGGATGGCTCGTCGGCATCACGCGCCATGCGATAGCGGACGCGCATGCGGCGCGGGCGCGCAGGGCCGACGTCGAGAGCATGTCCGCGGCCCAGCAGGAGGAGGCGGTGCGGTACTGGGGCGTCGACGAGAGCCAGGCCGCCGTCGACCGCGTCCTCGTCCTGCAGAAGCTCCAGCGTCTGACGCCGGTGCAGCGGCGTGTGCTGGGCATGGCCGTGTACGGCGACATGACCCAGGCGCAGATCGCCGAGCTCACGGGGCTGCCCCTGGGCACGGTGAAGAGCCATATCCGCCTGGCCCTGCACTCGCTGCGCCGGGTGATGGAACCCGCTGTCTGACCGCGTCCCGGCGCTCGTCGCCCGCCGCGTTCCCGGGGCGCCCGCCCTGGACGGCGGGCGCGCTCACCGCGCCTGCCCCCAGACATCGTCTCGGCGCATCATCTCGGCGCCTTGCCCACATCGCCCGCATCGCATCCGTCCGCACGCCGGACGGTGAATACCTCCCGTGCCCCGAGGCCCGGGACATCGAGGCCAGGGACATCGGCTACGGCGGAGGCGACAGGATGGACGCGCACGAGGAACCCGGCGCCGGGGCCGGCATGACGACCGGGATGCTCGCGCGCAGGCTCGGCATCTCTCCCACCACACTGCGTTCCTGGGACCGCCGCTACGGTCTCGGGCCGGCCACCAGGGTCGAGGGGCGTCACCGGCGATGGACGGCCGAGGACGTCGCCATGGTGCGGGAGATGTGCCGCATGACCGCGGAGGGCCTCCCTCCCGGGGAGGCGGCCCGGGCCGCCAAGGCCCAGGCGCTCAGAACCGGCACCGTGCGCTCCCCGGCCGCCGAGACACCCCTGGCAGGCCACCCGCCTCCCCGCCCTCTCGCACCGGTCGACGAGCCGTTCTCACCCGTGGACGCGGCCCCGGCGGATGTCCCGCCGATCGCCGACTCGCGCCGACTGTGCCGGGGGCTCGCGCAGGCGGCGGTCCGTATGGACGCCGAGGCCGTACAGGAGCAGATCACGGCGACGGTGGACGCGTACGGCCTGGTGGCCGCGTGGGAGGAGATCCTCGTTCCGACGCTGCGGTACGTCGGACGCAGGTGGGAGTCCTCCGACGACCGGTACGTGGAAGTGGAGCACCTGCTGTCCTGGCACATCTCCACGGTCCTCCGGTACGCCTACGCACGCGCCACGGCCCAAGGCCGAGCCGCAGGCACGCGCCAGGTCCTCCTGGCGTGCCTGCCGGGCGAACAGCACACCCTCCCGCTGGAGGTGCTCACCGCCGTACTGGCCGAGCGGGGGCTGCGCGTCCTGATGCTGGGCGGTTCGGTGCCGGTCGAAGCGCTGGAGGCCACGGTCCGCAGGGTCGCCCCGGCCGCCGTGGTCCTGTGGTCGCAGTCCCGGAGTACCGCGAACCTCCCGCTCGCCCGGCACCTCGCGGCCATACGCTGGGGGATCCACGGTGCCCGGACCCGCAGTGATGTTCTGCTGTGCGGCCCGGGATGGGGGCTGCGTTCGGATCCGGAGCTCCTGCGCCCCTTCGGTCTGGGCGACGCCGTGAGGATCACGGTCTCCGCCGGTCGCCCCGGCGACGACGCGTCCACGGCGAGTGAGGAGCACGCACCGGAGTCCGTGTGATCCGCTGCGCCGTGAGTGAACCGGGAGGCCGGACCACCGAGTCGCCCGGCGGCTAGGGCGCTTCTGATGGATCTCCGCGGCGTCGCGACGCCCGGCACGCCCTCTCGCCGCACCGCGCGAAAACCCCAGTACGTCCAGTACGCGGGCTTCCGCGCGGCACGCCGAGAGCACGCTCCCCCAGTCTCGGCTTCGCTCGACCGGGAGGGGCCCCCACGACGCCGCTCCTTCTCCCACGGAGATCCATCAGAAGCGCCCTAGCTCCGCACACGCATCCGGACTCGCCCTCCAAGCGGAAGAGCAGCTGTGATGCGTCCCCGCATACGGCTTCTGTTCCGTAGCGGACGACGATCGTCCCGAGCCCGGAGGAGTGCTGATGAACCCCAAGAGGCCGCACGAGGCAGGTGCCGGGAGCGAGCAGCTTTCCCCGCCCGGTGAGACCCCCGCCGCCGAAGGGTCGACGGCCGAGGCGCACCGCGAACGACCGGACGGAGGCCTCTGGGAGCATCCGCACCTGTGGCTGTTCCTGCTCGCGGTCGGCGGTCTGCTCGTCGCCGCCTTCTTCCTGGTACGCATGGTCACCCTGTGACCCCGCCACGTCCCCCGAGGGCCTGCCCTGATCGCGGGGCGGGCCCTCGGGGTGGTTCCACGGGGGTGGGCAGGCGACTCCTTCACGCTCAGGGACGGGTCCCCGATTCGGTCCGGGGGCTGCGTGAGCGCGGGCGCCGGGGTGGAATCCGGTGCGGGGCCGAGCGCCGCCCGGCGTGCCCGGCGTCGTGCGGCGAGGGCTTCCCGGACCGCCTCTCGGGGGTGGCGGCGCCGCCGGTACGGGTCGTCGTGGGGCAGTGTGGCCGTAGCAGCGCACGCGGGACGGCTTCGAGACGCAGTTCGACACGAACCACCTGGGGCACGACGGGGACACGGTTTCCGCTGGAGACCGCCGTACGCGGCTGAGTGCGGCCCGTCGGATGGGCGAAGACCACCACGTCGGAGTCCCGGTGCCCGACAGCGGCGGCCACGCCCAGCCCCGCAGGCATCGGCGCTATCGGTCCATCGGCGGTTGCGCCCCATGCGCATCGCCGAACCGTGCTGGTCCGAGGCGAGCAAGGTTGCCACGGCGGCGATGCCGGCGGTCCACCAGGAGCTCTTGGCGACCTGCGAACGTCGCCTACCGCACCAGGCAGGGCCGCTTGTTGTCGAATGCCCAGGCAGGGATGAGGTATTGCATGGTGACTGCGTCGTCGCGGGCTCCCAACGCCTTCTGCTGGTAGAGCTCGTGAGCCGCGAGCAGTCGGTCCATGTCGAGGTGGACCCCCAGGCCCGGGGCGTCCGGAACGGCGATCTCGCCGCCGCTGATACGGGGCGGTGCTGTGGTGAGCCGTTCCAGTCCCTCCTGCCAGATCCAGTGCGTGTCCAGGGCGTTGTACTCACCGGGGGCCGCGGCGCCGCAGTGGGTCACCATGGCCAGGGAGATGTCGAAGTGGTTGTTGGAGTGACAACCCCAGGTCAGGCCCATCGCGTTGCACAACTGTGCTACGCGGACCGAGCCCTGCATGGTCCAGAAGTGCGGGTCGGCCAGCGGAATGGAGACCGACTGGAGGGCCAGGGCATGGGTCAGCTGGCGCCAGTCGGTGGCGATCATGTTGGTCGCGGTGGGCAGGCCGGTGGCGCGACGGAACTCGGCGAGGATCTCCCGTCCGGAGTAGCCTCCCTCAGCTCCACAGGGGTCCTCGGCGTAGGCGAGCGTGTCGGTGAGCGGACGGCACAGCTCGACCGCCTCGCGCAGTGACCAGGCGCCATTGGGGTCGAGAGTGATCCGCGCCTCGGGGAAGCGGTTCTTGAGGGCACGTACGGCCTTGACCTCCTCGGCGCCCTCCAGGACACCGCCCTTGAGCTTGAAGTCCCTGAACCCGTAGAGGTCGTAGGCCGCCTCGGCCTGCCGGACGATCGCCTCCGAGGTGAGGGCCTCCTCGTGCCGGACGCGGTACCACTCCACCGGGGAGTCGGGTTCACGGACGTACTCCAGGTCGGTGCGGTCCGGGTCGCCGACGTAGAAGAGGTAGCCCAGTACCCGGACGGAATCCCGCTGTTGGCCGTCGCCGAGCAGCGCCGCGACCGGTACATCGAGGTGCTGTCCCAGGAGGTCGAGCAGTGCCGACTCGACGGCGGTGACCGCGTGGACGGTGGTGCGCAGGTCGAAGGTCTGGGTGCCCCGCCCGCCGGCGTCGCGGTCGGCGAACCGGTCACCTATGGCGCGCAGCACCCGCTTGTAGTCGCCCACCTTGGCCCCGACGATCAGTGACTCGGCGTCCCGCAGTGTCCGCGTGATGTTCTCCCCTCCGGGCACCTCCCCCAGTCCGGTGCGCCCCTCGGAGTCGGTGAGGACGACGACGTTGCGGGTGAAGTAGGGGCCGTGCGCGCCGGAGAGGTTCAGCTCCATGCTGTCCCGTCCGGCGACGGGGTAGACGGCGAACGCCGTGACGGTCGGCTGTCCGATGCTCATCGGGTGCCCTTCTGGGGTGAGGTGGTACGGGGCGCGCGGAGTGTTCCGAGCCAAGGGGTCGTGCGTGTGGTTCAGAGGTTGAGAACGTCGAGTACCTGCTCGGCGACCAGGACGCCGCCCAGGCCGAGGATGGCGAGCACGGTCGTGTAGCTGGTGCGGACCTTGATCGCTTCGATGACGGAGAGGTTGAAGTACTCCTTGAAGAGCCAGAAACCGGGGTCGTTGACGTGGGAGAACGCGATGGAGCCACAGGCGACGGCAAGGACCATCACCTCCGGGTGGACCCCGCTCCCCGCCAGGAGCGGCAGCACCACGCCGGAGGCCGTGACGACGGCCACGGTCGCCGAGCCAAGGGCTATGCGGAGGATGACGGCGACGAGCCAGGCCAGAATGATCGGTGAGATGGACCAGCCGTCGGTGGCGTCCTTGATGTAGTCGGAGATCCCGCCCTCGACGAGGACGTTCTTGAACGCCCCGCCCGCGCCGATCACCAGCAGGATCATCGCCATCGCCTTGGCCGCGGAGGAGCAGGAGGCGCCGACCTCCTCCAGGCTCCGGCCGATCCGCGGCCCGCACGCCCAGATCGCCAGGCACAGCGTCAGCAGCAGCGCGATCGGTGCCGAACCGATGAAGGCGACGAAGTGCAGGAACCCCGTCTCGGCGGAAGTGGCCATGTCCGTCACGGCAGCCGCCACGATCAGCGCCACGGGGAACAGCGCCACGAACAGCGACCAGCCGAGGCCGGGCATCTCCTCGTCGGTGAACTCGCGTTCGCTGACCAGACCCTGGGGAATGGAGGGCGTCATGGCCTTGATGAACGGCAGGCGGGGCCAGACCAGGGCGATGAGCGCGCCGGCGGGGACGGCGATGAACAGGCCGTAGAACAGGGTCAGCCCGACGGAGGCGTCGAAGCTCGCGGCGACGGCGGTGGGACCGGGGTGCGGCGGCAGGAAACTGTGCATCGTCGACAGCGTGATGGACATCGGCAGACCGACCCACAGCAGCGGTGCCCCCGTGACCCTGACCAGTGTGAACGCGATCGGCACGATGATGATGAAGGCGACCTCGTAGAACATGGTCACGCCGATCAGCATCGCGGTCACCACCATCGCCACCTGCACCCAGCGCGGGCCGAAGGCGTCGAGGAGCTTGCCTGCGATGCGCTGGGCGGCGCCGGAGTCACCCATGACCCGGCCGAGCATGGCACCGAGCCCGATGGTGAGCATGGTGTCGCCGATCTGCCCCCCGATGCCCTCGGAGAGGACGTCCGGGATGGTCGCCACCGGAATCCCCTGGACCAGCGCGACGCCGACCGCCACGAGCAGCAGTGCCGCGAAGCCGTTGAGTTTCAGCCTGGTCATGAGGAGCAGCAGGACCAGGACACTGATCCCGACTACGAGAAGAGGCATGGCAGTTCTCCTTTGAACTGTCGAGCGAGAGGAGGCCGCAGGGCGGAGAGGGGCAGTGAGGCGCGGAGGAGCCCGGCAGGCACGGCGAGGTGCCTGCGGCCGCGTCGGACGACTCGCCGTGCGGGATTCGTCAGGCGGGTGAGGCGAGTCAGGCGGGTCAGGCAGGTCGTCGTTCCGCGCCGACCAGGCTCAGCCCGTGGTCCAGCACCTTCTCCAGGTCGGACAGGTCGGCCGGGCCGGGGTCGACGAGCGGGGCACGCACCGGGCCGACCGGGAGGCCGCGCAGCCGGGCGGCGGCCTTCACCAGGGACACGGCGTAGCCCGGCACCCGGTCTCGGAGTTCGACCAGCGGGACGTAGAAATCGCGCAGCAGCTTGCCGACCGTGCCGTGGTCGCCTTGCCCGAGGGCGACGAAGAAGGCGTTCGCGATCTCAGGGGCGAAGGCGTGGACGGCAGAGGAGTAGGCCGGGACGCCGACGGTGGCGTACGCGCGGGCCTGGATCTCCGCGGTGGCGGCCCCGTTGAAGAAGAGGAAGTCCTCGGGCGCGGCGAACGTGAGGCGCTGGAGCCGGTCGAGGTCGCTGTGGCCGTCCTTGAGCCCGATGACGTTCGGAATCTCCGCGACACGCCGCAGAGAGGCTGCCGTGAAGGCGACCTGTCCGCGCTGATAGGCGATGAGCGGCAGCCGGGTGCCCCCGGCGATCCGGCGCAGTTGCTCCACGAGGCCGTCCTGCGGGGCGCTGACCAGGTAGTGGGGCAGTACCAGGGCGGCGTCGGCGCCGGCGTCCTCGGCGATGCGAGCGAACCGGATGGCCTGGGCCCAGCCGTAGCCGATGCCCGCGACCACCGGGAGGCGCCCGTCAGCGACTTCGACCGTTGCCTGCACGACCGCCCGGTATTCGTCCTCGTCCAGCGAGAAGAACTCGCCGGTGCCGCAGGCGGGGAACACCGCGCCGGGGGCGGTGGCCAGCCGGTCGGCCAGGTACACCCGGTATGCGTCCAGGTCGAGGCCTCCGTCGTCCCGAAAGCTGGTGAGGGGGAAGGACAGAACCCCACTCTCCATGCCGCCCCGGAGCCGCTGAGCGACCTGTGCCACCTGTGCCACCTGTGCCACCTGTGCCACCTCGATGCTGATCCCTGCCATGAAAGCCGTCCCTGTATACAGATGCTGTCTGCGTATGCAGATGGAGGCTAGATCTGTGAACGGAGTGGGTCAATGGGTATGCCGACACGAATTCGCGCGCGCCTACGATGAGTTCATGGTCGAGAAGACGGGTGTCCGTGGGGTGAAGTCGGCGGCCCGAACCGTCGCGCTGCTGGAACTCCTGGCCGGGCGGGGCGAGCAGCCCTCACGCCTGGACCAGCTCGCGGAGGAACTGGACGTGCCGCGCAGCAGCATGTACCAACTGCTGCAGACCCTCGTCGACTGCGGCTGGGTCCGCACCGACGTCACCGGCTCGCTCTACGGCATCGGCATCCGCGCACTGCTCACCGGCACCAGCTATCTCGACGGCGACCGGCGCATCAGGGTCGTCCGCCCCTACCTCGATGAGGCGTCGGACGCCCTCGGTGAGACGATCCACATGGCCCGGCTCGACGGCCCGGACGTCGTCTACCTCGCCACTCGCGAGTCCCACGAGTACCTGCGCACCATCAGCCGCGTCGGCCGTCGCGTCCCGGCCCATGCCGGCGGACTCGGCAAAGCCCTCCTCGCCGAGCTCCGCGACGACGACCTCCCTCTTCCGAATGGCCCGTTGACCGCCCTCACGGAGAACACACACACCACCCGCGCTTCCCTCCACGCCGACCTGGCCCGGATCCGCGAACGCGGCTACTCCATAGACCGCGAGGAAACCGTCATCGGCATCGCCGGCTTCGGGTTCGCTCTCCGCTACACGACCCCGGCCACCGACGCCATCAGCTGCTCGGTCCCGGTGGCCCGTCTGACCCCCGAGCACGAGTCCCGCATCGTCTCCGTGATGCGGGAGATGCGAGCGAAGATCGAATCCCAGCTACCGCCGGTCTCGGGCGTGCCTGACTGGCGCTGAGGCTCTGATGAGGGCATTGGTCCAGCACCGGCACCGAGCCCGCCTGGAGCGCCATCTCCGGATGGCTCAGCCGGTCCGCGAGCTGGATCGTCTCGCGGTTGTGGACGAGCTGCGGCGCCAGGAGAGCCGGCGCGGCGACGGTCCGCGCTGACGACAGCGGCTCCCGACGACCGCCCACCCCGACGACATCGGCTCCCAGCGATTGCCCACCCCGACGGGACGACGGCCACGCGCCTCAGCGTCGTAGGTCCCGCAGTACCTCGCGCGCCGCCCGTGCCCCGGAGGCCAGCGCGCCCTGGACGGAGCCGGTGGCGCGGTGGTCGCCGCACACGTAGCGGCCCGGTGCCACGCGTGTGGTGCGGGTCAGCGGCTGCGGCGGCGCCATGGCGGGCAGCGCGTCCCCGATGCGGCGGACGGTCAGCAGGCTCCAGTCGCCCGTCCCGGTGCCGTACGCCTCGCCGAGGGCCTCCCGGATGCGCCGCTCCCCCGCCTCCCGGGGCTCCCCGTCCTCCTCCCCTCGGCCGAGGACCGACGTGGCTACGAGGGCGTGGCCCGGCGGGGCGCAGGAGGGCACGACGTCGCTGAGGACACAGGTGTTCAGGAACCGGCGCCGGGTGTCCACGAGCAGGGTCGGCTCCCCGAGCGGGGAACGCGAAGTGACGTGGTAGTACGTCGTCACGGTCCGGTAGCCGGGAAGGGCGACCTCGGGCAGCAGCACGCCGACGGAGCCGGGGCCCGTGGCGACCACGACCGCGCGTGCGGGGATCTCCCGACCCTCGGCCGTCAGCACCCCGTCGTCCGTGAGCCCCGCCACGGGGCTCTCCAGCCGCACGGCACCCTGGGGCAGGGCGGCCGCGAGGGCCCGGGGAACCGCTCCGACGCCCTCGGCGGGCAGGCACAGGGTGCCGCGCAGCATGCTCCGCCACACCAGGTGGAACATCCGGGCTGAGGTCTCCAGGTCGTCCTCCAGGAAGACTCCCGACAGGAAGGGGCGGAAGAAGCCTTCGACGAAGCTCTCGGAGAACCCGGCGTCCGCGAGCGCGGTGCGGGTGGTGGTGTCCGCGAGCCGTTTCAGCCGACGGGGGGACGAGAGCATGTCGCGGGCGGACAACAGGCCGAGGGCGGCCAGGTCACGAGGCCCGGCGAGACGGCCCGGCAGCAGGTCGGGCAACGTACGGGGCCGGCGGGTGGGGTCGCTGAAGCGGAGCCGGCCCGAGGGGCCCTGGATGAGGACGCCGGGGGTGAAGGGCCGCAGTTTCAGGTCCTTCAGTGTGACGCGGCGCCGGAGCTGTGGGTACGACGTGTTGACCACCTGGAACCCGCGGTCCACCACGAACCCCTCGACCCGGTCCGAACGCATCCGCCCGCCGACCTCGTCACCGGCCTCCAGCACCCGTACCCCGACACCGGCCGCCAGCAGATCCCGCGCGCACGCGAGCCCGGCCACGCCGGCCCCGACCACCAGCACGTCCCTCGTGTCCTCGGTTGCGGACACACGACCACCTCTCCCGCCTGCCGGCGCGGCCCACACCGCCCCTACACCGCAGTGTTCCGCGCGCGACCGGCCCACGGATGCACCACCGGCCCGGTACGGCTGCCGCTCCCCGCAGACCGACGTCGTGGCGAAGTACGACCCAGGACCGCGGGCGAGGGCCCACCGCCCCCTTACTCGCGACTTTGGAGTAGTCCCTCGCCGAATTCCGGCCGTCGCCATCTCAGCCATCGAAGATCTCCAGTTCGGCTTTCCGGCCATCGGCCTGTCTCCGCCGCCGAAATCAGGTCACCGCGGCGGCGCGAGGTCACGGACCGCAGCTGCCGCCGAGAAGTGAACGTTCCGTTGGCCGTTCAGCGGTGGTGCCGCTAAAACCCGACTCCGCCTCGCGTCCCCGCCGATTGGCCGATTGCCGAATTGGTGCACCGGGTGGAGGCCCGGACCGGGGCGGGCGACGGTAGGCGACCGGCGCCGCCCCTGCGACGTTCTCGGCCCCGTCGGATCGTCGCAGCCAAGCCGGCCGGGCGGGCGAATGGGGCGTTAGCGTCACAAAATAAAACACATCAAAACGGTCCTTTGAGTGACCGATCCGGCGACTGGCCCACCTGACTGACATGCAGCCTCGCGCAGCCACAAGGGCGCCTGCATGTGATTGGCCGATTCGAGTTCCTGATCGATGTAGGCTGAAAATAGTTTCCTGAATATCATTGCCCTCTCGGAAGAGCCCCAGATACCGTCAATGCGGTTCCCTTTCGACAAGAAACAAACAGGAAACAACATGCCGCCGGGGTCCACTTCACCGGACCCGCCACTCTCGTATAGCGCAACAAGTGAACGTATCCCGTCGGTTTGGTGCGCCGCCATGGCGTTTCAGAGCCCGGCTGGCCCCACGTGACATCGCCGCGGAGGCCGCCGGGACGGAATGAGGGTGATGTATATGATGGATGCTGTCTTTGTCATGCCCGGAACCGTGGCGGCTCCACGCGGGGGACTCCTTCGCGACCTCCACCGCCGTTACGAGACCGTCCGTGACGCGCTGTCCCGCATCGACAAGGCAGCCGAGGGCCTGGGGCTGCCCGACATCAGCAGTCGGCTGATCGAGGGCAACGGTACGAGTGACCAGCGCGGTCCCGAGGTCCAGTACCTGGAGATCTTCGCCGTCAGCCTCGCGACCCACCAGATGCTGATCGCCGAGGGCGTCGAGCCCATCGCGATCGTCGGGCAGAGCATCGGGGAGCTGTGGGCCCTCGCCGCCGCCGGCCACCTGTCCGTGGAGGACGCCGCGCGCCTGGCCGTCGCACGCTCCCAGGCACTGACCCGGCACAGCTGGAAAGGGAAGATGCTCGCGGTCGGCGTGGACGGCCGTCGGGCGGAGTCTCTCGCCGGGCTGATCGACCATCCCGACCTGGTACTGGCCTGCGAGAACGCCCCTCGACAGAGTGTCATCAGCGGGCCCGAGGAACTGATCCGGCATGTGGAGCGGGTGGCCGACACGCTCGGCTGGCCGAGCCTCCCGCTGGATGTCCCGCATCCGACGCACACTCCCGCGATGGCGGGGGCAGCGCGGGAGCTGCGGGCGACCGCACCGAGGGTCGCGTACGGTTCCGGGCGCTGGCGGGTCCGCTCTCCCTGGCTGGGACGGGACGTCGCCGACGACGACCCGGTCGACCTGGTGGCCGGCGCGCTCACGGCCCGCGTCGCCATGCTGCACACGGTCCGCGAACTGCACGCGGCGGGCGCCGACGCCTTCGTGGAGTGCGGGGAGTGGCCGGTTGTCACCAAGTTCGTCGAGTCGTCGATACCTGGGGTGCGGTGTGTCGTACCGCTCAGCGACAGCGATCCGGTCGGCGCCGTACGGGCGTTGGCGGAGGACTCCACCGCGATCGGCGCGTTCCGCTCCCGTCTGCCGGCGCGGCCGAGCGAGAGGCTCCTGCCCTCCGCGCGGGTGAGCGCGCCCGAGCCGGACGGCCCGGCCTCCCCCCTCACCGTCGCCGTCACCGTCGCCGAGGCACCGACCCCGGCCACCGCCGTAGCCACCCCCGCTCCCCTGGAGTCCTACGCGGAGCCGACCGCTGCGGCCACCGCTGCGACCACGGCTGCGGCCACCGCCGCGGTCGCCTCCATCGCGCCGTCCCCTACGGTCACCTCCGTCGCTCAGGCCGCTACCGCCACGCCGGTCGCTCCGCCGGCCGCGGTCGCCCCACCGTCCGCCGGGCTGGACTACGAAACGGTGCTCACCGAACTGCGCACGCTCTACGGCGACTTCCTGGGATACCCGCCGGACCTGCTCGGCGAGGACGACGGCCTGGAGTCCGAGTTGGGCGTGGAGTCGCTCAAGCAGGTCACCCTGCTCGGCCGGGTCTCCGACCGGTACGACCTGCCCGATCTGAGGTCGAACTCCTCGCTGCTGACCGTCGGCACACTGCGCCGGATCGCGGAGAGCGTCGTCCAGGGCAGGGCGGAGGCTGCCGGGTGACGGACGACAGCCTGAGGGGCAAGGTCGCCCTCGTCACGGGCGCCGCGAAGAGCCTGGGCGCGGACATCGTGCGCCGCCTGGCGCAGGGCGGCGCACATGTGATCGTGAACTACTTCCACTCGGTCGACCAGGCGAAGCTGCTCCAGGAGGAACTGGAGCAGGCCGGCCACAGCTGCGAGTTCATCCGCGCCTCCGTGGCCAAGACCAGCGAGATCGACCGGATGTTCGACCTGGTTCAGGAGCGCCACGGCGGCCTGGACATCCTGATCAACAACGCCGCGGGCGGGGCGTTCCTGCCCCTGTTCGACGTCGACGACACCTACTGGCAACGGGCGTGGTCCACCAATGTGATGGCGGCCTACCACTGTTCTCGCCGCGCGGCCGAGCTGATGGCGGGACGGGAGGGCGCGAGCATCCTCTGCCTGTCGAGCGTCGGGGCACATCAGCCGGTCCCGGGCTACGGCCCCGGTGGTGTCACCAAGGCCGCCCTGGAGTCACTGGTCCGCTATCTGGCCCTGGAACTGGTCGGCCGGGGCATCCGGGTCAACACCGTGCTGTTGGGCTCCGTCGCCAGCGAGATCGTCGTGAACCTCGACGGACCGGCGGCGCGCGGCGGCCCGGCCGCGGCCGACGAGTTATTGAACCGCACCCTCTCGACGCCGGAGGCGGCCAGGTTGATCGTGCACTTCCTCCACGAGGACGCCGGTTTCATCACCGGGCAGACCCTCGTCGCCGACGGCGGCATCAGCATCGGTGGGATGCGAGGTCTGCGACTGCACAGCAGGCTGGCCGACCAGGTGAGCAAGCCCGCCCGCCGCCCGGTCGCGTCGCCGCCGGCCCCGTCGCCGCCGGTGCCGACAGCGCCGGTGCCGACAGCTCCCGTCGCGGGTCTGCCCGCACCCGGGCGGCCGCAGCCCGCCCGCCCCGCGCCGCCCTCCACGTCATCCGCACCATCCGCGTCCGCATCATCCGCGTCCGCACCATCCGGGTCCGCACACGTATCTCCCCCGGCACCCCCGACAGTGGCGGCCCCGGCGGTGGCTCAGGCACCCGACCGGTCGGCCGCGGCGGAGGCGGACCCCGGCGCCGTCGCGGTTGTCGGGCTGGGCCTGGCACTGCCCGGGGCGAACAACGCGGCGGAGTTCTGGGACCGGCTGCGCGAGGGCGTCCTGCTCTCCAGCGAACCGTCCGCCTTCGACCTGAAGCACTTCTGGGCTCCGACCCGCGAGGAGACCGACGCCTTCTACGTCCGCGAGGCCGGATATCTCCACGACTTCGTCCCCGACCCCGCCTCGGTCGCCGAACCGGACGGGAACGTCGGACACCCCGGCTGGCCGCGGACCACTCGCTGGCTGCGGCACTGTGCCGTCCAAGCCCTGGCGGGAGTGCGCCGACGTCCGACGGACCGCTGGCTCACCGCGACCACGGGCATCCACGACCAGACGGGGCTCGGCCCCCAGGGCGTCGTGCTCGGCGATGAGTACCGGCGCATGGTGCGCGAGGCGCTCCCCGACGACCCGGACGGCGACTGGCTGGCGGAGCTGGCCGACCACGCGATCAGCGCGCACTACGGCGGTGACGGCGGCGACCCGCAGGCATACCTGCCCGCGTCCGTCGTCCGCAACGCGTTGCGCGGGCTGATCCCCGGCGACACACAGCACCTGACTCTCGACGCGGCCTGTGCCAGTGGGCTGTTCGCCCTGGACGCGGCGGTCAAGGCGCTCCGTGAGGGTTCTTGCGACATCGCGCTGGCCGGTGGCACCTCGGTGATCGAGCCGATCGGGTTCACGCTGTTCTGCCGGGCCCAGGGCATCTCGATGAGCGGAAAGGTGCGGCCCTTCGACCGGGCGGCCGACGGCACCCTGATCGGTGAGGGCGCCGTCGCGCTCGTCCTCAAGCCGTACGCGCGGGCCGTGGCGGACGGCGACCGGGTGCTCGGTGTCATCCGGGGCACCGGTCTCGCCGCCGACGGCCGGGGCAAGGGCATCCACGCCCCGGCCACGCGCGGGCAGGAACTGGCGATCGACCGGGCCTGGGCCGACGCGGGTGTGGAAGCCGGCGACGTGGACTGGATCGTGGCGCACGGCACCGGCACGCCGGTGGGCGACGAGATCGAACTCCGCTCGCTGCTGTCCCGGCTCGGGCCGCGCGAGCGGGCCTGTCTGCTGACGTCGAACAAGCAGGTCTTCGGGCACACCGGGGTGCTGGCGGGCCTGGTCTCGGTCGCACACGCCCTGGTCGCCCTCGAACGCGGAGCGGTGCCCGGCCAGCCCGTGGTCACCGATCCGCATCCGCTGCTGGGCGACGGCGCGCGGCTGACCGTGCCGGTCGGGGACGCCCCCTGGCCGGCCGACGGGGCGCGACCGCGCGTCGTCGGGGTGTCGTCGTTCGGCCTCGGTGGGGCGGACGCGCACGTGGTCCTGTCCGACCACGCGCCACGGTCCGTCCCCGTGCGCAGGCGGGGCATCGACGTGCGCGACGACAGGGAGGACCTGGTCGTCGTGGGCTGGAACACCCACCTGCCCGGCATGGAGCCCGACCAGGTGCCCGCCTGGTTACGTGGCGACGGGCCGCTCCCCGAGCCCGGTTTCGGCCTGCCGTACCCCCTGCCCTCCCCGCGTGACGTACGGATCCCGCCGCTGACGATGCGGCACATGGACGCCGCCCACCTGATGGTGCTCCAGGCGCTCGGCCCGCTGCTGGAACAGCTCGGCGAGCCGGGCACGAGCCTGCGGCCGGACACGGCGATCGTGGTGGGCTCGACCCTGCCGACCACGCACAACACCCAGGCGGCGCTGCGGGTGCACGCCGCCGAGTGCGCCACCGCGTTCGATCTGCTGCCCGACCCGGCGCAGGCCAGGCTGCTCAAGGAGTACCTCGCGAAGGGCATGGCGGAGGCCGAGGGAGTGATCCCGGGCGACCTGAACGAGGACGACTTCACCGGGGCCGTCTCCTGCATCCTGTCGGGCCGGGCCGCCAACTACTACGACTTCCGGGGCCTGGGGTCCAGCGTCTACTCCCAGCGGGACTCCGCGCACACAGCCGTCGATCTGGCACTGCGCCAACTCCGGCACCGGGCCTGCGACCTCGCCCTGATCGGCGCCGTGTGTCTGCGGCCGATCAGCGGCTGGGACCGACACCTCGACCAGTTGGTGCCGGAGGGCCGGTCCATCGCGGAAGGTGCCGCGTTCCTGGCGGTCACCCGGCGCTCGACCGCGCTCGAGCATGGATTCCCGGTCCTGGGCACGCTCTCCACCGAGGTCGCCGTCGCCGACTCCCGCCATCCGGCCGTGCCCTCGCACGCCCTTCCCGTGCTGGCCCGCACCGGACACACCTATCTGTCCCTGGACGCCCTGCTGACGGTTCTCGAAGCCGTCGTGACCAGGACGGACACCGCGGTCCGGCCGGCCGCCGCCGGCTCCCCGCTGATCCGGTTCACCCCGCCCGCCGACCCGTGGGACGCTCCCGGAGCGGACCGGGGGGAGACGGGGAACCAGGCCGAGCTCACCGGCCCGCAGTGGGCCGACGCGGTACGCGACCACCCAGAACGCGCGGGCACAGTAGCCGACGGCTCCGGGCACACCGACTCGGCGCACACCAACCCCGAACCTGCCGGGTCGGACCGTCCCGGGCCGGACCGCACCGAGTCCGAGCAGGCCGGGTCGGGACCGGCCGGCACGGAACGGACCGAGGACTTCACCGGCCGCCGTCAGACCTTCCGGCTCGTGCCGACCGACCGGCCGCCCACGGAGTCGGCCGTGCCGTCGATCCCGCCGGGCACCGTCGTCATCACCGACGCGCCGGAACTCGCCGAGGCGGTCACCGGCCCGGACACCGCCGTCTGGTCACCGCGACCCGGAGTCGCGGGGACCGCCCATGTCCCGCCCGAGGAAGCGCCCGGCGCGCTGAGCGGCCTGCCGTTCGTCCCGCGGCACATCCGGGTCCTGTGCCGGCTGCCCGTCGACGACGACGCGTACGGGGAGGCCGAGGCCGCCCGGGCGGAGGACCTCCAGGACCTCGCGTTCACCACGCTGCAGGCGGCGCTGCCCGCGCTGCGTTCCGGCGGCTCGCTCGGCGTACTGCTGCTCGGAGAGCTGCCGGACGATCTGCCACCCCCGCTGAGTGGGCTGTTCACCGGACTCGTCCGCTCCGTACGCGCCGAGGTGCCGCAGTGCGGCGGGGTGACCCTGATCAGCGACGCGGCGGATGTGGCGACCGCCCTGGACCAGTTCGCACGGGCGGGCGCCGTCCGGGTGCCGACGCACACGCTGGCCTGCCGCGGGGACGACTGGTTCGCCCTGGCCGTGGCCGACGACCCCGTGTCCCCGGCCGACGGCGTCCCGCTGCCCTCCGGCGCGGTCGTGGTCGCCTTCGGCGGTGCCCGGGGGATCACTCCCGAACTCCTGCACGAGGTGGCCCTCGGCACCGACCGGCCCCATGTCTACGTCATCGGCCGCACCCCGCTGCCGGAGAGCGACGCCCCGCTGCCACCGCAGACCGAGTTCATCGCCGCCGAACGCCGACGGCGTCCCGACGCCTCCCTGCGCGAGTTACGCGTCGCCTACGAGAAGGCCCAGGCACGCCTGGAGGTGCGCCGTACGGTGCGACGGCTGACGGAGCTGTGCGGCCCGGACCGGGTCCACCACCGCGTCTGCGACGTCCTCGACGCCGAAGGCACCACCGCCGTCCTCGGCGAGATCCTCGACCGGCACGGACGGATCGACCTGCTCATCAACACCGTCCTCGACCTGCGCTCACGTGCGCTGCACGCCAAGACCCTCCCGGACTTCCGGGCCGTGCGGGCCACCAAGGCGACCGGCTACCGCAACCTGAAGCGGGCCCTGGCCGGACGCATGCCCCGGATCTGGTGCAACTTCAGCACCCTGGCGACGCTCGCCCCCGCACCCGGCGACATCGACTACTGCGCCGTCAACGAGTACCTCGCGTACGCGAGCGCCCGGGCGCAGCGGCGCGCGCCGGCGGGCCGTCACGAGGTCGCCGTCCTGTGGAGCGGCTGGCGCGAGGTCGGTGTCGCCAGCAGCGTCACCATGCGGGAGACCCTCAAACGCAACAAGATGGACGCCTACATCAGCACGGCGCAGGGCCGCGCGCAGTTCCTGTCCGCGGTGACCGTGCCGCCGGCCAACGGAGTGGCGTTCTTCATCCGGGAGGAGGAACGTGTCCTGCTGGCCCGGCGCGGTATCAGCACCCACGGCTCGCGAGCGGAGCCTGCGGTCCCGGCCCCGGACGCGCCACCTCCGGCGCCGCCGGACCCGGAGCTGACCACACCGCTGCTCGACGGAGTGCTGTACCGCGGCGACGACTGGGCCGTGTTCACCAAGACCTGGGATCCGCGCACCCTCGCCGAGCGGGACGGGCGGTGGATGCGTCATCACCAGGTCAACGGTGAGTACACGCTGGCGGGGACGTTCACCCTGGAGGCGGCGGCCGGCGCGGCGGCGGCCCTCTGTCCCGGGCTGCGGGTCACCGGGTTCCGCGGTCTCGTCTGCCGGTCGTCGATCACGGTGAGGCTCGCCGGCCCGCCGCGCACCGTCGCGGTGGAGGCCCGGGTCGTGCGCCGGGAAGGTGCCCGCGCCGAGGTGGCCGTCAGGATCACGGCACACCGGATCGGCAAGAACGGCAAGGTGCTCCGCTTCAACGACCTGCTGTGCGAGACGCGGGTGCTGCTGGCGGACCGTTTTCCGGCGCTCACGGGGCCACCTGACTTCTCGGCACACGAACCCGAACCCGACTTCGCGATGCCTGTGTACTCCCCGGACCCGCCGATCTCCCTCACCGGACCGTTCGCCGGCACCGGTGACTACGCCCGCGGACCGGACGGCAACAGCGCCAGGTTCCGCCTGGACCACGACACCTGGGGTCCGGCCCTGGCCGGGATGACCGTACCGGCGATCCTGCTGGACGCGATGGTGCACCTGTTGCTGCTGCCGCCGCGCGGTGACGTTCCGCCGCGGGTCGGGCCGATGGCCGGCCTCGACGAGGTCGATCTCGGCGGGCCGGGCGACGACTGCCGGCTCAGCGCGCTGCATCCGACGATCCGGTTGCACTGCGACTTCGCCACCGGGGAGCTGACCGCGGTCGCCGGTGACGGGCAGGTGCTGGCCCGGGTGTCCGGGGTCAGCGCGTATGCCCTGGACCACAGCGGAGAACTCGTCCGGCCCCGCGGCGACGCGCCACGACCGGTCCGTTCGTGACAGCCGAGGAGGCAGCACAGTGTTGTGGCAGGACATCACGATCGCCGGTACCGGTGCGTGGATACCGCCGATCAGGCAGAAACACGAGCCGTGGGACAAGCCCGTGGACAACGGGCCGCCGTCCTTGACCGCGCTCAACGGATTCACCTCGGCCGCCGTCTCCACGGACAGCTCGCCGTCCCAGATGGCCGCACGCGCCGGCCTCAAGGCACTGCGCCACGCGGACGTCACGGGCGCCGACCTGAGCCTGCTCGTGCACGCCAACTTCCAGGACGAGGACCACTACGCGCCCTCGGCCTATCTGCTGCGGGTGCTCGGAGGCCCGGACACCAACGCGATCGAGCTGGGCGCCGCCAGCGACGGCGGCGGCGCCGCGCTGGTCACCGCGGCCGAACACCTCACCGCCAGACCGGCCTCGAAGGCCGCGCTGGTGACGGCCGGTGTCCGGTTCCGGCCCGAACGGTGGGGCCATGTCGCGGAGATGGGACACCTGGCCGGTGACGCCGGTGCCGCCGCTGTCCTCACCCGGGGCACGGGCTTCGCGCGGCTGATGGCGACCGCGCAGGCCGCTCAGCCACAGCTGGAGGTGCTGACCCGGGCCCGGACGGCGGCCGACGGCAGCGGCCGGCCGCTGCTCGTCCAGGAGACCGGACTGATGCCGCACGTCGACGCGCTGCGGCAGTCCACGCGCCGCTGTGTGGAGACCGTCCTCGACGAGACCGGCGTACGGCCGGAGGGCATCGCGCGCGTGGTGCCCATCGCCATCGGGGCGGAGGTGCTGGACCTGCTGCTCGGCGGTGCGCCCCTGGGCCTGCGCGCCGCCGACACCAGCTGGACCTTCGGCCGGCACCTCGGTCACGTCGGACCGTGCGACGTGCTGCTGGCCCTCGACCGGGAGTTCCGCTCCGGCACGCTGCGGGCCGGGGAACGGGTCCTGGTCGTGAGTTTCGGGCTCGGTTTCCGCTGGACCACCGCGCTGCTGGAGATCACCCGCGATCCCGCCACCGGGGGGCCGGCCGGCCGCTCGACGAAGAAGTGAGGTTTTCCATGACAGACACGAGTGCGGTCTCCGCCGAGTCGGTTCCGCTCGCTCCGCGGGCGTGGCCGCTGCTGGGTCACGCGTTGCCTCTGCTGCGTGATCCGCTGGCGTTCATCACGTCGCTGTCCGGGTACCGCGAGATGGTTCGCGTCCGGCTCGGTCCGAGTTCCGCCGTGATGATCTGCGATCCCGACCTGACCCGGCAGGTGTTCCTCAACGACCGGACCTTCGACAAGGGCGGCCCGATCTACGACCGGATCCGCGAGGTGATCGGCGACGGCCTGTCCACCTGCGCCTATCCGCTGCACCGGCGGCAGCGCCGGCTGTGCCAGCCGTCGTTCCACCCGGCCCGGCTCGCCGGGTACGGCGCGGTGTTCGCGCGGGCGGCCGAGGCCAAAGCGGGCTCCTGGCGTGACGGCGACGTCATCGACGTCACCCAGGAGATGATGACGCTCACCACGCGGGCCACCATGGAGACGATGTTCAGCGGCGCGCTGCCGGAGGAGACCATGCGGCGGTCCCTGGCGGACACCGCGGTCGTCGTCAGCGCGTTCTTCCGCCGGATGATGACGCCGGCCCTGCTGCGGCGGCTGCCGACCCGGCGGAAGCGGCGTTACGACGACGCCCGCACCCGGCTGTCCGCCACCATCGCGGAGATCATCGCCGAGCGGCGGGCCGACCCGGCCGACCACGCCGACCTGCTCTCCACACTGATCGCGGCGGTCGACGAGGAGAGCGAGGACGGCCGACGGCAGCTGAACGACGCCGAACTCGCCGACGAGGCCCTCACGTTCTTCCTCGGTGGCATGGAGACCACGGCCATCACCCTGGCCTGGGCGCTCCACCTGCTCTCCACGCATCCGGACGTCCAGCGGCGGCTGAAGGCCGAGACCGACCGGGTTCTGGAGGGCGGGAAGCTCGACCCCGCGCGTCTTCCCTCGCTCGGCCTGGCCTCCCGGGTCGTGACCGAGACGCTGCGGTTGTACCCGCCGGCCTGGATGATGACCCGCGTCGTGCGGGAGGACGCCGAACTGGGGGGTGTGCGGTTCAAGGGCGGCAGCACCATCGTGCTCAGCCCCTACCTGCTGCACCGCAGGCCCGACCTCTACGAGGAGCCCGACCGGTTCGACCCGGACCGCTGGCTCCACGCCCAGCCCGACCGGGCCACCTACATCCCGTTCGGCGCCGGTGCCCGCAAGTGCATCGGGGACCAGTTCGCCCTCAACGAGGCCATCTTGGCGCTGACCGCCATCGTCGCCCGCTGGGAGCTGCATCCGGTGGGTGACCGGCCGTTCCTGCCGAAGGTGGAGACCAGCCTGAGTTCACGGGGGCTGCGCCTGCGGCTCACCGAGCGGAGGTCCGCCGACGCCGACGGCGCGGAGCACGGCGCCGCCGCACCGCTGTCCGCCTCCGGCCGGCCGTCCACACAGCCGGGCGTCGCCGCCTGCCCGGTGAAGCACGGGGAGTGAGCCCATGAGACCTCACCTGAAGCCCCTGGTGAAGCATCTGCTCGACTCCAGGGCGATCAGCCTGCACGGTGCGGAGCCGGCCGACACCCTGCACGCTCCCTCGCGCCCTTACCCGAACGGCTGGTTCTGTGTGGCCTTCAGCGACGAGCTGCGGGCCGGATCCCTCACCACCCGACGGCTCGCGGGCGCCGAGGTCGTCCTCTACCGGACGGCCAAGGGCGTGCTGCGGGCGGTCAGGCCCCAGTGCCCGCACCTCGGAGCGCACCTCGGCGTCGGTGGATCGGTCGAGGGCGAGAACATCGTCTGCCCCTTCCACCGGTTCGCGTTCGACCCGTCCGGTACCTGTGTGCGCACGGGTTACGACCAGCAGCCGCCGAAGGCGTCGCTGACGCAGTACCCGGTGTGCGAGGCCAACGGCTCGGTCTATGTGTGGTCGCACGCCCTGGGGATGCCCCCGCAGTGGGACGTCCCGCTCTTCCCGATGGACGACCGCCAACCGTTCAGTCATCGCACGTTCGACATCGCCGGCCACCCACAGGATGTCATCGAGAACGCGTTCGACTGGGGGCATCTGCCGGCCCTGCACGGTCTCGAGGAGGTCGACATCGGGGGCCTGCCGGTGACCGGGGAACCGATCAGCACGGTCACCGCGACCGCGCGCAACACGATGATGCGCGGATTCCACCAGTCGTACACGCTCACGGTGATCGGACTGGCCACCATCGCGGCGCGGACGGTCCTGCCCGCGGGCGCGGGGAACCTCTACGTGATGCTCCACGCGACCCCGACCGGCCCGGGCCGGATGCAGGTCCGCTTCGGCACGAAGCTGGAGCTGAACGGATTCCCGGGTGTGCCGGACTGGCTGGGCCGCCCGGCGGTCACGCCCCTGGCCCGGCTGCTCAGCGAGGTCCTGCAACGGGTGGGCAGCGTCGACACCGGCGCGGACCTGCTGATGTGGCACCACCAGGAACACGTCGCGCGTCCCCGGCTCGCCAAGGGCGACGGTCCGATCGGCCGGTACCGGCAGTGGGCGCAGCAGTTCTACACGGAACCCACGGGCGACCTGGTCCCGCCTCGGCCCGAGCGCTCCGAGGCGAGCCGCTCGGAGGAGTGAGCACAGGCGTCGGGGTCCAGCACCGGAAGAGGGAGGATATGGCAGCGCAGAGGGGTACGCCCGGCACCGGGCGGCGATTGGCCGTGCTCGGAGCGGGAGTGATGGGGTCGGGCATCGCCGCGCTGGCGATCGGGCACGGGATGGCGGTGTCGTTGGTCGACCTGGACCGGCGCCGCCTGGACGAGGCTCCGGGGCGGATCGACCACCAGCTGAGGACGGCGCGGCTGATGGGCGCGCTGCCGGAGGAGGCCGTGCCCGGCGCCCTCGTCACCGGCCGGTCACTCGCCGACCTGATGACCGACGGCCCGGCGTTCACGGCGGTCGTCGAGGCCGTCACCGAGGACCCCGACGCCAAGGCGAAGGTTCTGGCGGACGTGTCCGCGCTGGCCGCGCCGGGCACCCCGATCATCTCGAACACGTCGGCGATCCCCATCGATGAGCTGGCCCGGGCCACGGCCCGTCCGGTGGATCTGGTCGGCACCCACTTCATGAATCCGCCCTGTCTGATACGGACGGTCGAGGTCATCCGGGGCACCCAGACGAGCGAGGCCACGCTGGACGCGCTGCGGGCGCTGCTCGCGGCGCTCGGCCGGGAGTCCGTCGTGGTCGATGACGCGCCCGGCTTCGTCACCAGCCGGATCCTGCACCCGATGATCAACGACGCGGTGAGGGTGGTGGCGGCGGGCACCGCGAGCGCCGAGTCGGTCGACCGGCTCATGCAGGGGTGCCTGGGGCATCCGACGGGTCCGTTGCGCACCGCCGACCTGATCGGGCTGGACAACCTCGTCGACTCGCTGTGGGTGCTCCACGGCCGGACCGGCGACGAAGGCTGCCGCCCCTGCGACCTGCTGCTGGAGATGGTGCGGGCGGGGCACCTCGGCCGCAAGAGCGGGCGCGGCTTCTACGAGTACGAGGGAGAATGGGCATGACCATGCCATCCAACCGCGCGGTACCGGAGCCCCTGGGCGACCCCGGCGACATCGAGAGGGAACTGCTGCGGTTCCTCGAACTGCGTACCGGGAAAACCTGGTCGGCCGACATGGACGTCTTCGGCTCCGGCGGGCTGTCGTCGCTCTTCGCCATGGAGCTGGTGGTGCATCTGGAGCGGACGTACGGCATCGCCGTGCGAGGCGCGGATCTCCAGATGGACAACTTCCGGACCGCGCGGAGGATGGCCGCGCTGGTCGGCCGGCTCCGGCGACCGGCCGTGGGCGGCTCCCATGGGTGACGCCGTCGCCGCGGCGGCCTCCGCGGTCACCGAGCTGGTCGGGGACCGGGCCGCGGACTGGGACCGCGCGGGGCGGCTGCCCGAGGAGGTGGTGCGCGAACTCGGTGCCGCAGGGCAGCTCGCCCCGCAGATCCCGGCGCGATACGGCGGAGCGGGGTGGAGCAGCGCGGACAACGGTGAGTTCACCGCTCATGTCGGCACCCTGTGCGGCTCGCTGCGCAGCGTCATGACCTCCCAGGGCATGGCCGCGTGGACCGTCGAACGGCTCGGCGACCCGGCGCAGGCGGCGGAGCTGCTCCCCCGGCTGGCCTCGGGCGACACGGCGGCCGTGGCCTTCAGTGAACCGCGGGCGGGCAGCGACCTGTCGGCCATCGCGACCACCGTCACCGTCGACGGCGACACCCTCGTGCTCGACGGCCTCAAGACGTGGGTGACTGCCGCCGAGCAGGCCGATCTCCTCCTGGTCGTCGCGCGGATGGGCGCGGACGGCGCCGTGGTCGTGGTGCCGAGGGACACCCCCGGGGTCCAGGTGCGGCGGGTGGGCGATCCGATGGGCTTCAGGGCGGCCGGGCACGCGGACATCCTGCTCGACGGGGTGCGGCTGCCCCTGAGCAGCCTGCTGGGCGGCGGGCGGCAACCGCTGTCCCTGCTGGTGACGACCGCCCTGGCCTTCGGGCGGCTCTCCGTCGCCTGGGGGTGCGTCGGAATCCTGCGGGCCTGCGTCGCGGCGGCCGTCGGCCACGCCGCGTCCCGGCACCAGTTCGGCCGGCCGCTGGGGCGGCATCAGCTCGTCGCCCGGCATCTGGCCGATCTGTGGACCGGCGAGCAGATCGCCACCCGGGCCTGCGAGCACGCCAGCCGCTGCTGGGACGAGAACGCCGCCGATCTGAGCGCCGCCATCGTGCTGGCCAAGTACGTCGGCGCCGAGCACGCGGCCAGGGGCGCGGCGACCGCGGTCCAGGTGCTCGCGTCGGCGGGGGCGAGGGACGGCCACGTCGTCGCGCGGGCCTATCGCGACGCCAAGCTCACGGAGATCATCGAGGGCACCGACGAGGTGTGCCAGCTGATCCTGGCCGACCATGTGCTCGGGAGCCGGGGATGAGCGTGAGGGGGGCGGCGGCGACCGCGACCGTGAAGTGCCTGGTCTGGGACCTCGACAACACGCTCTGGAACGGCACGTTGCTGGAAGGCGACGACGTCGTCCTGGCCCAAGGGATCCACGAGGTGATCACCCGCCTGGACGCGCGAGGCATCCTCCAGTCGGTGTGCAGCCGCAACGACCACGCCGTCGCCTGGGCGCGGCTGGAGGCGCTGGGCGTCGCCGACTACTTCGTCCTTCCGCAGATCGGCTGGGGGCGCAAGTCGGACGCGGTACGCCGGATCGCCGAAGGCCTGAACTTCGCTCCCCGCGCCGTCGCCTTCATCGACGACCAGCCGACCGAGCGGGCCGAGGTGGCCCACAGCCTCCCGGACGTGCGCTGCTACCGGGCCGAGGACGCCGCGCTCCTGCCCGGCCTGCCCGAGTTCAGCCCCGGGACCGTGACCGTCGACGCGCGACAGCGCCGCTCCATGTACCAGGCCGGATTCCGGCGCACGGACGAACAGGCGCGGTTCACCGGCTCGCACGAGGACTTCCTGCGGTCGCTGGAGATGGTGCTGCGCATCGCGCGCGCCACGCCGGAGGAGCTGGCGCGGATCGAGGAACTGACCCAGCGCACCAGCCAGATGAACGCGACCGGGGTGCACTACCCGGACGCGACACTGCGCGCCCTGCTCGCCGACCCGGGCCACGAGGTGCTGGTGACCACGCTCACCGACCGTTTCGGACCGCACGGCGCCGTGGGCGTGGTGCTGCTGGAGAAGCACCCACGGGCCTGGCATCTCAGGCTGCTCGCCACCTCGTGCCGTGTGGTGGCGTTCGGCGTCGGCACCATCCTCCTGAACTGGCTGGCCGACCAGGCGGCGCGGGCCGGTGTCCACCTGCTGGCCGACTTCCGGGCCACCGAGCGCAATCGCATGATGGAGATCGCCTACCGTTTCGCCGGGTTCGGAGACCAGCCCTGCGCCTGCCGGGGCCTGGTCCGCGAGGGCTCGGCCCACGGGAGCTCGGGCGAGGGCGGGAGCGAGGCCGGAGCCGAAGAAGCGAACTCCGTCGCCGCCGAGGACGTCCAACTGCTGCACCTCGCCCCCGAGCGGCGCCAGGCGCCCACGACGCTCCGGCTGATCGCTCCCGATCTCACTTCCGGCGGACCAGGGTGATGCCGTCGGCCACCGGGAGCATGGAGACATCGATCCGTCGGTCGTCCCGGATGATCGCGTTCAGCTCACGTACCCCGGCGGTGTCCGCGTCGTCGGCGAGCGGGTCGATGACCCGGCCGAAGAAGAGCGTGTTGTCCACCACCAGCAGCCCGCCGGGCCGGACCAGCCGCAATGCCAGTTCGTAATAGCGCGGATAATTCACCTTGTCGGCGTCGATGAAAACAAGACCGAAGCTTTCGGACAATCCGTCGGCGCACATTTTCTCCAATGTGTCCGCCGCCTCGCCGATACGCACTTCGATTCGCTCAAGAACACCGGCGCGCCGCCAGTACTCGACACCGATCTCGGGCCACCGCTCACTGATGTCACATGTGATCAGTCGCCCCTGCGGCGGTAGGGCACGCGCCATACAGAGCGTGCTGTATCCGGTGAACGTACCGACCTCCAGCACGTCCGTGACACCGGTCGCGGCGATCAGGAAAGCGAGGAACTGGCCCTCCTCCGCCGTGACCTGCATGGCCTCTCCGCCGGGCAGTCCCGAGGTCAGCAGGCGCAAGTCACGCAGAATGTCGTCTTCTCTGAGCGAGAAGTCCCTGACGTATTGTAAGAGTTCCGGCCCGGCTGCTATCTGATTCGCCATGAATAACAGGCTAGAAGAGCGTCAGGTGAAATACAACAGCGCATTTTCGCACGCTCGGCCGCAGTGAGGTACCGGCTACCGACGAGTTCCGCGTCGACGGCCGACCCGGCCGTGGTGGGGCTCATCACCAGTCCTGCGCGGCGTGGAGCCAATGGCAGCGCGCGCCGCGCAACCGTCAGACGGCCAGGAGCTCCATGCCGAAGTATCCGCCACCCACGGGATACGTCCGCGAGCGGCGCCATCCCGAGGCCGCGAAGAGGGCGTCGAACTCGTCCAGATCGCGTTCCATGCCGTTTGTCATGGCGAGCATGGTCATGTCGGCCCGGGTGGCGAAGTCGGGCTCACCGATCTCACCGATGACCGTCTCGACGACCAGGACTCGTCCCCCCTCGTTCACGGCTGAACGGCAGTTCCGAAGGATCACGGCGCACTGGGTGTCGTCCCAGTCGTGCAGGATCGTCTTCAGGAGGTAGAGGTCCGCCGGAGGGACCTCGGCGAAGAAGTCGCCGGCGACCGCGTGGAAGCGGTCGGACAGACCACGTTTCGCGGCCTCGCCGCGTGCGCCCTCGACGGCGTGAGGCAGGTCGAGTACCTGTCCGCTCAGCTGGGGGTCGGCCTCCATCAGCGCCAGGACGAAGTCACCGTTCGAACCGCCGACGTCGACCACGGTGGATACACCGACGGTGGAGACCGCGCTCACGGCGCCCCGCGTCACCAGGCCGGACAGGTCTCCCATCGCCTGAGCGAAGAGCGCGGCCTCGTCAGCGTTCTCCGGTCGCGCGAAGTACTCGAAGATGTCCGCTCCCAGCGCCTTCCTGGTCTGAGTGGCTCCCTGCCGCACCGCTTCGGGGAAGTGGGCCCAGGCCTGCCAGTGCGCGTGTCCCGTCTGGGTCAGTACCAGTGAGCGCAGGGAGCCGGGCACACCTGAACGCAGCAGCCGCCCTCGCCCGGTGAGGGCGAAGCGACGGCGCCCTTCGTAGCTCAGCAGGCCCGAGGACGCGGCCGCGCGCATCAGCCGGTACGTGGCCTGCGGATGGCTGCCCTCGCGCTCGGCCAACTCCTCGGCCGTCAGGGGTCCGTCGGCGAGATGATCGGCTATGCGCAGGGCGGCCAGGGCCCGCAGGATCTGGGCGACGACAAGGCCGCCCAGGAGGTCGAAAACGGCAGCAGTGTCCGCTGCTGGATCGCTCGGCTCGACTTCGATGCCACGCGTAGTGTCGGTCGTGTCAGTCATGACAGCCAGTAACCTCTCAGGATTCAGGATGGGTCGGAGCCCGTGGGGGACGAGGGGCGGGAGGTCCGGTGTCAGGCGACGCGGCGGCTCCTTGAGCGGCACGACGCCGGAGTAGCGCCGCGTCGGCTTCGGCTTCCGACGCCGCCCCGTGCTCTGCGGTTCAGGCTCCACCGCTCACCTTAGGGAGATCGTTGCGGCGCACGCTTGTACTGCGGCGCCACTCCGATGGAACGTCAGTGCCAAGGGCGGTGTGGCAAGGTGAAAGGTGAAGCGGGCCGCGTAAGTCCTGCGATCCGTTGTCGAGTTGGGGCGTCGGCCATGAGCAACACAGGAAGCACCGCACCGAGATCCGGCGGGCCGGGCAGGAATTTCTTCGTGGACGTCACCGCCCCGAGCACCGCGCGGGACGGCTTCGACGTCTTCCGACGCGAGTGGGAGGGACAGGTCGGAGAGGCGCTCCCCCTGCCACCCCTCGAACCGCTCGGTTCCGGTGACTTCCGGGTCACCGTCCGCGCCTCCAAGATGCACGACGCGGTGATCGCGGACCTGCAAGGTGAGTCGTTGGCCGGCGGCACCCGGGGCGCCGGTCACCACCTCGACGACCGGGTCCTCGTGCATGTGGTGCGGCGCGGCGAGTGGCGCTTCGTCCGACCGCGCGAGCGCGGTGAGTTCGCCGTCCCGGCCGGGCAGTTCATCGCGCGGCACAACGGTCCGCCGGTGCGGTTCGAGATGGAGCCGCGCACGACGGCGAAGGTGCTGATCCTGCCCGCCGCACAGCTCAGGCCGCTGATCGGCGACCGGCCTGTCGTCGGACCGGCCGACTCGACCGAAGTACGTCTGCTCATGGGCTACGCCGGGTTGGTGGATGCGAGCCTGAACGACCTCACGCCCGCCGGTCTACAAGCCGCCCGCAACTCTCTGATCGAACTGACCAAGGGCGTGCTGACGCAGGGATTCGACGACCACGAGCCCTGGCTGGCCCCCGCGCTGGCCGAAGCGGCGAAGGGCATCGTGGACAGCCGCCTCACAGATCCTGAGCTCTCGCCCTCGGCCCTGGCCCGCGAACTCAACGTCTCCGTCAGGACGCTGCACCGGGCGTTCGCCGCGGCCGAGGAGTCGGTGAGCGCGTACATCCGGCGCAGGCGGCTGGAGCAAGCACGCCTTGAGCTCGCGTCACCGCTTGGCCGACCGAGCATCTCGGAACTCGCCGCCCGCTGGCGATTCGCCGACAGCAGTCACTTCGTGCGTGCCTTCAAGAAGCGGTACGGCCAAACGCCCAGCCAGTTCGTCCGGTCGAGGAGCACGGTGCCCGGACCCCGCCCCACGGGCAGCGGCACCGCCCCCGGTCGTCGGCCGACAGCCCCTGACGCCGAACGGAGCTGAGCCGGTCCAGGGTGAGATCGATGGCCGGCACCGACCCCGCCCCCGGAGTCTGCTGCCGGTGGAGGCCATCAACACTGACCGCGCTCGCTTCTCTGGCCCATGACTGGGAGCTGGGCATCCGGTCCGCCTACCTGCCCGAGTCGCTCATCCGCGAGCGCTGATCGGCCGGCACATCCAGCGGACGCAGTGTGGCGGTGAGCCAGTCGTCGGCTTCGGCGCCAGTGCGAGCTCGGTCGCGCACGCCGGTGCGCGCGACCGAGCTGAGGCCGTAGTCGTGGTCTGCTGGACCAGGACGAAGTCGCGCTCCGGCAGGCGCGGATCCTGCACCTGCCGAGCGCTCGGTCAGATCTTCGTCTTCTCCCGGACCCACGCGCCGATCCGCGCGATGGCGGCGTCGGTCTCCGGAACCCGGCCGGCACCGTAGACGTACGAGTGCTGGCCTCCGGAGACCACCACGGTCGTGGTGTCGATGCCGGCGTCCTTGACGCGGGCGGCGAACTCCTCGTCCTCGCCGGCCAGCACCTCGTACGTTCCCCAGGACACGAGGGTCGGGGGGAGACCGCTCAGGTCCGCACGGTTCAGATTGATCCTGGTGTCCGTGAACTCGATGCCCGTGCCGCCGATCCAGGACTCGCGGAAGAACTCCAGCAGATCCTTGCTGAGTATCTTGTCCGTCCCGGCGTTGGACGCGATGGTCTCGTTGGCGATCTCGAGGTCGCACCACGGGGAGATCGACACGATGGCACCGGGCAGCGGTTGCTTCTTGTCGCGGAGGCGAAGCGCCACGGCGACGGCGAGGAACCCGCCGATCGAGTGGCCGATCGTGATGATGTTCCCCGGCTCATACCCTTCGGAGAGCAGCCAGTTGAAGGCCGCCTCCACGTCGTCCACCTGAGCCGGGTACTTGTGTTCCGGCGCCCGCCGGAAGTCCAGGACCAGGACGGGGGCCCCTGCGGCCTTGGCGATATGGCCTGCGAGCTTCCGGTCAGCGTGTGCCGACGCCAGAACGGAGCCGCCGGCGTGACTGTGCAGCAGGACGTGGTCGGTGTTGGCGTCGACGGGTTCGCACCAGATTCCCAGCACGCCACCCGCGTCCACCTCCCGATAGGTGACGCCTTCCGGCTCCCGGGCCGCGAGATGGACCTGCTCCCCCTGGATGCGCGCCGCATCCAGCTCGGACGGGGGCTTCGCCCCCTCGGCCAACCATTCCGCGAACTGGATCGCTTCCGGGCTCAGTTCAACTGCAGTGTGCTCAGACACGTGTACCTCCATGGGGCCATCCGGGCATACCGGCCCGCCAGGACCGGTGTCGCCGGCGTTTGTCAGGCAGTGAGGGTGGGGTAGTCGGTGTAGCCGGTTGCGTCGCCGCCGTAGAAGGTGGCGGGGTCGGGAGTGTTCAGCGGTGCGCCGGCGCGTACGCGCTCGACCAGGTCGGGGTTGGCGAGCGCCATGGTGCCGACGGTGACGATGTCGGCCAGGCCGTCTTCGACGTCCTTGGCGCGGGTGGCGATGTCGGTGCCGGCCCGGTTGAGGACGAGGGCGGTCGGCCACACCTTGCGCAGGGTGTGCAGAAGTTCGTCGTCGCCGCCGTGGGCGATGTGCAGGTAGGCGAGGTCGAGCGGGGCGAGGGCGCTCACGAGTGCCGGGTACAGCTCGTGGGTGTCGCTCTCCACGATGTCGTTGAAGGGGTTCCCGGGAGAGATCCGGATACCGGTGCGGCCGGCGCCGATCTCGTCGGCCACGGCGGTGGCGACCTCGACGGCGAAACGGATGCGGTTGTCGACGGAGCCGCCGTACTGGTCGGTGCGCTGGTTGGTGTTGGTGGCCAGGAACTGGTGCACCAGGTAGCCGTTGGCCCCGTGGATCTCGACGCCGTCGGCGCCGGCCGCGACGGCGGCCGCGGCGGCGCGCCGGAAGTCGTCGACCGTCGCGGAGACCTCCTCCGTGGACAACTCACGCGGCACCGGCATCTCCTGGAGCCCGGACGCGGTGAACATCTCGCCCGCCGGCCGGACGGCGGAGGGGGCCACCGGCTGCCGGTGGTGGGGGGTGTTGTCGGGGTGGGACATCCGTCCGGCGTGCATGAGCTGGATGACGATGCGTCCGTCGGCCTTGTGCACGGCGTCGGTGACCTTGCGCCAGCCGGCGATGTGCTCATCGGTGTAGATGCCTGGCGTCACCGGGTAACCCTGGCCGTCGGCGGAGGGCTGGGTGCCCTCGGTGATGATGAGGGCGTGCGAGGCGCGCTGGGCGTAGTACTCGGCGTTCAGCTCGGTCGGCACGCCGTCCGGTGTGGACCGGTTCCGCGTCAGGGGGGCCATCGCCAGGCGGTGCGGCAGGGAGATCTCCCCGGCGACGATCGGGTTCCACAGGGCGTTCAACATGGATGTTCCTTAAGTAAACGGGTGAGAGAACCGGGGGGGGGTGGCAGGCAGCCCCGCGGCGGGCACCTACGCGCGGACCGGCCGGATGGGACCGGCGGGCTCTATGCGACCGGTGGGTCGGATGGGACCGGTGGGTCGGATGGGACCGGTGGGGCCGAAGGGGACCGGTGACTGCACCGAGGCGGCACCGGACTGCGTGGAGGGGTAATCGACGGTGTGGTCGGGCATGGGGCGCACATGACCGCCGCCGTCGCGCGTGCCGTTGGCACGGGGTCAATCAGGACTTCCGCACCCGAGTCTGAGCGGTGTTCAGCCGCGGTAACGATCAGCCGGGACCCGCTGCGACAGGTTCGGGACGAGCGTCTGACGGGCCTTCTCGAACGCTTCCCAGTCACTGATCTGAGGCAGTGACGGGATGGTGACGGGCTCCCCCGCGTCGAGCCCGGCGAGTGCCGCGTCCACAGCGTCGTCCGCGCTCATGATCCACTCGTCGGGAAACGCCGCGAGATCGAGGCCGGAGCCGTCCCAGAACTCCGTGCGGACGGCCCCCGGCAGCACGGCCTGCACCACGACGGGGCTCTCGGCGAGCTCCTGCTGCAGCGCCTGAGTGAAGGTCAGCACGTAACTCTTGGTGCCGCTGTAGACGGCACTGACGGGCAGGATGTTGAGAGCAAGCGCCGAGGACACATTCACCACGGTGCCGTGCCCCCGGGCTGTCAGGCCCGGCAGGACCGCGATGGTCAGCCTGGTCAGCGAGGTCACGTTGAGGTTGATCAATGCCTCGGCGTCCGCGGCGTCGGAGGTCGCCAGCGGGGTGAACAGCGACCCGCCGGCGTTGTTGATCAGCACCTCGATGCTCTCGTCGGTCCGCAGACGCTCCTCGACCACGGAGATCTGCGCCGCGTCGGTGAGGTCGGCGGTCACGACGTCCACCGAGCGGCCCGTACGGCTGCGGATGTCCGCCGCCAGCGTTTCCAGCCGCGCGGTGTTCCGGGCCACCAGCACCAGGTCGTAGCCCCGGTCTGCGAGCCGCTGCGCGTAAGCGGCACCCAGCCCGGCGGACGCGCCGGTGACGACCGCGGTCTTGTTCTGCGTGGTCATGGAGGTGGATCTCATTTCTGGTCTCGCGGAATGAGTAGCGGGCCGGAACCATCGACCTCGCTTTAGATTACGTTAGTTATCTAAAGCGTGCCAGTCAACGGCCCCGATGCCGTCAGTCACCGTCCGCGGCTGGAGCACCTCGACGCGCATACGGGACTACGGCGTCGACAGTCGATCAGGTGCCCCCGATCCGGTGCGCGCGAAGGGAGATCCCTTCCGGCGTATGGTCGCCGTGGACGATTGCGGGCATCGCCGCCCTCGCGACGATTGCGCGGGACGGCGAACGGCACGCCGGCGGAGACCCGCACGCCGCACACTCGCCGTGCGCCGCGTGAGCCGCCCTCGACCCGGCTCCAGATCCCCCCGACCCCTCGGAATAAGCGCGGGCCCGCCTCGGCCGGCCGCGCATGGACCGAGAGAAAGAGCCCAGAGAGAGGGCGCCGCAGCCGCCTGCCCGGCGCTTCGCATATGATAGATGCGATTTACTATCTAACGTGGGCAGGTGACTGATGAGTCGCGTTTCGCAGGCTCAGGCGCTCGAGAACCGCAGGCGCGCGGTCGCCGCAGCCTCCCAGCTCTTCCGGGAGCGCGGCGTGAACGGCATCAGCGTTGCCGATCTGATGAAGTCCATCGGGCTGACCACCGGCGGCTTCTACAAGCAGTTCTCGTCCAAGGAGGCGCTGGTGGCCGAGGCGGCCCATGCCGCTTTCGGGGACCTCGACCTGCTCCTGGAGTCGTTCGACACGGCCCACGGCGATCACGACACCGCGCGCGGCGCCCTGCTCGATTTCTACCTGTCGGCCGAGCACCGAGACCAGCCCGGCACCGGTTGCCCCACCGCGGGATTCGCAGGGGACATGGCTCGCGAGCCCCTGGCTGAGGAGGTGCGCGCAACGTACGCGACCGGAGTCGAGGAATTCGCCGCGTGGATGGCCACCGACGCCGCCGACGGCCTTCCCGTCGTGGCCACTCTGGTCGGCGCGATCCTGCTCGCACGGGCCACGGCGGGCACAGAACTGTCGGAGAAGATCCTGGAGTCGACCCACAAGGCCCTCACTGCGGCGCCCGGGTCATGACCTGGATTGCTGGACACCGCGGGCGAGCAAGGGATGGTGGCGCCGTGAGAAGGGGTGGAGGGCTCGCGGCTGTGCCCATGACAGACTCAGCGGTCTGTGAACCACGCTGAGGAGGTCCCCCGCCATGCCCCACTTGGCCACCGTGACGGCCGGAATCGCGGCCGCCGTCCTGCTTGCCGGTTGTGGCGCCGGAGATGCCGGGAAGGCTCCCGCATCCACGTCGAAGACGGGAGCATCGGCCACACCAGGGTCCAAGGGCGCGTTCGAAGTCGAGGCGGCGCTCAAGAACGCCGATCCAGCGCCCTACTCGGTCGAGATCACGACGAAGAGCTTTACGGGCTCCACCCTGACGGTCGTCATGACCGGTCGGATGAACTTCAACGGGTCAGGCCCGACAGGAAAAATGACCTTGAAGTCCTCCGACAGTGTCCCGAAGGACCAAGCGTTCGAAGCGGAGACGATCCTGCTGGAAGACGCCACCTACACCCGAACACGGGGTGCGGACGGGGCACTTGGGAAGTGGCAGCGTACGGAGCTGGGCGCCTCGTACGCGGGCGCGTCCGACTACGGTGCCTACGCACAGCTGCTCTTGGACCTCGGGCCGAAGGCCCGAAAGGGCCCCACGGAAGTGGACGGAGCCCCGGCGTACCGACTCTCGGGCAACCTCACCCAGGACCAGCTCCGGAGCGTGGACCGTCGGCTCTACGACAAGATGCGCGCCACGGGCACCGAGGAGTTCGCCTGCGACGTGTGGGTCAACGAATCCGGCCGAGTCGTGCGCTTCGAACAGTGGGTGGGAGCGTCCGGCAACTCGGCACACAACGTCGCGACTTTCGAGGGTTTCAGCGCCCCGGTGCCTGTGAACGCACCCAAGTAGCTCCATCTCCCCGACTACGCGGTCATCGCCCCTACCAGCACGAGTACAGGTAGGGGCGGTACAGGTACGGGCGGACCAGGCGACCACCTCGAGCCGATACGTGCTGGAGCCACTGCCGAAAACCTTGCGGACACCCTCCCCCTTGACCGGCGCCTCCAGCCTTGGCTCCTAGCCGGACTCAAACAGGTGTCGGTGCGCTTGGCTCCATGCCACCTTCTCTTCGAGATCCCGCAGATAACCGTCGGCCGCCCAGGTCGCCTGGGGTTCGTGCCCGGCATCGGCCAGCCTGCGTACTCGTTCGACGTTCGCCCGCTGCTCGCGGATGACGGCGTCGACGATGTCGGCGGTGTCGGCGGTGGAGAGAAGGCCGTAGCCAGCGCAGAACCGTTGCAGGCGCCGACGGCGATCGGGGGGCTGCGGATAGCGGAGCCAGCGGGTGCACTCGGTGTCGTCCCTGAACGGTGCGATGTACTGCAGTGCGTAACCGATGTCGTGCAGGCGCGCTGCCGGGCGAGCGAAGTCGAAGTCGATGAGGCCAACCGGCTGCTGTCCTTGCCAGACCACGTTCCACGGACCGAAGTCGCCGTGACAGATCACCTCACGGTCATTGGACTCCGTCGCGCCGAAGGCCCATGCGGCATTGTCGGGCGGGACAAAACTCGCGGTGGCGTCGTGGTACTCGCGCAGCAGCCGGGCGAAGGCGGTCAAACCGTCGTCCTCCACCACCTTGGCCCACCCCAGCGGACCCGACTCTCCGTCGATATAGCTGAGGACCTCGCGGCCTTTCTCGTCGATCCCCAAAGCCCGCGGAGCGTAAGGGAAGCCCACTGCTTCGAGATGGCGCAACAGTGCGTGCACCGTCTCGGTCCAGGGCTGGACGGGTCGGCGGACGGTGTCGCCGACCCGCACGACCTGCCGGTGAGCGTGATCTTGCAGCACGTCCTCGTTCGTCACCCGCAGAGGCTATCCGCCGCGCCGACAGCGCCGTGCCCCCACGCTCCGGAGGTTCGGTGCTAGCGCTCTCGCCGCCGGTCGAGCCAGCACCGCCACATCGATCGCCAGGACCACTTGGCCAGTCCTCCCCCACAGACACCGCACGTCCCAGCCCACAGGTAGCCCTGAATCACCCCTTGCGGCGGGCCAATTCCTCTTGCGAACTCGCGGACGGCTCCCGACAGCGGCGGTCAAGAGCAGTCGTACGTGAAGCGGGTCGTGGCCGTGCGGGGGCCTGCGGAGAGGATGCGCAGTTCGGCTTGCGCCGTGCGGTGGCCCTTGCCCTGGAAGGTCCATCGCAGGTGCACGCGTGCCTGTCTCTGTCCCTGGACCATCACCTCTTTCAGGACCTGCGACTTGGTGCCGTCGCTTCGGATCCAGCGGTAGGAGAACGTGCCCGGACGGCCGTTCGTGGCGACGACACCGACGATGTCCGCGGTGCCCTCGCACTTCAGGGCGGCAGGCCGCGCCGTGACCGTCACCGTGCCGACCTTGAGGGGCGGCCCGACCCGCTGCCAGGCGAGGAACGCGAGGACACCGAGGACCACCAGCACGGGCAGAGCGTGTCGGCGCAGCCGTCGGCGCCGGGGTACGGGGGCCGGCGGCAGGGCGGGCAGCGTGCGGTGGGTTCGCTGAGCGACGGCGTTGGTCACTCCCGGGCCGAAGCGCAGCACCGTGCCTTCGATGCGATCAGGCGGCGGCGACCCGTTCATCGTGGGCCCGGAGCGCTGTTCGACGGTCTCCTCGACGAGGGTCTCGTCGGCTTCGGGTCTCTGTATCCAGTGGCTGCCCAGCACGGTGGCGCTGTACTCGGCGTGCTCGGCGTGCTCCGAGTGCTCCGAGTGCTCGGCGTGCTCCGAGTGCTCGGCGTGCTCGGTGTCGGCCGGGGCCGCCTCGTCACCAGGGACGCGCCCGTCTGCGGGGCCGAGGTGCAAGGTGGAGGCGGGGCCGAGGTGCACAGTGGGGGCGGAGCCGAGGCGCACGGTAGAGGCGGGGCCCAGGTGCACAGTGGGGGTGGACGCGCCGGCGGTCGGTAGAACCGTGGTGGGCTCGTCGGCTTCGGTGCCCGCCGGCACCTGTGTGGGTGCCTCGCCGAAGCCCCCCACCAGCGTCACCGAGTCCACCAGCGTCACCGCGTCCGGCAGCGCCAGCGTGGGCTCGACGGCTTCCGTCGGCGTGGGTCTGTGGTCGTCGTTCTGCGCGGTCATCGGATGTCACACCGTCTGGTCAGAAGCTGCTGCGAGGCGCCGCCGTCGGCGGAGGTCGGGGTGGTTGTGGCCTGCACCGCCCAGTAGCAGGCGTTGCTCCGGAAGGCGTGGTCGACGGTGAGTGTGTACTGGGTGGCGCCGCTGCGTTCGAAGGTCTGGGACGCGCCGTCCGCGGTGCCGAGTTGTCCTCGTGAGTCGCCGGCGTACCACGAGACGGTGAGGGAGACAGGTCCGGTGCCGTCCGTGACGATGTCGATGGTTGCCGTGGCGGTCGCCGGACCCGTCTGCCGGAAGCCCGTCACCGCGACGTCCTTGACTGCTGGGGCGGTGACCGGGGTGGGGGAAGTCGTCGTCGGTGGCGGCGTGGTGGTCGCGCCTCCGGGCTCGGTCGTCTCCGTGGTCCCGTCCGTGGTGGCCGAGGACGAGGGTTCATCGGTAGGGGTGGTCTCGGCGTCCGAGGGCGGGCTGGGAGAGGGCGACGGATCGGCCGAGTCGGTGGGTGTCGGGGATGAGGAAGGGGAGACCGTCGGGGCCGGGGGCGCCGCCGTGTCCTCGACTCCCTCGGCACCGGTGGTGGCAAGGGCCTGTGCCACCTGCCCGGTGCCGCCGGGGATGTGCTGGACCCCGAAGGTGAGGACGGCTCCGAGGAGCAGTGCCGCACCGGAGACGAGCATGCCGGAACGGCCGGGCAGCCACGCCTGTGCGCCGCCGCGACCCGGCTCCTGGCGCAGGACCGTGCGAGCGGTGTCCGTGGTGGTGCGGGGAGTGCCCCGGGTCGACGGCAGCAGCAACGGCAGCAGGGCCACCAGCGCGGCGAGCCGTCCACGGCCGCGCTCCTCCCAGTCGGGCCCGTAGCCGGTGACGGCGGCCGCCTCCAGTTCCCTGACGAACGCCTCGGCCTGTGCGGGCCGTTCTTCCGGATCCTTGGCCAGGCCCCGGCGCACCAGCTCACGCACCGCTTCCGGCACCTCGTCGGCGGGAACGGGTGCGTCGACGTGCTGCAACGCGAGAGCCGCGAGGTTGTCGCCACGGTACGGCTTGTGGCCCGTCAGGCATTCGAAGAAGGTGGCGGCGGCCGCGTACACGTCGGCGGCGGGAGAGGCGGGCGCACCGGTCCACTGTTCCGGGGCCATGTAGGAGGGGGTTCCGGCCACACCCGCGCTGGTGCCCGCGTCCACCGCGATACCGAAGTCGACCAGCTTGGAGGATCCGTCCGGCGCGACCAGGACGTTCTCGGGCTTGTAGTCGCGGTGGACGACGCCGACGCGGTGCGCGTCGGCCAGACCGAGCAGTGATCCCTTGAGGATGACGAGCGCGGCCTCCGGGCCGAGCGGGTCCTCCCGCTTCAGCATGGCACGCAACGAGACACCGTCCACCAGCTCCATCACGATGGCGGCGCCGTCCGGGCTCTCCACGTACTCGTACAGCTCGGTGACGAAGGGGCTCTCCAGCCCGCCGAGCAGCCGGGCCTCGCTCCGGAAGTCACGCACGAAGCCGGGCCGGGTGCGCAGAGACTCGCTGAGGTATTTGACGGCCACCGGCATGCCGGTCTCCTCGTGCACGGCGAGGACCACCCGCCCGCTCGCCCCCGACCCGAGTTCGAACGACTCGGTGTATCCGGGCAATGCCCATGTGTTCATTACAGCCCCCCAAGGCCACCGTGCGTCGAAGCCCCACCCTCTGGCGCATCGCCCCGCCGCGCGTTGAGAGACACATTTTCGGCCACTCCGGTTGCGGTACGCCATACTCCGCTGCGCATCGCCGGGTCCGGGACACCGCCGATGATGATCTTGGTGGTCGAGAGGTGGGCCGTCGCTCGGGGGCAGGTTGCGTGGGCGGCTTCAGGAGGCAGGTCGGGATGGTTGCACAACGCCTCGCGGACGGGGGGCAGTTCAGCGTCTGCCACGCCGGGTGATCCCCGCTGTGGTGCGGCGCTCGCGCAGGAGGCGGCGGCAGATGTCGTTGCCGTAGCCGCGGTCGGCCTATGCCGTGAGGGCCTGCGCCGGGGTCCGCCTCGTTTGCCCGGCTCCGGCCCGAGAGTGTCGACCAAGGGCGGCAGCTGAGGGCAGCAGCTGGGTGGCGCATTGCGGTGCCCACCGGTCGGCGACATCCGCAGGCGGTTGCCGTGCGCCTCGGTCAGCACACGACGCGTCGAGCCCGGCCGAGCAGGGGTTCGGCATGATCCGGTTCCATGGAGCGTGGGGCGACGGCCTCCATCCACAGTCGGCCACGGCGCGGTCCGCTCCGAACCGGCGAGGTCCGAGGACTTCGGCGGTCGCCGTGCGGAGCGGCAGGACGCGGCCTCACACCTTCCCGGAGAGACGATGCGTCAGCGCACGCCTGCCGCGTCGAGCAGGGTGATCGTCGTGGGCGCGATGAGGCCCGTGAGCTTGTCGGCTCCGATTCCCGCGCGTGCGCTGGCACCGTCGAACACCAGGCTGAGTTGTCGGGCCAGCAGGCCGGGATCGTCCGCCCCGCCCTGCTCGGCCTCGGAACGGAAGAACTCCGTCAGGTTCGCCTTGATCTGGTGGGCCACCCGGCTCGCGGGGTGACTCTGATCCTTGAGCTCGACCTGTGCGGCCAGGTAACGGCAGCCGCGGAAGTCGGGTGCACCCGACTGCGCTTCCACCTGCTCGAAGACATGCAGGATGCGCTCGCGGTGCGACCGGCCGTCGTCCGCCGCGGGCAGGAGAGTCGCGACGAAGGCGGAAGCGCGCTGCTTCAGGCTCGCTGCCAAAAGTTCGTCCTTGCTCTCGAACAGCTGGTACATGGAGCGCTTCGACACTCCCGCAGCTTTGCAGAGAGCCTCGACACCGATGCCGACACCGTCTCGGTAGGTGAGTGTGGCCGCTGCCTCCAGCAACCGCTCCCTCGGGCTTGCTTTCACTTCGGTGGTCATACCGCGAGATTAACCCGAATCACGGGAAATGGAAAACGATCGGTTTCCGACATCGGAGCCCAGGCGCGCACCGAGGGCAGGTGCGCCGATCCCGGCTCACGTCACCTCCGCCGCGCCCGGAACCGACTCCTCGCCACCCCCGCCACCCCGTCACCCCGTCACCAGCGCCCGAAGCGCCCGCTCGTAGCAGTCGGCGACCGCGAGCCCCGGCGGCTCGTTCCCGGACAGCACAAGGGAGACCAGGCCGTGGGCCGTTCCCCGGACCGACAGCGCGATGACCTCGGGCTCGGACGCGGAACCGAACTGCCCGTCCCGCCGCCCCCAGCGCACAGCGTCGACGAGGGGCCGGTACGCCTCCACGACCTCACGCGGCCGGTCCGCACGACCGGTTCGGCATCAAGGAGGGTCACGTACCGGAAGAGGAGGACATCGAGAGGCCGGTGGCCGTAGGGGTCCGAGGGCCGCGCCGGGCCGCAGCGCTCCCCCGCGGATGGCCGACTCGCGCTCGCGACGAGGATCCCGTCCCTCGTACGACTTGCGCTCGGAAACCGATCGGTTTACTGTAGTGGAAACCGATCAGTTTCCAACTCTGTGGAGGCAGTCATGACCGCTCTGAAGGGCGCGAACGTCTTCGTCACCGGCGGCAGCCGCGGCATCGGCAAGGCCCTGGTGGAGGAGCTGTACGCGCGCGGCGCCGGCAAGGTGTACGCCACGGCCCGCGACCCGCGGACCGTGACGCATCCCGACGCGGTCCCGGTGGCGCTGGAGGTCACCGACCCGGCCTCCGTGGCGGCCGCCGCCGCACAGGCACAGGATGTCACCGTACTGATCAACAACGCCGGTGCCGCGGTCGGCGCCTCCTTCCTCGACTCCCCGGTCGACGACGTACGCCGGGAGTTCGAGACCAACTTCTACGGGCCGCTGCTGCTCACCCGGGCCTTCGTACCGATCATCGAGGGCAACGGCGGCGGCCACATCCTCAACGTGCACTCCGTGCTCTCCTGGCTGGCCCTCGGCGGCTCCTACAGCGCCTCCAAGGCCGCCCTGTGGTCGCAGTCCAACTCCCTGCGCCTGGAGCTCCAGCCCCGCGGCATCGCCGTCACCGGACTGCACGTGGCATACGTGGACACCGACCTGGCGGCGGGCGCCGAGGGCCCCAAGTCCGACCCGCGCGACGTCGCCGCGCTCGCCCTCGACGGCGTCGAGACAGGTGCGCACGAGGTCCTCGCCGACGACATCACGCGGCAGGTCAAGGCAGGCCTCGCCGGCGACCTGGCCGGGCTGTACCCCCAGTTGGCGAAGTAGGCCACACGGCGTGAGGGCCGCCGGCGCCGCGCGCCCCGGTCCCTCACGCCCCTGCCGGACCGCACCCGAGTCACCCAAGACCAGCGCTCACCCGTTCACGCACGATCACACACGAGGAGTCCGCGAGATGCCCAGCCAGGAAACCCGGCCCACGATCCACGTTCCGGGGACCACGACCCACACCATCGCCCCGCGCACGGGACGTGACGGCCGCGAGGGAACGCTGCGGTACCTCAAGGCTGGCACCGGTGCCCCGCTGGTCCTGCTGCACACCGTGCGCACCCAGGCCGAGCACTACCGCCACCTCATCCCGCTGATCGCGGACCGGTACACCGTGTACGCCCTGGATCTGCCGGGGATGGGCTATTCCGAGATCGTGCCCGGGGCGTCGTACGACGAGCCGGCCATGTGTGCGGGCGTCGAGCGGCTCCTCACCGAACTCGACCTCCAGGACGTGACGTTGGTCGGGGAGTCCATGGGGGCGGTCCTCGCCCTGACCACCGCGGCCGACCTTCCGGAGCGGGTGCGGCGTGTCGTCGCCGTCAACGCGTACGACTTCCGCGACGGAATCGCCCGGTCCAGCCTCCTCGCCCGCGTGGTGATCACCGGTGTTCTCCTGCCCGGAGTGGGCCCGGTGATCGCCGGGGTCGAGCCCAAGCCCGCGCTCACCAAGATCCTCCAGGGTGGCCTGGGCGACAAGGCCGCTCTGCGGGACGACTACGTGGACGAGCTCCTTCAGGTGGGCAGCCGCCCCGGCTATCCGACCGTCGCCCGGGCCGTGTACCAGAGCCTGCCCAGCCTCATCGCGGCCCGCTCGCGCTACCCCGAGGTCAAGGCACCCATCCACCTCGTCTACGGGGAGCACGACTGGTCCCGGCCCTCGGACAGGCTGGCCAACAAGGACCTGCTGCCCGCCGCCGACTTCACACAGGTGCCGGGGGCGGGCCACTTCATCGCCCTGGAGAGGCCCGAGGTGCTGGCCGACCTGTTGAACGCGGCGGCGTGACGACCCCGCGAACGCTGTGACCACCCCCGTTCGGTGTAATGCGTGAGGGTGGCCGGGTTCGACCATGTCGCGTGACACCGTCATCGCACGCGAGGGTGCAGCACACGGCAAGGATCCGGTTCGAGGTCGACGTTCCGGCCGAGATACGTGACGGCACGGTGCTGCACGCCGATGTCTACCGCCCCGCCGCGTCGTGCGGGTGCGCGCGGCGACGCCGGGCGAGCCGACCGAGCACGTCGTGGACCTGTGGTCGACCAGCATCGTCCTCCGCGCAGGGCACCGCATACGCGTGCTGGCCACCTCCAGCAACTCCCCCGCTGTGACCACAACCTCAACACCGGAGAACCCGAAGACAGCACGACCACGGCCCGAGTGGCCCGCCAGCACATCTACCAGGACCCCGAGCGACCCTCTCGCATCGTCCTGCCGGTGATTCCGCGCTGACAGGGCACCAGGACACCGACGCCGCCCGCCGCTGCTCGATCGCTGATCGAGCAGCGGCGGGCGGCTGTGTGCTACGGATGCCGGCCACCGCAACCCAGGAGTCCGCAGAGCGGTAATCACGGTGACCTTGGCGCGGCGAGCGGGAGACTCGCCCGCCCGGCTCTGGGCGAGGGCCGTGGAGCCAGGCGATCGCGGACTCGGCGGATGCCCCGACCTGGCTTCGTCACGTCGAAGACGTTGACCCCAACACCGAACAGCGGGCGCCCGAGAACCCCCATGGAGGAAATAAGGCGAGGTCACCGCGTGCGGTAATTGACAGGGTACGAACGTACCTCTTAACGTACCCGCATTCACCCACCATGCCGTCGGCTCAACGAGGAGCACCGATGCAGCACCTGTACGAGATAGATGTCCGAGTTCCGATGCGTGACGGCGTGGCCCTCGCCGCCAACGTGTGGCGTCCGGTCGAGGGGAAGGCTCCGACCCTGCTCGTGCGCCTGCCGTACAGCAAGGAGTCGACCATCCTCGGCCTTGGCGCCCTGCCCAACGTTCTGGCTCTGCTGGAGGCCGGCTACGCGCTGGTGGTGCAGGACTGCCGGGGCACGTACCGCTCGGAGGGCGAGTTCGTTCCTCATATGGCGGACCGGCACGACGGCGAGGACACCGTCGCCTGGATCACCGAGCAGCCGTGGTCGGATGGCACGGTGGGCATGTACGGGCCGTCCTACCTCGGGATGGTCCAGTGGGAGACCGCCGTGACCGGCGCCCCGGGTCTCAAGGCGATCGCGCCGGCCTACACCTCGATCGACAATTACGAGGCACCCTGGTACTCCCCGGGCGGTGCCCTCTCACTGAGCCTGGTCACGATGTGGAACATCATGATGTACGGGGCTGACGCGCGGCGGTCTCTGACCCTCGGCGAGGACACCCTGCCCTACCTGCAGGAACTCGGTCAGGCAGCGCTGTCGATGGAGTCGCTCAACGACGTGCTGCCGACGGCCGAGGTGCCGGTCCTGAGGGAGTACGGGAAGTGGTGGGACGACTGGATGGCCCACCCCTCCCACGACGGGTACTGGGACGCCATGGAGCTCACGCCCGAGCTGAAGAACGTCACCGCTCCGGCGCTGAACATCGGCGGCTGGTACGACCTCTACATCGGCCAGACCCTGCGCACCTACACCACCGCCCGCGAGCAGGCGGGCAGTGTCCAAGCGCGTGAGGGGCAGCGGCTGATCATCGGTCCGTGGGACCACATGTCCGCGAGTGGCGTCTATTCCGACCGGTCCTTCGGCCCGCTGGCCGACGCCCAGATGATGGGCCTGACCGACCTGCATGTGAAATTCTTCGACCGCTGGCTGCGCGGCGACACCACCGCTCTGGACGGCGTGGCGCCGGTGAAGATCTTCGTGATGGGCATCGACCAGTGGCGTGACGAGCAGGAGTGGCCGCTGCCCGACACGAGGTGGACCGACTTCCACCTCACGAGCACCGGTCGCGCCAACACCGCCGACGGCGACGGCGTGTTGACCACCGAGGCGCCCACCGACGCCGGGCACGAGACCTACCTCTACGATCCGCGCCGCCCGGTTCCCTCGGCCGGCGGGGCGTCGATGCCGACGACGCCGGGGTTCTGCGGCCCCGTCGACCAGCGGACGGTCGCCGCCCGCGATGACGTCCTGTGCTTCGCCACGCCCGTACTGGAGGAGGCTGTCGAGGTCACCGGCCCGGTGAGCCTGACCCTGTTCGTCGCCTCGTCGGCGGTGGACACCGACTTCACCGCCAAGCTCGTCGACGTCTTCCCCGACGGCAAGGCGATCAACCTGTGCGACGGGATCCTGCGCACGCGCTACCGGGGCGGCCTGGCCACGGAAGAAATGATGGAGCCGGGCACGGTCTACGAGATCACCATCGACATGACGGCCACCTCCAATGTGTTCCTGCCCGGTCACCGCATCCGCGTGGACGTCTCCAGCAGCAACTTCCCCCGCTACGACCGCAACACCAACACCGGCGGTGTCATCGCTCACGAGGGCGAGGAGCAGATGATTCCCGCGATCAACCACATCCACCACGGGCCGAACCACCCCAGCCGTCTGGTACTGCCGGTCATCGACCGCAAGGACCACTCGTGAGCGCCGCGGACCGCGTCGCCGAGCTGACCGCGACCTTCGCGGCTCCCTCACTCGACGTCGCCGGGCTGCTGTGCGACCGTCACCCCGCCGACCGCACGGCGTTCACCGTGGTCGACAGCGCCGGGAAGACCTCCGCACTGACCTTCGGCGAGCTCGCCGCGGACTCGCACCGCTGTGCGCGGGCGTTGCAGGGCCTCGGCGTCGGACCGGGTGACCGGGTGGCGACCCTGATGGGCAAGAGCACCGACCTGATCACGGTCATCCTCGCGATCTGGCGGCTCGGCGCGGTCTACGTCCCGCTGTTCACGGCGTTCGCACCCCAGGCCATCGCCCTGCGTCTGGAGGGAGCCGGTGCGCACGTGGTCGTCGTCGACCCGGACCAGCGCCACAAACTCGACCCGGGCCCCGACATGCCGGACGACCCTGAGCGCCGCATCGTCGTCACCGGAGCCGGCACTTCGCTCGGTGACATGTCGCTGGACGACCTCGTCGCGGCCGCGTCGCCCGAGCCGGTGCCCCCGGTCACCACGAGCGGGGACGGCCCGCTGGTGCACATGTTCACGTCGGGCACCACCGGCAAGCCCAAGGGCGTCATCCACCCCGTCTCCTACATCGCGGGATGGCAGATCTACCTGGAGTACGGTCTCGGGGTCACCCCGGGCAGCAGCTACTGGTGCGCCGCCGACCCCGGCTGGGCCTACGGGCTGTACTCCGCCATCGTCGCTCCGATGGCCGCCGGTATGCGCAGCCTGCTGCTGTCCGGCGGGTTCTCCGCCGAGACGACCTGGCGCACCCTCGTCGACCACCGGGTCACCGACTTCGCTGCCGCCCCCACCGTGTACCGGGGACTGCGCTCCTCGTCGGTGCCTGTGCCAAAAGGCTTGCGTCTGGAGCGGGCGTCCAGCGCGGGTGAGCCGCTGACTCCCGAGGTCAACGAGTGGGCCGGCGCCGCGCTCGGCCTGGCCGTGCACGACCACTTCGGCCAGACGGAGGTCGGCATGCCCCTGGCCAACCACCACCACCCCGAACTCGCCCGTCCGCTCAAGACGGGGTCGATGGGCCGGGCGGTGCCCGGCTGGAGCCTGACCGTCCTGGCCGACGACAAGGACGAGCCCGCCGGCCCGGACGTGCTCGGCCGGGTCGCGATCGACGTCGCCGAAAGCCCGCTGATGACCTTCCGCGACTACCAGATCCCCGGGCAGAGCCACTCCAAGTTCACCCCCGACGGCCGCTATTACCTCACCGGCGACGCCGGGCGGGTCGACGCCGACGGTGACTTCTTCTTCTCCTCACGCGACGACGACGTCATCATCATGGCCGGTTACCGGATCGGGCCGTTCGAGATCGAGAGCGTCCTCGCCCAGCATCCCGCCGTCGCCGAGTGCAGCGTCATCGGCGCGCCCGACGACGTCCGCGGCGAGGTCATCGAGGCGTACGTCGTCCTGCGCGACGGCGGCGAGGGCTCACCCGAACTGGTCGGCGAACTACAGCAGTTGGTCAAGACCCGCTACGCCGCCCACGCCTACCCCCGCTCGATCCACTTCATCGACGCCCTGCCCAAGACGCCCAGCGGCAAGACCCAGCGCTACCTGCTGCGCAACCGCCGACGCGCCGAACTCTCCAGCCGAGAGGCACAGTGACCGACACGGACCCCCTCATCGTCGAGCAACGCGGCCCCGTCAGGTGGCTGTTGCTCAACCGCCCCGAGCGGCGCAACGCCCTCGACGTCACCCTGATAGAAGCCCTGGACAAGCAGATCACCAGCGCCGAGGCGGACCCCGGCACAGCGGTCGTCGCGGTGGCGGGCAAGGGACCGAGCTTCTGTGCCGGCGGGGACTTCCACCAGTTCCTTCACCTGCACGAGCGGGGCGAGAACCCGGTCGACTTCCTGACCGACGTGTCGGCCTGCTTCAGCCGTATCGCGGCCAGCCCGAAACCCTGGGTCGCCGTGCTGCACGGTCATGCCGTCGCCGGGGGCCTCGAACTCGCGCTGGCCTGCGATGTCGTCGTGGCCGCCGACACCACGCTGATCGGCGACGGTCACCTCCAACGGCGTCTGGTACCGGCCGGCGGGTCCAGCGTCAGGCTGCCCGGCGCGGTCGGGCGGGGCCTGTCCCGCCGGCTCCTGCTCACCGGCGAGCTGCTGCCCGCGACCGCTTTCGAGCACACCGGATGGATCCAGGCGATCGTGCCCGAGGCCGACCTCGACGCCACCGCCACCCGTATCTGCCACCAGTTGGCCGACCGCCACAGCCCCGCACAGCAACGGCTCAAGACGCTGCTGCACCGGATCGACGGCATGGCCCCCGAGCAGGCCCTGCGCGAGGAACTGGCCACCTTCGCCGACAACTGGCAGGCGAGCTCGGTGGCCGACGCCCTGCGGGCCTTCCTCGCTCCCCCCACCACGAAAGCAGACACCAAGTGAATCGCTACCAGGGACGGGTCGTCGCCATCACCGGCGCCGCACAGGGTCTCGGCCTGGCCATGGCGACCCGGTTCGCCGCTGAAGGCGCCACCGTCGCGCTGGCCGACGTCAACGAGCAGGCCCTCACCGACGCCGCCGGGACCATCACCGACGCCCACGACGCGAAACTCCGCACCGACAGGGTGGACGTGACCGACTCGGCCCAGGTCAACGCCTGGATCGACGGTGTCACCGGCGATCTCGGCCGCCTCGACGTGCTGGTCAACAACGCCGGCATCATCCGCGACAACCGCGTCGAGGACATCACCGACGACGACTGGCACGCGGTCGTCGGCGTCAGCCTCACCGGCGGCTTCCACTGCGCCCGCGCCGCGTTCGGCCCGATGAAGCGGCAGGGCTACGGGCGCATCGTCAGCTTCTCCTCCATGTCCTGGCGCGGGAACTTCGGCCAGACCAACTACGTGGCCGCCAAGGCGGGCATCGTCGGCATGACCCGCACCCTCGCGCTGGAGGGCGCTCGCCACGGCATCACCGCCAACGCCATCGCCCCCGGCCTCATCGAGACCCCCATGCTCGCCTCCATGAACGGCCCCGCACGCGACAAGCTCACGAACAAGGTCCCCATGCGCCACACCGGCAGGCCCGAGGACATCGCCGAAGCCGCGGCCTTCCTCGCCAGTGAAGCAGCCGGCTACATCACCGGTGTCGTCCTCGACGTGGACGGCGGCATCTCCATCGGATCCTCGATCCGGTAGCGGCTTCGACGATCACGCGGTGACGGGGGCTTCGCCGTCGGGGACCGTCACGGCCCAGGCGGCCATGGTGTCGAGGACGGCGCGCAGTCCCTCGCCGAGCGGGGTGAGCCGGTACTCGACCCGCGGAGGGATCTCCGCGTAGGCGGTGCGCGTGACGATGCCGTGCCTCTCGAACTGACGCAGCCGGCTGGTCAGCGTGTGCGGGCTGATGCCGGGCAGCGCGTCGCGCAGCTGTGTGAAGCGATGGGGCCCGCGCAGGAGTTCGCGCACGATGAGGGTGGCCCACGGCCCGTCGAGCAGCGTGATGAACCGGGCGACGCCGCACTCCGGGAGGCGGGATTCAGCAGTCATTTTTCGATCGTAGCCCATTAGTGCAGTTGATGTAACCGGTGCATCCCATGCACTAATAGCTCCATGACCTACATGATTCACGGCGCCACCGGCGCCCAGGGTGCCCCCGTCGTCGCCGCCCTCACCGCCGCGGGCAAGCCCGTGACCGCCCTGACCCGCAACGCGGGCACCGTCGTGGACGGTGCCCGTGTTCTGGCCGTCGACTACTCCTCCACCGCGAACCTGACCGACGCCTACCGTGGCGCGGAGGGCGTGTTCGTCCACCTGCCGGTGGCCCCGGAGGAGGACCGCCTGACCTTCGCGCGCAACACCGTGGCCGCCGTCCGCGAGGCCCGGCCCGCCCGCGTGGTGTTCTCCACCAGCGGCGGCCTCGTGACCACCGACGGCGACGGCGGTCGGGGCGACTCGGCCGAGAGCGCCGTCTCGGTGCTCGCCACCGGGCTGGCGGACAGCGGCGTCTCCCACGCGGTGATCGAGCCCCGGTTCTACTTCGAGAACCTGCTGCTGCCGAACGTCATCGCGGGCGTCCGCGAGGAGGGCGTGCTGCGCTACTCGCTGCCCAGCGGCTTCCGCGCCTCCTGGGCCTCGCACCTGGACATCGCCGACGCAGCCACCGCGCTGTTCGAACGCACGGACATCAGCGGCGTCGTCTCCGTCGGGCAGTACCCGGCGATCAGCGGAGAGGACCTGGCCGAGGCGTTCAGCACCCGGCTCGGACGGACCGTGACCTACGAGGCCACCGACCCCCACGCCTTCTTCGCGCCCCTCGCACCCATGCTGGGCGAGCAGGCCACCGTCGCCATCGCGGACATGTACCGGGCCCTCAGCACACAGCCGGACCACTCGATCGCGGCCGAGCGCTCCGCCCAGAAGCTCCTCGGTGTGACACCACGGACCGCGAGCCAGTGGCTGGCCGACATCGCGCTCTGACCTGGAGCGGCGGAGCTCGATCACCTTCCGTCAGCCGACGCCGCCCGGTGCGGGCCGCGTACGAAGCCGGGACCGGCACGTCAGGGACGAAGCCCCCTGTCAGGACCGGCCCGGCCGGCCACACACCCTTCGGTACGGCGCGTCCGGTACGTGTGCTCCACTCCGCTCTCGCCAGGTCGGTGTTGCCGGCACGGGCACAGACCCGGGCCAGGGCTCGGCTCGCGTCGACGCCGAAGCTGGGAGTGCCCCTGGGCAGCCCCCTCCGGGGCCACGGCGAGCCCGCCGCCTACCTCGCTTTCAGATCCATCGACACCACCCCTCTCGTCGAGGGCGGCCACGTTCCCCTCCGCCGTCCGGCACCAACGGCGTGGACCTCCAGGCCCGGATGCAGAACGCCACCTGGGGATCCGCCAACTTCCCGCTGAAGGACGGCCGCTTCGACGACGAGCTCAGGGCGGCCAAGATGGGCGCCGCCTGCGCGACGGCCACCCCTGGCCCGCACCCGCGCCCGCACGCGCCCGGCTGTCGGCGGCGGCGTGCCTCGCCGCCTCGCGAAGATCGACCGCGCCGACCAGCTGCTCGACCTCACGCGAGAGCGGCTCGGGCGGCCGACCCCAGCCCTGCGAGAGGTCCCTGCGCCCCCTCGCAGGGCTCGGCCTCCCCGCCAGGAGGACCACCCGGCGCTTCGGGCAGGACCCGCATGGGAGACTGCTGCCGTGACGGCCCAAACTGACCCGCGCGACCGACGCCCCCGCCGAACTGCACGCAGGCGGGTCGTCGACACTCGTCGACGGGAGGAGCTGCTGCGCCAGGCCGAGGCCATCATCCTCGCCGAAGGCTTCACGGCGGTGACCATGGATGAGCTGGCCCAACGACTGGGGTGCTCCAAGGCGACGCTGTACAGCCTCGCCTCCACGAAGGAGCAGCTGGTACTGGCGGTCACCCGCACCTTCTTCCGGAATGCGACAGCCGAGATCGAGCAGGCGGTTCAGGCCGAGCCCGATCCGAGGCAGCGCATCAGGGTCTACCTCGCCGGCGTCGGCACGGCCATGCGTCGGCATTCCCACGCCTTCTACGACGACATGGTGGGTTACGAACCGACGGCGCGGATCTACCACAAGAACTCCGCCGCTGCCGCGCACCGCGTCCACGAACTGATCGAGGAGGGCGTGCGGGCCGGCGTTTTCCGCGCGCTCAACGGACACTTCGCCGCCCAGGTGGTGGCGGTGACCATCGACGCAGTCCAGTCCGGGGCCCTTCTGGAGAGCACCGGCCTGACCGCCGGCGATGCCTTCTCCGAGCTCGGGGACCTCCTGCTGGGCGGGCTCAGTTCGGGGCAGGACGCATCCGAGCCTCCTTCCGCGGCTGTCAGTTCACCCGGGGATCAGGTTTCGACGCCCAGGTAGAGCCCGGCGGCAGGGATGCGTCGCTCGGATGGGGTGGTGCAAAGGTCTGTTCCGCTCGGATGATCTTGCCCTTGGGCGACGAGGAGCAGGCGCGTCCTTGCTCACCCGGACGGCGTCGGCAGGACCACGCGGGACACCGCGCCGCTGTCGTGGTGGACGGTGTGCGTACACGGCCGCAGCTCACTTCCGGTGCCGGGCAGTGCACCGGTGCCCTCGTTGCGTGCGTAGCGCGGGTGGGAGCCGCCCGCTATCAGCAGGCGGATCCGGTGTCCGGCCTTGACCTCGTGTGCGCAGGCGTCCAGCCGCACGCGCACGGTCTGCACCTGGTCGAGGGGCGAGGTGGGATCCAGGCGGAGGAGTCCTTCCGCGAAGTTTCGGGACACACCGTCGCGATCGACGTCGCAGAGCCGTACGAAGACGTCGGCGTGCGGGTTGCTCCGGGTGTGCGCCAGTTCGACGACGGGTGTTCCCATGATCTCCAGCGGCGCGGTCAGCGGGGCGGTGGTGAAGGTGAGCACGTCGGAGCGGCTCTCCAGAGCGGCGTTGTCCTTGATGCCGGCGTCGAGGGTGAGCAGTGGGCCGCCGAGGGTCGGCGTGGGGTGCGCCGGGTCGTAGACGTACGTGGACGGTGCGCCGCCGATCGGTTCGTCGGCCAGGAGTCCGCCGCCCGGCTGCAGGTGGCGGACGGTCTCGTGCGCCGCCGGTGGCCATTCGGCCAGCTGCCGCCAGGCTTCCTGCCCGGTGACGTACACCTCGACGGGAGGTGCGGACCGTGGGCGAGCGGGCGCTTCTGCGGCGAGGTGGGTCTGAAGCCATTCGAGATTGCCGCGGAGCAGACCTCCCATGCCCTTCTGGCCCAGTTCCTGATGGGTTCCCGGGCCGACGGTGAGCGAGACGTCGACCCCCCGGGTGCGCAGCGACTGGTACTGGTGCAGGGTCTGGTCGAGGAAGAGGTCCTGCCAGCAGGCGGTGAGCCGTACCGGGACGTTCACCCGCTCAAGGGCGTCGTCGAGTTTGAGGCGGTCCCACACGGCATCGTCGCGCTCCGGAGTGGTCAGCCATTCCCGGAGCCACGGCGCACGGTGCCCGGTCGCCTCGTCGGCCGCGTCGGCCAAGGGGAGGGCGCCGAAGACGGGGGCCAGCCGCCGGTTCAGGGTGAGCAGCCGGGTCACAGCCCGCAGCCCGGTGAATCGCTCCTGGTCGACCACCATCTCCGCGAAGGACAGGAAGTCACCCAGGCGGAACGCTCCGCTTCCGTGGGCCGCGTCGTGCATGTCGTGCGGGGCCACGGCGATCAGGGAGGTACGCAGTTCGGGGGGCGGGTCCATCAGCAGCGCCCACTGGGTCCAGCCCACATAGGATCCCCCCGCGGTGGCGAGCCGCCCGTCGAACCACGGCTGGGTTCGCAGCCAGGCCACCGCGTCCTGGGCGTCGTCGGCCTCGTTCGCCATCGGGTAGAAGTCTCCCGTGGAGCCGAACGTGCCTCGGCAGCTCTGCAGGACGACGTGGTACCCGCGGTCCGCGTAGACCCTCGCCTCCAGGTTGCTGGGAAACCCGCGCCCGTACGGGGTGCGTATGAGGACCGTGCCCTTCGGCCGGCCGGTGAGAGGGGCGTAGTGGTCCGTCACCAGGACGGCGCCGTCGCGCGCGGGCGTCGGCAGGTTCCGCTCGACCCGGTAGCCGTGTCGGGTGCCCGGCAACCGCATCAGGCGGGTCAGGAGCCGGTCCGCCGTGCGGACGGCCAGGCTCGGGGGTGTCAGAGCGGTGGGACGCGGAAGTGTCGTGGTCATGGCCTGATTTCTCGTTCTTCGGTGGACTGGTGTGGACGTGGCCTGGCGGGGCCGGGCTTCACAGGCAGGCGCGCAGCGCGCGGCTGAGCGCGTCGGCCCGGTCGTCGGGAAGGGCACCGGGCTGTGCGGTCTGGTAGGCGAAGGCGATCTCTGATTCCAGGTGGGCGAAGCCGAGGCAGCCGCCCATGCCGTCGTGGCCGAAGCTGCCGGGGCCGATCATCGGCCGGTGGGTGGAGCTGGTCATGAAGCCCGTGCCCCAGCCGCTGCCCGCGTCGGGGCCCACGAACGGGCGGCCCTCGGAGCGCACCACGAGGGCATCGCGGACGACGTCCGGGCCCAGCAGCCTGACTCCGTCGACCTCGCCGACCGTGGCCGCGTACAGCCGTGCCAGGCTGCGGGCATTGGTCACGAGATTGCCCGCCGGGATCTCCGCCGAGAGCCATGCTTCCGTGTCGGCGACCTGGACGATCCGGGCGGCGTCGAAGACACCGCCCAGGCTGATGGAGCGTTCGATCATCGGTGCGGCGAGAGCCGCGGCCATCATCGCGACGGCCTCGGGATCGGTGCTGGGCAGCGGGTCCGCCAGAGGGTGCAGATCGGCGGCCGTGGGGTCGGCGCCGAACGTCATCGCCAGCTTCAGGGGATCCGTCACGTGCTCGCGCAGCCACTGGCCGGGCCGCAGCCCCGTGGCCCGGCGCAGCACCTCGCCGGCCAGCCAGCCGAACGTGAGCGCGTGGTAGGCGTACGCCGTCCCGGGGACCCAGGCCGGCGCCTGCCGGGCCAGCGCGTCCGCCACCGGCACCCAGGCCCGCAGATCCTCCGGCGTCACCTCCGCGTCGGGCGCCACCAGGCCGGCCCGGTGCGCGAGAAGGTGCCGTACGGTCGTGGTCTCCTTGCCGTTCCGCGCGAACTCCGGCCAGTACGTCGCCACTCGGGCGTCGAGGTCGATCAGGCCTCGCTCGGCGGCCATCAGCAGACAGACGGTGGTGACGCCCTTGCTCACCGAGAACGTCACGGTGCGGGCGTCGGGGGTCCAGGCTCCCCGGGCGGTCCGACCGGCCCAGATGTCCACGACCGGAACTCCCCCGGCGTACACGACGCAGGAGGCCGCTGTGTCGCCCCGGTGGCGGAAATTGTCGGCGAAGGCGTCCGCGACGGGCTCGAAGCCGCTGGACACGTGGCCTTGCACGAGTGCCGCTGTCATGTCACGCCCTTCCTCGTGCCGTGTTGTCCTGGATCTGGGTGATGATCTGAGGCCAGAGCGGCCGGGGAAGCTCATGGCCCATGCCGCGGTGGACGGTCAGCTTCGAATCCGCGATCAGTTCGTGCATGACCCTGGACCCTTCGGGGTCGATCAAGCGGTCTCCGTCGCCGTGCAGGATCGTGGTGGGTACGGCGATGTGGTGCAGGTGAGACGTACGGTCCGGAGAGTGGTCGAGCGCCTCCACCTGCCGCAGGACGCCGTCGGGGTCGTAGTCCCGGTCGTACATCTGGCCGCCCAGCTCGCGCAGCCAGGCGATGTCCTGAACGTATCCGGGTGAGGCGCACACCGCTTCGTTGTCCAGGTACAGCGCGATCGCCTCGTCGCGGTCCCGGGCCCGTGGGCGTTGCGTCCGCTCGTCGACCAGGTCGCGTCCGGCGATGAAGTCCGTGCTGGGCGCCGTGTAGAGCAGGGCGAGGGTCAGCACCCGCGTGGGGTGGTCGAGGGTGAGCTGCTGGGCGACCATGCCGCCCATCGACTGTCCCACGATGTGCGCCGCGGGAATACCGAGCGCGGTGAGGAGGCCCGCGGTGTCGTTCGCCATGTCGGTCAGGGTGTAGCCGCCCTGCGGGAACTTCTGCGACAGGCCGACGTCCCGGTTGTCGAAGCGCAGGACGTGGAAGCCCGCGTCGGCGAGCTGTCGGCACAGATCGGCGCGCCAACCGAGCATGTGGGCACCGAGCCCCTGGATCAGCAGCAGCGGAGGGCGGTCGGGGTCGCCGAAGGTGTCGTAGTTGATCGACACCCCGTCCGGCGTGGTGACGATGGTCATGGCGGTCTCATTTCGATGGTCGGATCGGGCGATGCCCATGGGCGCACCGGCGACGGGGTCGGACGCGCCGCTGAAGGGGAACAGCGAGCGGTGGCCGCCGGGCGCCGACGCATGGGCGGGCGACGGCAGGCGGTGCCCCCTAGGGCAGACCGGTGGCGACGTTGAGCCTGCGTCCGGGTTCGACCGGCGGGGCGGCGCCGAGTTCTCGCCACCGGTGACAGGCGACGGTCGTGCCCGCGGGGGTCTGTTCGAGCGGTGGCCGTTCGGCGTGGCACAGCGGGGCCGCGTGTGGGCAGCGGGCGGCGAAGGGACATCCGGCGGCGGACGTGGGGCCGCTGTTGTCACCCGTGCGTACCCGTCGCAGGCGGCGTTCCGCTTGGCGCACCGGGTCCGGGACCGGCGCTGCTTCGAGCAGGGTCCTGGTGTAGGGGTGCGTCGGCGTGGCGTAGAGCGTGTCGGCGGGGCCCTGCTCCATGATCTGCCCGCGGTACAGCACCATGATGCGGTGCGAGAGGTGCCGGACGACGTCGAGGTCGTGGGCCACGAACAGGTAGCCGAGGGCGAACTCGTCCTGCAGTTCCCGGAGCAGGTTGAGCACTTGGGCCTGGACCGAGAGGTCCAGCGCGCTGACCGGCTCGTCGCAGATCACCAGCCGCGGTCGCGCGACGAGAGCCCGGGCGATGGCGATGCGCTGCCGCTGGCCGCCGGAGAAGCCCGACGGGTGACGGTCCGCGGCGGACGCGGGGAGTCCGACGCGCTCCAGCATGGTGACGACCCGGTCGCGGACCTCGGCTGCGGCCAGTTTCTCCGCCCGCAGCGACTCGCCCAGCGTCTGAGCGACGGTTCGGGTCGGGTTCAGGGAGCTGTACGGGTCCTGGAAGATCACTTGCAGGTCGCGGCTGAGCGCGCGGCGCCGCTTGTGGTCGGCTCGGGTGATGTCCTCGCCCGCGAACTCGATGTGGCCCCCGGTCGGCGACACCAGGCCGAGCACGGCCCGGCCGATGGTGGTCTTGCCGGAGCCCGATTCGCCCACGACGCCCAGCGTCTCCCGTTCGGCCACGGAGAAGCTGACCTGGTCGACAGCTCGCAGGACGGGTGAGCCCTGTCCGCGGCGGAAGTGCACCGACAGATCGCGGACTTCGAGGAGGTTGGTCTCGTCGTTCACGCAACACCTTCGATCTGGTGGGCGTGGAGGCAACGGGCCTCGTGGGAGGCACCGATCTCCAGGAGGGGGATCGCGCCGCTGCCGCACTGCTCGGTGGCGCGCGTACATCTCGGCCGGAAGTGGCAGCCTCGTGGCCACGAGCCCGGCATGGGGACCGCGCCCGGGATGGTGGGCAGCACCGCCGAGCCGTGCTGGTTGTGCGGGTTCGAGGCGAGCAGCGCCCGGGTGTAGGGGTGGTGCGGGTCGCCGAACAGCTCCTTCACTCCGGCGCGTTCGGCGACCTGGCCGGCGTACATCACCACGACCCGATCGCACATGTCGGCGACCACACCCAGGTCGTGGGTGACCAGCATGATCGCCATGCCCCGGTCGCGCTGGAGCGTGCGCAGCAGATCGAGGATCTCCACCTGGATGGTGACGTCGAGGGCGGTGGTCGGCTCATCGGCGATCAGGAGCTTCGGTTCGCCGGCGAGGGCACGCGCGACGACGACGCGCTGGGCCATGCCGCCCGACAACTCGTGCGGGTAGCGGCGAGCCACGAGACGGGGCTCGGGAAGCTGCACCTGTTCCAACAGCTCGACGGCGCGCTTCTTGGCCTTCGCGCGGCTCATTCCGGTGTTGGTCCGGACGGCCTCGGCGAGTTGCCGGCCGATCCGGAAGGCGGGATCGAGCGCGACCATCGGCTCCTGGGACACGTAACCGATCTCGGTACCGCGAACGGCCTGGAGTTCGGGCTCCGACAGGGCCGTGAGGTCCCTGCCGTCGAAGAGGACGTGTCCGGAGTCGATCCGTCCGCCGCCACCGAGCAGCGCGATGACGGCGAGTGCTGTCGTGGTCTTCCCGCAACCGGACTCGCCGACGACTCCGACGGTCTCCCCGCGGGCGATGTCGAAGGTCACGCCGTCGATCGCACGGATCGGGCCGGTGGGCGTGGCGTAGGACACCGTGAGGTCGCGGACCGAGAGCAGGTCGGCGTTCGTGCTCGCGGGAACGACGACGGCGGCGGCGCGCGCGGGCGCGCTTCGACGCTTGTCGTGGAGCGGGAGGGCCGACTTCGGGGACCAGCCCTCGGCGCCGGCGTCTCTGACCGCGTCACCCAGAAGTCCGAACGCCAGCACGGTCAGTGCGATCGCCAGGCCGGGCGGCCAGATCAACCAGGGCTGCTGGAAGAGGGCACCGACCCCGTCGGCGACCATGCCTCCCCAACTGGGCTCCGGAGGCGCGGCGATGAGGGCGAGGAAGGCCAGACCGGTCTGCACCAGCAAGGCGGTTGCCGCCAACAAGGATGCCTGCACGATGATGGGTCCCATGACCCGCGGCAGCACGTGCCGGGTGATGATGTACGTCCGCGACATGCCGGACACCCGGGCGGCGGCGACATAGAGCTGTTCGCGCACCGGCAGGGTCGCGGCTCGCACGACGCGTACGAGGCCCGGCGCGGCCAGGACACCGAGAGCCACCATCGCGGCTGCGACGCTCTGCGGGAAGACCGACAGCACGACGATGACCAGGATGATCGCCGGCAGCGACAGCACGAGATCCGCCAGCCAGGTGATCGCCCGGTCGACCTTGCCGCCGACGTAGCCGGCCACGAGCCCGATGGGGATGCCCAGCGCCAGGACGACCACCATCGCCTCGACGACTCCCGCCAACGTGCCACGGGTGCCCACCAGCAGTCGCTGGAGGACATCGCGGCCGAGACTGTCGATGCCAAGGGGGTGAGCGGCGCTCGGGCCCTGCAGGGCGGTTCCGAGGTCACCGGCCCTTTCGGTACCGACATGCGGCATCAGCATCGGGGCGGCGACGGCGACCACGACGAGGATCGCCAGGTACGCCAGGCACACGATGGCCGGCGGCCGTCGCAGCAGGCGGCGCGCGAAGCGGGGGGTCACGGAGGGCGATGCCGACAGTTGGGCATCGGGCGCGGTCACGGTCATGCTGCGCTCACTCTCGGGTTGAGCAGCCCATAGGCGAGGTCGACCGACAGGTTGACGACGATGACCACCACGGTGAAGAACACCGCGACCGCCTGGACCGTCGGGATGTCGTGGGCCAGGGCCGAACCGACCACGAGCGACCCGAGGCCAGGCACGGAGAAGACGTTCTCGATGAGAACCGCGCCGCCGAGCAGGCCGACGGTCTGGACACCCAGGACGGTGACGACCGGGATGGCCGCGTTCTTGAGGGCATGCCGATAGATCAGCGAGGTCCGGGAGACCCCGTTCGCGGCGGCCATCCTGATGTACTCGCTTCCGAGCACGTCGAGCATGGATTCCCGGGTCTGCTTCAGCACGGCGGCGACGGAGCCGAGGGAGAGCGCGGTCACCGGCAGCACCAGCGATCGGGCCCAGCCCTGGGGCGATTCGGTGAACGGCACGTAGCCCAGCGCGGGGAACCACTGGAGCTTGATGGCGAAAACGACCACCAGCACGGAGCCGACCCAGAAGACCGGCAGTGCCCAGCCGAGGAGGGCGAGTGCGTCGACCGCCCTGCCGATCACCCCACCACGGACGGCACTGAACACGCCGAGGCCGACGCCCACCACGACGCTCACCAGCAGAGAGCCGACGATGAGCGACATGGTCACAGGCACTCGGCTCATGACCGACTCCAGGACCGGCGTGCCGTTGGTGATCGAATTGCCGAAGTCACCGGAGACCGCACGGGTCAGCCAGTGCCAGTACTGCTCGTAGACCGGGAGATCGAGCCCGAGTTGCCGACGCAGCGCCTCGTACTGTTCCGGTGTGCCACTGGTGCCGAGGATCTGGCGTGCGGCATCTCCCGGGGTGAGCGACAGCAAGAGGAAGTTGCAGCTCGACACGACCAGCAGCAAGGGGGCCGCCGTCACCATGCGGCGTGCCAGCAGCGAGGTCAAACCGCCGCCCCCGGTGCCGCGTCTGCGGAGGGCGCGCCCGCGAGGGGAGCGCGTGAGCGGCGCTCCCATCGCGTCGACCGACGTGTTGGCCATCGTCAGCCCTTCCAACCGAGGTCGGCACCGAAGACCACCCAGGAGCCCTTCTTGACCCCGGTGATGTGCTCGTTCATGCCCCACGGGATGTGGTACTCGTAGATCGGCACGTTGAACGCCTGTTCGGTGACCATGCTGTTGAGCTTTCCGAACGTCTTCGCTGCCTTGCCGCCCTGCTCCGTCTGACCCTTGCGGTAGAGCGCGTCGATCTCCGCGTTCGAGGCACCGAAGGGGTTCATCGAGGCCTTGGGGCCGTACAGGAGCGAGTACGTGATCGACGTCGGGGAGGTGTCCGGTGTCCACTGGAGCGCGGCGAACTTCTTCGAGAGCGCCTGCTGGACGAAGTCGGTGGTCGCCTGGGTGACCTTGACGCGGACGCCGACCTTCTCCCAGTACTTCGCGACCGTCTGCATCGTCGGGTCGCCCCAGTTGCCGATCATGGATCCCGGGTCCACCACGTCCATGCTGAACCCCTTCGGATAGCCGGCCTTGGCGAGCAGTGCCTTCGCCGTCTTCGGGTCGTAGGGGTAGCGGTCTTCCAGGGCCGGGTCGGTGTAATCGGTCTGGTACTGCGAGGTGGACCGGCCGTACTTGCCGACCATCGCCTTGGTGATCGCCTCACGGTCGACGGCGTAGTTCAGCGCCTGTCGGACCCGGACGTCGCCGAGCGGCTTGGTGGCGGTGCCGTCGCGGTCGGCGAGCGTCACCGCCACGGTGCCGCTGCGCCAGTGCATCACCTTCACGCCCGCCTTCTCGGCCGCGGGCGCGGTGGACGGGTCCAGGGTGCCGAAGTCGATCTGCTTGGCCTGGAACGCGCGCAGCATCGCGGACGGGTTGGAGATGATCCGGACGGTCACCTTCTTGAAGCGGACGGCCGACGGATCGTGGTAGTGCTTGCTGGGCACGAGGGTGTAGTGGTCGCCGGTCACGGATCGGGCGGGGTCCAGGACGTAGGGACCGACGCCGTACGTGCCCTTCGCCAGGCTTGCGGGGTCGGCGACGGACTTGGGGCTCGAGAGGGCGCCCCGGTTTCCGTACTGGGACAGGAGCAGGGGCACGATCGGAGACGGCGAGGCGAGGTTGAGCCGGACCGTGTACTCCCCCTTGGTCTCGACGGAGCCGATCGAGAGCGAGGAGACGTACGGCCCGGGCTGCTTCGCGAAGTACTCCAGCCAGGTCTTGACCGCCGCCGCGTCCAGCGGACTGCCGTCGGTGAAGCGGATCCCCTTCTTGAGGGTGAACTCGAAGACCTTGTTCCCTTCTCCGACGTACTTGTAGTCGCTCACCAGGGCCGGGCTGGCGGTGTAGTCGGCGTTCATGTGGAAGAGGGACTCGTTGGTCAGCGAACGCATCACGTTGGGCGCGCCGCCGCCGTCCTTGGCCGGGTCGAGTGTGAACGGCCCGAACGAGAGGCCGATACGCAGCTCGTTCGCGCTGGTGCGGGCGGGTCCGTCCGCCTCGCTGCCGGCGCCGCATGCTGTGGTGCCGAGCGCCAGCGCCGATGCGGCGAGCAGCGCGATCAATGAGGTGCGGTTCATGCGTCTTCTCCTGAAAGTCTTGGCCGGGCCACGAGCAGGCGGTTGCGGAGCCGCGTGGTGGCACGCGTCGATCACGTGCGTGAGGACTGCGGGTGGTCGTCGGTGGGGCGCTCCACCTGGCAGTCGAGGCGAGTGCGTGGTGACCACGTCAGGCGCGTCTGGATCCGGTCCGTCGCGCGGGCAGTCGGGCTCGGGCATGTCGGAGCGTGCTGCGTGGAGGTGCCGTGGTCACCGGAGCGGATCGGCGGCGGCTGGGACGCGGTCGGGTGTCGCGTCGGTACTGACGGGGATCGTGTCGTCCATGACAGATCTCTCTTCGTGTGGATCCACCCCGTCGACGCGCGCGAAGACGGTGATCAGCTGGGGGTGGGCGGCTCAGGCAAAGCGGATGCGGGGCGTCTCCCCCGCGGGCCAAACGGCGACCGAAACGGCCATCTAATACGTATTAGACCGGCTGACGCCGTACCGTAGCCTGTGTGTGCAGACGCGGCAAGGGGTCGGGAGGGGCATTGCCAAGGGTCACCAGCAAGGACGTGGCGCGGGAGGCCGGCGTCTCACAGACCACCGTGAGCTTCGTGCTCAACGGCAGGGAGGAGCACGGCCTCTCCGCGGAGACCCGGCGTCGCGTACTGGAGACGGCGAAGCGTCTCGGCTACGTACCGTCGGGGGCCGGCCGTGCACTGCGCAAGGGCCGCAGCAACGTCGTGCTCTGCGTGGTTCCGGACTTCCCCGTCGCCGAGGCCATGGAGCAGTTCAAACTGGCCCTCGGCCGATCACTGAGCGAGGCCGGCTACACCTGCGTGTACCTGCACCACGACGGGACGGCCACGCCGCTGGCCGAGCTGTGGCAGCACGTCCAGCCGGCGGTGGTCGTCTCGTTCGGCAGCCTGCCGTCCGCCGACGCGCAGTCACTGCGTGGGGCGGAAATCCCTCTGCTCGACGGGGTGTTCACACCGGACAACACCCGCCTGACCGGGCTGAGCCAACAGGACATCGGACGACTGCAGATCGAGCACCTCGCGGCACGCGGGCACCGGCACATCGGCTACGCCGCGCTGGACGACCCCCGGGAGCGGCCCTTCTCTCTGCCTCGTCTGCGGGGAGCCACCCTGGCCTGTGACGACCTCGGCCTGCCGGCGCCGCAGGTGGTCAGCATGCGCTACTCACGGGCCAGCGCCCGGGACGCCGTCGCTGAGTGGACGCAGGGTGCCACCCCGGTCACGGCGGTCGCCGCGTTCAACGATCTCCTCGCTCTCGCCGTCCTGGCGAGCTGCCGCACACAGCACATCGACGTCCCGGACGACCTGGCGCTCATCGGCGTCGACGACCTCCCCGTGAGCTCGCTCGCCGTACCGGCCCTGACCACCATCGGCATGGACCTCACCGGAGCAGCCGACAACCTCACCGCCGGCATCCTCTCGACGGTCGGAGCTCCGGCCCCCGCAGCGCCGTGCCGACCCGCCGCGGGGGACATCCTCACCCTCATCCATCGCGAGACGACGTAGGCACCATGGGTCCCGGCTGTTCGTGAGATAGATCCGATCACCGTGCTTTGCGGGGAGCGCCGGCGGACGGCGGGTGGGTGAAGGGCTTGACGGCGGCCGTGTCGCCCGCGCGAGCGAGGCGTCAAGGCATGGGCGAGTACGACGAGCGCGCCCGGCATGACCACCTCGCGTGGCGGGGGGACTCACTGGTCGCGGTGCACGAAGATCGGCAGGCGCCGCGTCGGGGCGGCGCCTGCCGATCAGGAGTCGGAGGCGGGCCTTGGTCGGAACAGACCCCGGCCTTCACGCCGGCTGTACGCCGCCGCTGATCTGCTGGGTGAGCTTGAGCAGTTCTTCGACGTGGTAGATCTCGGTGCTCTTGCCCTGGCGACGAACCCGAAGGCATCTCCCGTGTGGAATCGCGGTCATCCTCCAGATCGACGCTCGCATGCCGTCGATGCCGGAGGCGGCGTCAGTGGCGGGGTGTGGTCGATCACTCCGGGGCGAACACCTCGTCCGCCCCGTCGACGTCGCCGGTGTCATAGAGCTCCAACTCGCGCGCCGCGACCCGCCACACGTGCTCGTGGCCGAGCGCACCATCTCGCTCGCGGGGTGGGCCGCAGAGCGGGACGACCCGGCTCGGCTTGAGCCTGTTGCTGAAGTTCTTCGAGCTGGAGGGCCCGGCTCCCCGATGTGCCGACGCGGCCTGATCGCGCTGTTCTGGTCCAACGTCAACCTCTGCGGCACCTTCCACCTGGATATGAACAAGCGCCTCGACCTGGGGCCGGCCACCGCTGTGCCTCACCCGCGCACCCCGGCCGATCACGTACGGAGGCACGATGAAGGACTTCCAGGACCTCATCGCTGGGGGACGGGCACGCCTGCGGAGCGGAGCTTGGCCTCAGTGAGCGCGGTCACCCGGGCTGAGATCGGCGCCCGGTCCTCGCGGTGATGGTTGATCAGTTTGTACTGGGCCGGAGCCTTGGCCCACGCCTGCAGGCTGGCGCGATCTCCCAACAGCGCGGGGTTGGCGAGGTAGCGGTCGGCCATGGCGGTCGCGAGTTCTTCGATCCTCGGGTCGTCCGGTTCCCAGGTCTCCGCCTCCCGGCCGCGCTTGATCAGGTCGACGTACTCGGGATCGTCGAGCCCGTGTTCAAGCTGGGTCAGGAAGCCGTCGAAGCCCTCCGGCACCAGCGCCCGGGCCAGCACCAGGGCCTCGCGCTGCGCGGCCACGTAGTCGGGGCTGAAGCCGAGGCCGGGCATGCGATCCAGAATCGCGCAGGCGCGGTCGGGCAGCAGGGCCCGGTCGCCGTCGGCGAGCCGGTGCAGGGTGTCGCGGCGGGCGGCCAGCTCATCTATGCGTTCAGTGAGCTGCCGCTCGACGTCCGCGAGCGCGGCGCCGAACTGCTCCGCGCCGGCGCCGAGCATGGCCCCGACCTCGGCCAGCGGCACGCCCGCGGCAGCCAGCGTCCGTACCTGTACCAGCTGCAGCAACTCGCCGGACCCGTACCGCCGATAGCCGGAGCTGTCACGATCCGGCTCCGCGACCAGGCCGAGCTTGTGGTAGTGCCGCACCGTCTTGACCGTGACGCCGACGAACGCCGCCGCCTGCCCGATCGTGACCCCGTTCCTCATCAGCCCAGCTTGCCGCAGAACACCGCGTCGACGAAACGCTGCTGGGCGGTCTGGAATGCCTGTGCTATCGACAGGTCGGCGTCGTCCACCCAGGAGAGCCCGGCGGTCAGGGTCCTGCTGCCGTCCGGGGTGCTGTACATCAGCGCCGCCGAACCCATGGTGGCGCCGTTGTGGTGGAAGACGGTGCCGCCCTCCGTTTCCTGCGCGAACACTCCCAGGCCGTAGCCGACCGTCGCCTCCGGCGTGCGCATCTCGGCCAGCAGCTCGGCCGACAGGAGCTTGCCGCCCATCAGCGCGGAGAAGTACGTGTGCAGATCCTTGGTGGTCGAGATCATGTCGCCGCCGGCTCCGACCCAGGACGGGTTCTGACGGGTGACATCGACCGTCCGCTCCTGCCCGGCGTCCTCGTAGCGGTAGTAGCCGTGGTTGTGCGGCTCGGGGATCTCCGGCGAGGCGCCCGGCGCCACGGTGCCGGTCATCCCCAGCGGCTCCAGGATCAGCCGCTGCAACTCCTCGGCGAACAATCGGCCGGTAACCTTCTCGACCACCAGCCGGGCCAGCACGTAGTTGGTGTTGGCGTAGCTCCAGCCCGTCCCCGGCGCGAACCGCGTCGGCTTGGACAACGACAGCCGAACCAGCTCTTCGGGCAGGTAGGTCTTGAACTGGTTGTCCACCCACTCCTTGCCCTGCCAGGGGACCCCCAGCACGATCGTCCCGTCCTCGTAGAGCTCGCCGGTGTGGTTGAAGATCCCGCTGGTGTGCTGCAGCAGCATCCGCACAGTGATCCGCCGGTCGAGACCGAACTCGGGCAGGTAGTCATCGGCCGGGGCATCCAGGCCGATCCTGCCCTCGGCCACCAGCAAGAGCACCGAGGTGGCGACGAAGTTCTTGGTGCTGCTGCCGATGCGGAAGTGCCCGTTCGTCAGCGGCTTGGCGCTCTGGCCCAGCTCGCGCACACCGGCGCTGCCAACCCACTCGCCCTGCTCGTCGTTCACCCGGAGCTGGATCCCTACAAAACCGGACTCGGCCAACTCCTCGATCGCCTTCTGCAGCTCCGGACGATCCTGCCCCTGGCCGGAAAGGTAGGTGGACATATTGCTCCTTCACATCGGTTGTGCCCGGGTCGGCGTCGTGTGCCGATGCGACGAGCCTCCACCCTGCCCCAAGGTCAACCTCAACTGTGATCCAGCCCACGGTCGCTTCCCTCGGCATGGCTGGCAGGGAGGACTCCCGGCCCCGTCCGGATCCTGGCCGCCCGCTTCGCTGACCCGCGTCGGGACTGGCAGCGATCCCAGGCGGCGAGCGCGGTGTTTCATAGGCGGTCGCTCGTGAAACAAGTGCCCACCCGGCGGTCCACCTGCGGCGATCATGCAAAGTGGCCATCCAGTACCACACCGCCCGCTTCCGTCTCGTGCCCCAACTCGCCAAGGCACTCGGTGTGCCGACCCCCGCCGTACGCAAGCCGGGGTCGGTCTGGACCGAGCTGCCCCGGCCGGTGACCACCGGCGCCCAACCGGCCGGGCACGTTCGCCTCGGCTACGCCCGCGCCTCGACCGTCCGGCAGTCTCCCGACGCACAACTCGACTCCCTCACCGAGGCCGGGGCGACGTGCGTCTTCTCGGAGACGATCTCCATCCGCGCCGCCCGGCGCCCCGAACTGGAGGCCACCGTGAAGCTTGCCGGGGAGATCCGCTCCTCCGGCGTCGCCGTCACCCTCGTCGTCCACGAGCACAAACGACTCGACCGCGGCATCGAACTCGCCATGCCTGCCTAGGAGCTGAAGGCGAGCGACGTCGGCCTGGAGTTCCTCACCGGCGAGCTCAAGGGCTCGCACGACCCCTCCGGGATCGTGTTCACGGTGCTCGCCGCGATGTCCGGCATGGAACGCGAGTACATCCGGGACCGCACCCTCGAAGGACACGAGTCCACCCGCAAGCGCGGCAGGACCATCGGCGGCGCGGGCGTCACCGACGAGTCCATGCTGTCCGTGGCCCTTCACCTACGCGACCAGGAGATGAGCCTGCGCGACATCGCCAAGCGGCTCGTCATCACTGCGGGGCGAAGAAGGGCCAGCACCCCTCGCCCGCCACCGTCATGCGGATGCTGCGGGAGCACGACGAACAGGCAGCCGCGGCGGCGGACGCGTGATCACCCGGCTAGTTCGCGGTGGTGGCTGAGCTAGGTCTCCAGGGCCGATCCTGAGCGCTCTTCCCCTGCCTGACCGATCGCTCGGCCCCAGGCCAGACGGTGATCGGCAGGCCGTGGTCCCGCTTGTGGTGGAACGGCCGGGCTGCCGCGCCTGTCATCGATCCCGCAGTGGATCAGACGTCGAGGACCAGGCGGTTTCCCTTGGCCCGGGAGACGCAGATCATCATGGTGTCGCCTGCGGCGCGCTCCTGGTCGTTCAGGACCGAGTCGCGGTGGTCGATGTCCCCGGCCAACACCTTCGTCTCGCAGGTCCCGCAGATTCCCTCCTCGCAGGAGGTCATCACCGGCACACCGGCAGCTTCGACGGCCTCAAGAATGGACATGTCCTCAGGAACCAGCAGGGTCTTGCCGGACTGCGCCAGCTCGACCTCGAAGCTGCTCTGCGGCCCGGCAGCGAGGTCCTGCTTCGGGGCGAAGCGCTCCAGGTGCAGAGATCCGCTCGGCCACTTCTCGCAGCCTGCCTCGACCGCCGCGAGGAGCGGTTCCGGACCGCAGCTGTAGACAGCGGTCTTCCGTTGCGGCTTGCCGAGTAGCGAGGGCAGGTCCAGCAGCCCGTACTCGTCCTGCGGCCGCAGGCTCACCCGGTCTCCGTAGGCCCGCTGCAGAGTCTCACCGAACGCCATCGAGGCTCGGGTGCGGCCCCCGTAGACGAGCCGCCAGTCGGCGCGGGTCGCGTTGACGGCTGCCACCATGGGCAGGATGGGGGTGATCCCGATACCGCCCGCGATGAACAGGTAGCTCTTGGCCTTCACGAGCGGAAAGTGGTTGCGTGGCCCGCGGACGCGCACCGACTCACCTTCCGCGAGCACGTCGTGCACATGGCTCGACCCGCCGCGACTTTCCGGTTCCCGCAGCACCGCGAGTTGAAAGCGGGACCGGTCCTCCGGGTCTCCGCACAGTGAGTACTGCCGGACCAGGCCGGCTCGCAGTATCAGATCGATGTGGGCTCCGGGCTGCCATTCCGGCAGGGGACGGCCGTCCGGGTCGCGCAGTGTCAGCAGCACGACGCCTTCGGCCATCGTTTCCTTGCGTTCCACCACGAGGTCGAACTCGACGTCGGCGCCGAGAGTGCTCATGATCCGCCTTTCCATTCTCACAGTGAGGATTCGGTGTTGTTTTCTTTTCTGGCTTCTGGCCGGTCAGGACGGGAAGCAGCGGCCGAAGTCACGTAGCAGTCGTGGGGAGCCCTGCAGCTTGATCTGGCGACGCACCAGCGCCCACGCCAACATCGACGGCTTGGCGAGGAAACGCAGCCAGGTGCGCGTGTCGGCGGTGATCCTGAGATCCGGCTCACCGTGATGTCCGTCGGCGACATCGAGTGCGCGGTCGCGGATGGTCACGGTGATCTGCCGGGACTCGTCGCCGGTGAAGGTGAAGTGGTAGGTGGCGGAGATGTCCTTGGCCTGTTCGCGCTGGAAGATCAGCGGCAGGCCTTCCACCAGACCGTCGATGCTGTTGGCTCGCAAGCTCATCGCCACATGCTTCGTGCGCTTGTTCGGGAACCGGTCGCTCACGTGCTGCTCGGCGTCGGAGCCCGGGACGACGTAGACGGTCTCCTCCTTGTCCATCAGAGGACGTACGACCTGGGTCAGGTGTGCCTTGCGGTCGTCCAGCCAGGGCCCGATGACGTCCTCGCCGGCCGGGCAGACCGACATGCAGTAGGCCGCTTTGTAGTTGGCGCCGAAGGACAGGCTCTGCCACATCGAGGCGCTCTCGCTGTCGCTCACTCGCGCCCGGTAGTCGTGGGCGTTACGGCTTTCCGCGACCTGCTCGGCCCAGTCGCCGAAGCCACCCATGAATTCGCGGTAGTTGTGCGTGTAGCAGGCGGAGAAGTTGAAGTGACCGTCGGAGGCGATCGCCCCGGTCGGGCAGGCAGTCACGCACAGCTTGCATTCCAGGCAGGGGTTGTACTCGATCGGCCGGGTGTTTTCGCTGACCTCGGCGTCGATGAGGATGGTGCCCAGCAGGATGAAGTTGCCGAATTTGGGGTGGATGACATTGCGATGGATACCCATCTTGCCGAGCCCCGCCGCCACGGCGACCGGCTTGTGCGAGACGACCCACGCCTTCCTGGGGAAATTGTCCATCTCCATCGGAAAACCCATAGCGGGGTTGATGGCGCGCACGCCCATCGCTTCCAGCTCGCCCACCACGTGACGACCGACCTCGTTGGTGTGGTCGCCCGTGTGATGGAACTCCAGGTTGGCGACCGAGCGCGCGGGAGTGCGGATGTTCTCCCGGTTCATTCGGGTCACGAAGCTGATCAACGTCCGGACACCCGGCAGCGCGGCGCTCAGGTCCTCTCGCTGGTCGGAGATGTCCGGCCGGTCGATCTCGACGAAGCCGACGTCGTCCGCGCCCGCGTCTAGACACAGCTGGCGCAGCCACGCCGCGTCCAGCGGCTCGGTGGGCCGGGCGGTGGAGCGGTCGCGTCGGCGGGCTTGGACGACGGTGGGATGGTCTTCGAGTTTGTTCCTGGCCATCGAGCGTCACCTCACGGTGGGTGCGAGCAAGTTTCATGAAGCAACTCGAACCTTAACCGGGTGCGTTTCGTGAAGCAACTTTGCTTGGAGTCGTGATCATTCTGTTGCGTCTCCACTGCATCCGAGCCCAACGGCCGGGTCGGCAGGGGGACTTCAGCGGTTCTGTTCGCTGAACCGCGAGGGTGGCCCGCGCTCGGGTGGTGCACTCCCGGCGGCCAGAGGCGGGAGGTGCGGCCCGGGATTCGCCGCCCGACGACAGTCGACTACCGCTGCCGCCAGGGAGAAAAGGGAGACGGAGGCGTAGAACGCGGCGAGAGGTCAGCGGATACGCCCCTTGCTCAGGCAGGGGCGGACTGCGCGCCGCCGGTCACCGTCTCCGCAGTCGCGGCGAACGCCACCCCGACGGGCGGCGCTCGCCGTCAGCGGCGCGACAGATCGCGCCACGGAGGGGCGTCGTTGCGGTGTCTGGTGAACAGGCCAAGCCCGGGAAGACATCGCCCCTGAGCGCGAACTGATCGCGACTCGTCACTCACCCCAGCCGGTGGGGGCAGGACCGTTGAGGAGCGTCTTCGATGTCAGGCCGGCTGGTCGGTCAGCGCCGGGCCGGGAAGCAGGTGAACCGCGTCCGGGCCCACCACCTGTCCGCAGCCGGTGCACACGAGCTGATCCCGGACGTTGCCTCCGCATCCCGCATGGCTGGCGATCCGCGGAGGGCCGGCCGGATCCGCGGCGTACTCATCGCCCCAGTGCATCAGAGCGAGCACCGCTGTGAGCAGGGCCTTGGCCTTGCTCGTCGGCTGGTACTCGTAGCGGGTCGGCCGCTCCTGGTAACTGACCCGATCCAGCAGCCCCTCGTCGACCAGCTTGGAGAGGCGGTTGGTGAGCACATTGCGTGCGATGCCGAGACTGTCCTGAAACTCCTCGAACCGGCGCAGGCCGAGCTGCGCGTCGCGAATGATCAGCAAGGTCCAGCGCTCGCCCACCACCTCCAGAGTCCTGGCGATGGAGCACAGCTGGCTGTCGTACGTTTGGCCCAACATACTGCGAATTTAGCACGTTGCACCAAGCAACTGACTGGGTGGAGGGGTGCGGGACGCTCATTCGCCTCTGGGGCCGCCGCCACTTCGACCATCTACCGCGGGGTGCCCAGCGCCCCAACACCGTCGGCCCACCACCCCTGTCAAGCGCGCTCAGCGGACGGCGTGACCGGAGACCGCCGGCCGAGCCACTGCTCGGCGTCCCAGGCATGGAATCGCTCCACCTCGGTGAACCCCAGCTTGGCCGCGAGACGTATCGAGCCGACGTTGGCGGTCTGGGTCGTGAGCACCACCGGCTCGCCGGGAAGGACGCCGTCGAACCAGTCGAGTGCCGCCGCGCACGCCTCGGTGGCGTACCCGAATCCCCACGCTCGCGGCAGGAACAGGAAACCGAGATCTGCCTTCCCCGCGGCAGCCGGGCGATGATGCGCCGGGGCTCTCCTGAGCAGGATGTGGCCGATCATGGCCCCGTCGAGCTCAACGACGAAGCTCCCGGTCCACAGCTCGGGCACTCCGGGCATCTCGCGCTCAAGCTCGTCACGCGGGCGGGGGCCGCCGAGGTAGGTGTGCACCTCGGGTGACGACAGCAGTTCAATGAACGCCGCACGGTCCCGGGCCTCGGGCTCGCGTAACACGAGCCGCTCGGTCTTCACCGGGACAGGCGGCCAAGCGACAGATCCGAGTTCTTTCATGGTGGGCAACCTATCGCGCACCCACGAACTGCTTGCTGGTCCAGCGACCGTCCCCGCCCAACTCAGCTGGGCGCTGTCCCTTCCCTACGTGAGTGCCGGCTTCTCGTTCGTGTCCCCGCGCCCCTGAAGCGTGGGGCGCGGGGAGGCGGTTGTCCGGTTGTGCGGGTCAGTCCTTGATCTCGCAGATGACGGCGCCGGAGGTGAGGGCGGCGCCGACTTCGGCGGTGAGGCCCTTGATGGTGCCGGAGCGGTGGGCGTTGAGGGGCTGTTCCATCTTCATGGCTTCCAGGACGACGACGAGGTCGCCTTCCTTGACTTCCTGGCCTTCCTCGACGGCGACCTTGACGATGGTGCCCTGCATGGGCGAGGCGAGGGTGTCGCCGGAGGCGGCCGGGCCGGACTTCTTCGCCGCGCGGCGTTTGGGCTTGGCGCCGGCGGCCAGGCCGGTGCGGGCCAGGGTCATGCCCAGGGCGGCGGGCAGGGAGACCTCCAGGCGTTTGCCGCCGACCTCGACGACGATGGTCTCGCGGTCGGTGTCGTCGTCGGTGTCGGTGTCGGCGGGGGCCGCGAAGGGCTGGATGGTGTTGACGAACTCGGTCTCGATCCAGCGGGTGTGGACGGTGAAGGGGTCCGTGGAACCGGTGAGTTCGGGAGCGAAGGCCGGGTCGGTGACGACCGCGCGGTGGAAGGGGATCGCGGTGGCCATGCCCTCGACGGTGAACTCCTCCAGCGCGCGGGCGGCGCGCTGCAGGGCCTGCTTGCGGGTGGCGC